>NZ_BAABJG010000034.1:0-789 GCF_039543185.1 Paenibacillus vulneris | reverse complement strand
ATTTTTGGCTACAGGACTTTTACCCCCTATGGTGAGCCTTTCCAGACTGCTTCACCTAACCAACTTTTCGCATATTGACGTCCCACAACCCCAGAGGGCAAGCCCTCTGGTTTGGGCTATTCCGCTTTCGCTCGCCGCTACTGACGGAATCACTTTTGTTTTCTTCTCCTGAGGGTACTTAGATGTTTCAGTTCCCCTCGTATGCCTCTGCACATCCTATGTATTCAGATGTGAGTAACTGAGTATTACCTCAGCTGGGTTTCCCCATTCGGACATCCCCGGATCAAAGCCTGCTTACGGCTCCCCGAGGCAATATCGTCGTTCGCCACGTCCTTCTTCGGCTCCTAGCGCCTAGGCATCCTCCGTGTGCTCTTATTAGCTTAACCATGCTAATACACGTTGTATTGCTCTACGCATTGTATTTCCATATCTAGTTTTCAAGGAACAATCGCTCCTGCTCAACAGCAGGAAGACTATCTTAACATGCTGTACTAACCGATGCAAGCATCAAGTTTTTCCAGCAAGCTTGAGAGTATTTCGGGGCTCCCCGGAAAGTATTAGGAATACGCTACAGCGCTTCTCTTCACTTTTTGGGGACCTTTGTCCTCTCAAAACTGAGCAACGAGTGAATGGTGTTGCAACTGTTACATAGGCAAAGCCATGTCAGTTGTCAACTATTTTGCAACTGTTAATCAGTTTCTTTATGTCCGATGACCTGCAGTCATCATGGACTCCATAGAAAGGAGGTGATCCAGCCGCACCTTCCGATACGGCTACCTTGTTACGACT
>NZ_BAABJG010000033.1:0-726 GCF_039543185.1 Paenibacillus vulneris | reverse complement strand
GGGCTTGCGCGCTACTAACGTCTACGTCATCCACGAGGGCTAATCCGTATGTTCGCGGACTACGAAGTCACGTACGCCGACTGCGCTTTTCACCGGCTAGACTCCGGAAAAGTTGCCGTCGGTGTCCAGCTATCAACGCGGAGCCGGATAGATGACGTTCATGTAAGCTATGGGCCCTACGCTGTAATCAGCGGCTTATACGACGTAGCGGCCGGCTCAATTCGGCAGTCAGTACCCGTAGTAGCTGCGGATATCGTCCAGACAGCACGACCAGGTACAAAGCTAATTATTATCCGGAGCTCATCGGGTTCATTTATGCGTAAGAGGTCGCTCGAAAAGGAAATCGGACTGCTGGCGGCCGGTCGCGGGATAGAGGTTAAGTTGAGCCATAAACCGCGTCTTTACCGCGTCGTCCCGGACCTGTTGAGGATAACCAACGATGCGATCGAGCGCGGGAGTACGGTTATAGCGGCCGTTTAAACGTTGTAATAGAGAGGGGGGACGTACATTTATGAACTACACGCTATATATCGCAAGCGCTGCGGATGATCGGGGGGCGGTCTATGCTTGGTTGCTCGTGAACTATGAGGGCGTTAAAGCAAGCGATGTTTACTTTACGCACGGTGAGAGGCGGTTTGACGAAAGTTATTGTGCTCATGTTGCGTTACAGAGAGCGTTACGGACAGCGGCACGGCAAGAGGGCGTTGTCCAACTGAACGTTCTTAT
>NZ_BAABJG010000032.1:0-13623 GCF_039543185.1 Paenibacillus vulneris | reverse complement strand
CCTGCGCCACAAGCGGAAGAGTACCGAAGCGGCAGAAAAAGCGGCGATATAACGGTCAATGTCACGATGAACGATACTGTTATTCGGGAAAACGCAGACATCGAGAGGATCGCAGGCGAATTAGCCCGAGAATTACAGCGTCATGTGGGGGCGATGCCGCAATAAAGAAACGGAGGAGCTGGCGGAGTGCGGCTCCTATTTTATTTACGGAGGTTTGTGGATGGCAGACGGACTAGAAAAAATTAAGGCAGACATTGCCGACTTAACAGAACGGATACGACAGCATCGGATTGAGCGCGGTTTATCTCCGGACCCTCCGAAACACAAGCGGAAGCTGTCGGATGAACTGACATTAACGCTGATGGATCGATTGGATAGCTTCGTGGAGGTTTGTCTGGAAATAGCGCGGCTTTATCGTGCGGGCCATTTCATAGTTATCGATCCGAAGCGATTAAAACAGTACCGTACATGCGCGAGTTTATTGGGGAGATCTCGTGGCTTTGATGCGTGGATTACCGGGTATAAAGTTGGCTTCATCATCGCGCTTATTAAGGATATTAATACGCAGATTTCGGAAGGATCTACGGTCGAGGAATTAAACCAGTACCGGAACGTTGGGCGGTTTTATGAGGCTGTCATGAAGCTCAGAACCGAGTTACCACATTCAAAGGGAGCCTATCGATATTTTATGAAAAGGAGTTATGCACATGAAGAATTTTGATAATTTAACAGTACAGCAGAAGAAAGTGGCGCAGTTACTGGTCGACAATGAGTTCGGCTTGCTAACGGACGGCGGTAAGAAGCTTCCGATCGATGAGGTGGCCGCAATGGGCGGAGTTGCACGCTCTACAATATACGAGTGGAAGAAGAAATCGGAGTTTAGGGCGTATATGACGAGCCTGGCGGAAGAAGAGTTCGAAGCTGGCCGCGCAGAGGTATACGCCGGCATAATGAAACTGGTTCGCGGAGGAAACAATTCAATGCCATCGGTTCGTGCGCTCGACCTCTATATGCGTCGCTACGGTCTTTTAACGGATAAGCACGTGGTTGAAACGGCCGAAGACGTAAGGAAGCGCGCGATTAGCGAACATGAACGAGCACTAGCGCTTGAAAAACTAGATCGCTTGCTCGACGGTAAGGAAGCGTAATACAACGGGGCGTGGCCGCTAATGGCTGCGTCCCTTTTTTGCGTTTAACCCCCCGGATAGAAAAAATATTACGCGAATTTTTCAACCCCCAACCGAATTTTCGTAATATACGACGTGGGTACAGCTGACCGAGACCTATACGATACCCCGCCTGGGGGGGGCACGCACTCCAACCGATTGAACTCGCAACATGTTCGCAAAATACGGATTTTATACATATGTCTGTTCGCATCCAAAACGCCGAAACCCCGCACCACTACGCTATTCGTACCGATCAGATACGAACACATCCGCTGTCCTATCCACGTATCAGCCCCGATATACATCGATATTCACCCGTTTATGCATCGAAATACCTCCGTTAAGCAGCGTCAACCCCCTATTTGAAGAGGTGCCTTCGCCCCAAGAGCTCGGTGCAGGTGATTCGACGCTTAGTCGTGCTGAGCCGTCCGATTATGTCTAATTCCGCTTTAACACGGTAACGTAGTAAACGAGAGCATGGCGCAGTCTGACGGAGATATCTTGCGATCAACTTACGGAATACCAATCGATTGTAATCGGACACGCTACTGTTATGAAACGAAAAAAGACGCCTACCACACGGATAGCGTCCGAATGTTTACCGGGCAAAGTGTCCAGTTCCACTTTAATCCGAACCTCTATAACATTCATTACGGAATTTCTCGATTTAGTTCGTATTTGCACGTTATGATCGGCTCAATAACGTTTGAAAAATTAGCGGTTTTCTTCAGTTGCGCTTTTCGCAAAAGTTCATAGTGACGTGTTACAGAACGGGAAAGTTCGTATTTGCGTGTTACAATCTATTCCATCACAATACGAACTATTTACAATAAACTCCTTCTGCTACTGACTTCAACGTCTTGCCATAGTTCGGACTATTTTGTTACTGGACATAATAGATGTCTACGTGAAATTTTAACTCGATCAATAATTCGAAACCATATTTCGAAAATAGTATCGCATTCTTAGAAAATAAACTTCAAGTTGCACAAAGTGTTTTATCGATGTAATCGAATATATTACGAAAGAAAAACGCTAACCTGCGGATTAATTCCGTGAAAGTTAGCGTTTCTTTGATTTACTTAAACCGTGTTTTACCACGTTTCCGCTCGTTACCATTATCAATAAGGTTAGCGACTGGGCTCGCCTTATCGTGTTGTTCGTGAAGGTCCGTTCGGGAGTATTTTACGTATACCTGCGTCATGTTTAGAGACGTGTGTCCAAGTAAACGTGCCAATGCAATCGGATCACCGCCTGATCTTAAAAACTTTACTGCGAAATAGTGGCGCCATGTGTGCGGTGACACTCTTGCTTTAGTGATGTCCGCTTTTTTACCGTATTTTTTAAGCATCTTACTAAAAGAGTCCGCGTAATATCGTTCCCCAAATTGCGTCAACCACAAGTAGTCATCTTCATTCACATTCATATACGATATGAGTTTATCCAACGCTTTGGCGGTAAACTTCGATATTGGAATGACCCGCGTAGTATTTGTCTTTGCGATCTCTGCTCTCACGGTTATCTGACGGAGTTTTAAATCGACATCTGAGATTTTTAAGTGTGTTAGTTCACCGCATCTTAGTCCAGTATCTGCGAGGACAAGCATCATACAGTGATCGCGTAAGCCGGTGTATATTCGCTTATTTGGCGCATCTAATAATCTAATGACCTCCTCATCCGTAAAAACCTCGAATGTATCTTTATCCTCTGTCTGATAGCTAAGTCCGTCCATAGGGTTATAGGATATCTTACGGTCTTTAACGAGTTGGTTAAAAAATACCTTCAAGTTGCGCATTAAATTATTGACGGAGCGAGCGGATAGTCCAACTTCCCCGTCCGGACTCGTTGGGTGGTCATCCCACCGTCTTTTTTCAAACGTAAGGAAGTGGATGTAAGCACGCATTGTGTCAACGGTTATTGAGTCATGTTCGGTAGATTCGTTATACCACGTTTGGAACTGGCGCAATGTTTGCTCATATGTCGTAATTGTCTTAATGGATCGTTTTTCTAACCGTTTTACGGCGAGGTATTCGTTTATTGCACGCTCGAGGTCGAATTTAAGCGGCCTGTCCGTTTTATTAATGAACGTAAATTTCTGATTTCTACTATTAGATTGCGCCATGCTTATCGGGCTCCTTTGTATCGATGAATATTACGCTACATATTCCGATAAATCATTTCGCAATTTATCGCTATTGCGTTTTTCAAACGATTTGATCTCGAAAACTTATCGGACACTGTTCGCAGAGAAAGCGAACACCTTGCGGCCTTGATACGCGTGGACCCGCGGCAACATCGACAGTATCAGCCACTTGTTCGGATATACGATCAATATTTCGAAAGCAAAGCCTACGAACAGTGAGTTTATAGCAATGGTGGCGGATAAGCTGAGAATTGAGCATAAAGTTTCGTGAAAGGATGCCGGTTCTTCGTTTGAAGACGATGAGTGAGTCTGGTTCTGTTAATTTATCGGATAAAGTTAAGAAGCCTCGTGTTCACAGCAGCATGTTGCGATAAAATTGGAAAAGTCACCTCCGTCTCATGCGTAAGTTATCGGTTATATTAACGCGAGTAAAGGGAAACGGAGGGATCTATTACGCGTAATAACAAACGTCGAATCTTTCGGGATTCGGCGTTTTTATTTTTGATTGTACAATTGGCAGGGGAGATAAAAACAGACCCGCGAGAACATGTCTCGGGGTCTTGAGCCTTCTATCGGCTTCTGCGATAATTTATCAGATAAATCGTTCCGCCAATCAGAATGAAGAGGATGAGAATACCTAATATATGACTGTATAAATAAGCGCTTGATTCCTGAAGCTTATTCCATAGCGGAGAGGCAAGCCATGGTTGGCTCAGCATCCCCCCGACCAGCGCCATACCGAAGCCTTCAAACAGGAAGCAAACGAAATTCAAAATCCCCATCCCGGCTCCTGCTTGTTCAGGCTCAAGTGAAGCGGCAGCCGTATTGGAAACGACGGTCTTGATAAAGGAGAGTCCGCCTAGCGTTGTAATCAGCATCGCTGTCGTTAGCCAAGGAGACTGATCTAGCCAAATGGACAGAATAAGAAAGCTAAGCACCATCATGCACAGTCCGGCGGATAGAGTAAAACGATTTCCCCAACGATCGACCAGCACGCCTCCCATCATACCGAACAAAATGACCCCTACGGTGCCCGGAAATATAATTCCGCTGCCAATCGCTCCCGCCGCTAACTGATGAACGTCCTTCATCATATAAGGTACCATAGCAAGAAAACCGGCCGCTGATCCAAGCAAAATGCCTCCCGACAGCATACTGGCCATAAAGGTGCGTTTTCGCAGCAAAGCAGGCTCGATAAATGGTTGTTTGGTCCGGTTGATATGAGAGACGAACCCAACAAGGATCAGAATGCCGAGAACAAGAAAGCTCCAGTGAAAATGAGTCATCCAGAGGGAGAAGCCTGCTGTTCCCATGGCTAGCAGGGCTATTCCGAGCCTATCGATTTTATTTTTGGTTACGGGCGCGTCAGAAGGCATCTTTTTATAAAGGAAAGGCAGTACAAGAATGGTCATCATCGGGATGGTGTACAGAAAGGACCAGTGAACGTATTCTGTAACCAGACCGCCCAAAACCGGTCCGATGCTCTCGCCCAAAGCGACCAGGGAACCGATCATTCCGAATGCTTTGCCGCGATGATCGGAGTGGATATAACGTGTAATTATGACCATAATGAGAGCGGGGACGGCGGAAGCTCCAATACCTTGGATAAACCGCGCCGCTATCATAGCCGGAAAATACCGATAAGCGAGAAATCCGAACAACGATCCTCCGCAATAGATCAAAAGTCCAATCGCCAGAAGCTTTTTGCTCCCGAAGGAGTCTGATATTTTTCCATATACAGCCGTGCCGATACTAAAGGAAAGCATGAAGGCCGTATTAACCCAATTGGCGGATGCCGCCTGAATACCAAAATACGATGCAATATCCGGCAAGGCAATATTAAATACCGATTCGTTCAATACGCTGAAAAAAGCGAGAAAGCTTAACCAACCAATAGCCAGCTTGGCATTAGGCAGCAATGGTTGAAAAGATTCCGAGTTTTCAATACGATGAGCTTGCTTATTTTGGTCCACCTGAAATATTCCCCTAACTTAGAGAGGGACGCAGTTTATAGGGTCAGTGATGCGAACCCCCTTCGTATTGTACCCTGGCTCTATTCGTGCACTTCATAATAACGCCTCCTTAAAAGAATGAAGCCCATTATAGCATTATTAGACGAAATCGTCTTGGGAAATTATAATTATAGTCAACCGTAAACACGCTAAAAAAGCACAACGCTAAGCGCTGTGCCGACGTGCTGCTATAAATCAGGGGCGTATATCGCATTTGTTCTTGATGAAATGAATTTGGTTCTCCAAACGATGAATCTGCTCTTGCTGTTCCTTGCTTCCGTCAGCGCTGCTTTGCAAGGAGCTTAATTGCTGTTGAAGCTCTTGAAGATCGGATCCTGCCTTTGCGCAATCGTAATTACTTTCGAGATTATCAATCATGATGGATGCCTCCTAGCGGATTAGTCCTGCTTAGTATGGATTATCCGCGCAGGATTATGCTTTGAGCGCCTAGGGGATGCAAGTGGAATTGGGATCGCCGACGCGCACAGCGGCGGCAGGAGCTTCTGCAAGCGTTAAGGACGATTCTTCCTCATAGCTTTGCTGGTACCATTGGAACCATCCCTCCGGCAGCTTATCGCTGATAAACTCGCGAAGATGGGGGAAAGCTTGGGCCAAATCATGAATGACTTGTTCGTAGGTGTTGATAACGGATTCAAAATCCAGGCCTACATCATCCATCAGCAATTCCTTCATTGCAAGGTCATTGTCTTGAAAGCTGCGATATCGCAAGCCATCATAAATTTCCGTAATCAGACCATTCTGAACACGAACAATTTTTTGACATATTCTTTGCATGGATCCTACTCCTTGCGCTAAGATAAAGTTCATTATATCATTGAAATTTTGCACAAAATGTAGAATACTGTTGCTAAAATGGAGAAAGGGCACTTTTTTTGGAGGGATAAGATGGAATTCGATTACTGTAATGTGGAACTGGATGAGATAAAGGAACGGCTGTTTATGGAAATTGGATGCAAATTTCAGGATGAGCCGGAGGAGCTCTACGTAATTCAAATGACCGGCGAACCTAGCGGAACCTTGAAGGAAGTGAGGCTTCTGTTTAATACGATGGATTGCAGATACAGCTTTAAGGAGGACGAGCTAGCGTCGCTGCTGGAGTATGTGCGAGAACAGCTGAGCTCCTCGGAATACGCGGAATGGTTTGAAGCGCTGCCCTATTACGGATAAAAGGTGATATCTGCCGTTGTTTTTCCACACATGAAAAAGCATATGCCGTTACCGCACACTGCATACCATCATTTTACATAGATCCAAGGAAATGGAGACGAGTGTGAAGTCCGGGACTTTTCGTCCCCGGGCTTTTTTTTGACCTAAAAGGAGTTAGCCCCACCTGGTGGGGTTATTTAGGTTTTATCCGAAATCAATGTATGAGAATGGCTTTGCCAACGAAAAATAAACGAGAGTAGAAAATTAAGGCGTAACAGGCGCAATGGCCCGAGCATCAGGAAAGCGATGTGCGAAGCAATGGTACTAAGCAAAGCAGAACGTATCTTCGATAATCCCATAATGACAGGGATAGTCCGGGTGCATCGAAGCACCAAACAGCTGATTTCCACCCTAGAGCCCGATCGTATCGCTGTTATTTGCCACGATGATCTGGATGACTTGTCGGCGGAAGGCTTGATTGAGGCAGGAGCTCGGGCGGTCATTAATACCGGGCAGACGATGACAGGTACTATTCCTGTCACGGGTCCGCTGATGCTGCTGGAGCACGGGATTCCGATTTTTGAGATGGAGCCGGTGTGGTTTTCGGTGATCAAGGATCATGAGCAGATCGCTATCTCGGGGGATAGCGCAATGTTTGGCGGGCAAAGGGTACCGTGCCGCTCGTTCACAAAAGACAATTGGCTGGAATGTTATCGTCATGCGCAGGAAAGCTATCATGAGCGTCTGGCGGATTTTATTGATAATACATTGGAGTATGCGACCAAAGAAAAAGAGCTTGTGCTAAAGCCTGTATATTGTCCGGAGCTGCAGGTCAAGATGGAAGGACGTCATGCTCTTGTCGTCGTGCGCGGTCACGGGTTCAGACAGGATCTGGCTGCTCTGAAGGAATATATCCGGAGCTACAGACCGGTATTAATAGGGGTAGACGGAGGGGCGGACGCTTTGCTGGAGCAGGGCTATAAGCCGGATCTCATTATTGGCGATATGGATAGCGCGACGGACAAAGCGTTACAATGTGGAGCAGAGCTGCTGGTTCATGCGTATTCCAACGGCTTCGCACCGGGTCTTGCCAGGCTGGAGAAGCTGGGACTGAACGCGATCCGGCTGCCTGCCGGCGGGACTAGTGAAGATATTGCATTGCTGCTTGCCTACGATCACCAGTGCGAGCGGATTGTGACCGTTGGCGCTCACAGCCATATGTTTGACTTTTTGGAAAAAGGCAGAAAAGGGATGGGCAGCACGGTGCTTGTCCGGATGAAAATAGGGAGCAAGCTGACCGACGCCAAAGGCATCGCGCTGCTGTACGGTCATAAGCGGAGTGCAATATCCCTTATAAAGCTCTGGAAGCATGCCGCTTATCGCGCAATAAGCCGACTATTATCATGGGTTAAATGAAAGGGGTTGCCCTTATGAAGCCTGCCATATCGGTTGTCGTTCCTGCGCTTAACGAGGAACAGTACATTCAGGAAACATTAAGCTCGATCCGAAAAGCATGCAAGCAAGTCATGCATCAGGGACATCGCGTAGAGCTTATAGTAATCGATGATGGAAGCCGCGACAGTACATTTGAGCTCGCGGCGCCTTGGGCGGATTTGATTGTACAGCATCCGCGGCCCTATGGGAAAGGGACGGCCCTTCAAACCGGCTGCAAGATGTCCAAGGGAGAGGTGCTGGTTTTTCTGGACGCGGATTTGGGATCATCGGCGGAATGGTTTCCGCTATTGATCGAGCCCTTGACCTCAGGCCAATCGGATATGGTCATCGCCCGGCTGCCTGCCGTTACTCAAAAAAGCGGCTTCGGGATTGTGAAGAGGCTCGCTAAACAAGGGGTATTCCGGTTATCGGGGTTTCAGCCTTCCGCGCCTTTGTCCGGCCAACGAGCCATTCATCGTCAAGTTTTGGAGCGAATCGGCAGGCTGTCAGGAGGCTTTGGCGTTGAGGTAGGCCTAACGATTGACGCCGTCAAGCTGGGATATAGGGTGGAAGAGATGGCTGTTCCTTTTGCTCATCGGGTGTCTGGGAGAAATCTTGGAGGGTGGCTGCATCGGGGCAAGCAGCTGTATGCCGTCAGCGGTACACTGTGGCATCGTTGGAGACAGCCTATATGCTAATGGCGTGGGTCCTCTATTCGCTGCTGCTCTACTTTTTAGGACGCGCCCTAATGCCGGGCTGGATAAGGTTTATGGAAAACCATCGGCTAACGGATTCCAACTATAACGGAGATCGGATCCCTACGGCCGGGGGCTTATTTATCGTTATGATGCTTCTCATTCATTCCCTGGTCATTCAAGGGATTGCGTATGGCAAGCCAACGGCAGGAAGCCAGGGTATAAACTTGGCCTTGTCTAATGTCTATACCTTAGGCGCGGTGACAGTCGCCTTTCTCGGTTTCCTTGATGATACCGTCGGGCATAAGACGCCCAAAGGGTTTACAGGGCATTGGAGGCTCTGGAAGGAACATAGGGTGGTCAGTACAGGTATAGTGAAGGCCGGAGGGGTAGCAATGGCCGCGATGCTCTTTGTGTTGCGGGGAGACACTGATTTAAGCGCGCCATGGGGGGGGATCGCCTTGCAATGGTTATGCATAGTGCTCGCCGCGAACGGCATCAATCTGTTGGATACGAGGCCAGGAAGAGCCTTCAAAGGCTTCGGGGCTTTATACCTTCTCGCGACAGCGGTAGTGATGCTCAATAATCAGGGCCACGGGCAGGATTTTCTGGTCATGTCTCTGCCTGTGCTCGTGTCTATGGCGCTTCTTCTCGGCGCTGACCTCAAGGGGCAGATCATGCTGGGCGATACGGGCGCTAATCTGCTTGGCTTTGTGCTTGGCTGCTGGATCGTGCAAGCAACCGGCTGGAAGCTCCAGCTTCTGCTGCTGGCGGGGTTTATCCTGCTGCATGCTATCACATGGCGGCATTCCTTATCGAGGTTGATCGATAACCATCGTTGGCTGTCCTGGCTGGACTCGCTTGGGCGAGAGTCTGGCCCCAAACAAAACTGAGGAGCCTCTCCCGTCTCCAAGGGATGGCTCCTATTGTTTTTTCCGCTTCCTCTTAAACCGTGGGGCGACATAATTGCGCTTGCGGTCTCTGAAAAAAATCCAGCCGCCGATATAGGCCACTCCTGCGAGAAATAAGATGAAACCTAATATAAATTTACCCCATTGAAAGTGGGGGTTCAGCTCGGCCGCTCCAAACTGGTTGAAGAAAGCATCCTTCATTGCCAAAAATCCGTAGGTTGCCATAATACCCGGAATGACCAGCAGCAGAACGGCAATAAACCGATAGAACGTCGCTTTCATGATGTGCTCCTTTTATGTATAGTCAAACCAACATCGCTATGAAAATCCCAACTATTAAAGTACCATAGAATCGTTAACTTTTCATGCATCTTTCTTAAATTGTACTATATTTCTCACTCGGATTAGGGTTACAATAAAAGAATCATAGATTTCAGGAGGTACTACATATGACGCAAGCTTTTGACATCGTTGTTCTTGGAGGAGGTACGGGAGGGTATATTGCCGCCATTCGTGCCGCCCAGTTGGGAAAAACGGTAGCAATCGTAGAACGCGATAAGCTGGGAGGCACATGTCTTCATCGCGGCTGTATTCCTAGTAAAGCGCTGTTGCGCAGCGCCGAGGTATATGCAACGATGCGGGAGAGCGAGCGTTTTGGCATAGAGGCGGATTCTGTCCGGCTGAATTTCGCAAGGGTACAAGCCCGTAAGCAAAGCGTCGTCGAGCAGATGCATAAAGGCATTCAATTTCTGATGAAGAAGCATAACATACAAGTTTTCTATGGCAACGGGAGACTGTTGTCTCCGACCATTTTTTCACCGCGCTCCGGCTCCGTTTCGGTAGAACAGGCTGACGGCGATATTCTGACGCTGGTTCCTGAGAAGCTGATTATTGCGACCGGCTCGAGACCTCGTAGCCTGCCGGGTCTGGACATTGACGGACAATTCATTCTGAACAGCGATCAGGCGCTACAATTGGAAGAGCTTCCTCAATCGATTGTTATCGTAGGAGGAGGCGTCATCGGTGTGGAATGGGCATCCATGCTGATTGATTTCGGCGTGCAGGTGACTGTCGTAGAATATGCGGAGCGTTTGCTGCCAACCGAAGATAGCGATATCTCCCGCGAGCTTGAGCGTCTGCTTAAGAAAAGAGGAGTTCAAGTTGTGACGGGGGCCAAAGTGCTGGCCGAAACCGTCGAGAAGCAGTCCGGGTCCGTACAGCTTCAGATCGAACGCAAAGGACAGACAGAGCAGCTTCAAGCGGAAAAGGTAATGGTGTGTGTCGGGCGCCAGGCCAATGTCGAAGATATCGGGCTGCACAATACCGATGTGAAGATTACGAACGGCTTTATAGAGGTCAATGAGCATATGCAAACAGGAGAATCACATATTTATGCAATCGGTGATGTGATCGGCGGTCTTCAGCTCGCCCACGTGGCTGGTCACGAGGGGATTATTGCGGTAGAGCACAGTCTCGGACAACCTACTCACACGTTCGGAGTGCATCAAGTCCCCCGCTGCGTGTATACAAGACCGGAAGTCGCATCGATCGGGTGGACAGAACAGCAAGCTGTTGAACGCGGGCATGAAGTGAAGATCGGCCGCTTCCCGTTCTCCGCCGTCGGCAAGGCAGTGCTGTACGGGGAATCCGACGGATTTGTAAAGGTCATTGCGGATAAAAAGACGAATGATATCTTGGGCGTTCATATGATCGGGGCTCATGTTACCGATTATATTTCGGAGGCGGCTTTGGCTCAGCTGCTCGATGCGACTCCATGGGAGGTCGGGCAGACGATTCATCCGCATCCGACTCTATCAGAGGCTTTGGGAGAAGCCATGCTTGCGGTGGACGGAGGGGCTTTCGGGATCTGATGAAACAGAAATTGTATTCATAAGGGAAACCGATTATAATATACTTATAGGGGTTAGTATTAGTACCTAGTAATAAAAGTTGAATGAAGGGGGTACCACCCATGTCCATCGGCCAACTTATGAGACACCGTAAGCTTGGATTGTCTGACGAGCAGGCAGTTGAAATGTATAAATATATGCAGAGGGCCCGAAAGTTTGACGAGCGAGCCTATCTTTTGCAAAGAGCCGGAAAAATCAGCTTTCATGTATCCGGTATCGGGCAAGAGGTGACGCAGGTGGCGACTGCGTTTGCCTTAGAGAAAGGAAAGGACTACTTTTTACCTTATTACCGTGATTATGCATTTGTACTGTCCGTTGGAATGTCGATGACGGAATTGATGCTGTCTGTGTTTGCCAAGGCGGAAGATCCGAACAGCGGCGGCCGCCAGATGCCGGGACATTTTGGCCATAAAAAGCTGAATATTGTTACGGGCTCCAGCCCGGTGACAACCCAGGTTCCTCATGCGGTAGGGATTGCCCTTGCAGGCAAAATGAAAAAGCAGGATTTCGTCACTTATGTTACCTTCGGGGAAGGCTCCAGCAACCAAGGGGATTTCCATGAGGGCTGCAACTTTGCTGGAGTTCACAAGCTGCCGGTCATTTTCCTGTGTCAAAACAACCAGTACGCTATTTCCGTTCCTTTACATAAACAGGTTTCGGGCAGTATCGCCGAGCGGGCTATCGGATACGGATTTCCGGGAATCAAGGTGGATGGCAACGATGCTCTTGAGGTATACCGGGTCGTGAAAGAAGCACGCGAGCGCGGACTTCGCGGAGAAGGTCCAACGTTAATCGAATCGGTCATGTACCGATTGTCGCCTCATTCCACTTCGGACGATGACATGCTGTATCGGACAAAAGAAGAGGTAGAGGAAAACCGCGCCAAAGACGGCATCCCTAAATATAGACAATATTTAACGGATTGCGGCTTGTGGAGCGATGAGCAGGAAGAAGAGCTGCTTGCGGAGCTAAAGAAGGAAATCAACGAAGCGACACAATATGCCGAGCAAGCGCCATACCCGCTGCCTGAAGATACGCTGAAGCACGTGTATGCGGAAGAAGGGGAGGTATAGTTATGGCCGTTATCACTTATTTGGAAGCGATCCGCTCCGCAATGAAGGAAGAGATGGAGCGGGACGACAATGTGTTTGTTCTCGGCGAGGACGTCGGTAAGGGCGGCGTCTTGAACGCCACCAAGGGGCTCCGGGATCAATTCGGCGAGGACCGTGTACTCGATACCCCACTGGCGGAATCCGTTATCGTCGGTTCGGCCATCGGTGCGGCGATGTACGGCATGAAGCCGATTGCGGAAATCCAGTTCGCCGATTTTATCTTTCCGGCAACGAACCAGATTATTAGCGAAGCGGCCAAAATCCGCTATCGTTCCAATAACGATTGGAGCTGCCCGATCGTCATACGCGCGCCTTACGGAGCTACCAGCGGCGGCGCTTTGTACCATTCCCAATGTCCGGAATCCGTATTTTTCGGTACGCCGGGCTTGAAGATGGTGGCGCCTTCCAATCCTTATGATGCCAAGGGCTTAATGAAAGCGGCTATCCGGGATGAGGACCCTGTTTTGTATTTTGAGCACAAAAAATGCTATCTCGGCGTTACGGGCGAAGTACCGGACGGCGAATATATCGTTGAGATCGGCAAAGCGGATGTGAAGCGCCAGGGTACCGACGTAACGGTTATTTCCTATGGCATTACCGTCCAATACGCCCTTCAAGCGGCCGAGCAGCTGGCCAAGGAAGGAATCAGCACGCATATTCTCGATCTGCGCACGATTCAGCCTCTGGATAAAAAGGCCATTCTGGAAGCGGCTGCCAAAACCGGCAAAGTCCTCGTCATTCACGAGGATAACAAAACCGGCGGCGTCGGAGCGGAAGTGTCGGCGATTATTGCGGAGGAGCTGCTGTTTGAGCTGGATGCGCCTATTATGAGATTATGCGCGCCGGATGTTCCGGCTGTCGGGATGAACCCGAGCATGGAGAAGTTTTTCTTAATTAGCGTAGACAAGATTAAGGCAGCGATCTCTGAGCTGGCTGCATTTTAGTCAACGGCCGAGTCTTAATAAAGCTGAGTTTTGCATGGTGCAGGCTCAGCTTGTCTGTGTACGCCCAGCATGGGCGTCATCTCTAGGGTGAAAGTCCCGAACGGGGGCTGGCGAACGCCTACCGTT
>NZ_BAABJG010000031.1:0-89301 GCF_039543185.1 Paenibacillus vulneris | reverse complement strand
CCTTGGTAGGCCGTTACCCTACCAACTAGCTAATGCGCCGCAGGCCCATCTGTAAGCCACAGGTTGCCCCGCGTTTCATGATCCTCTCATGCGAGAGAACCAGCTATCCGGTCTTAGCTATCGTTTCCGATAGTTATCCCGATCTTACAGGCAGGTTGCCTACGTGTTACTCACCCGTCCGCCGCTATCCCCGAAGGGACCGCTCGACTTGCATGTATTAGGCACGCCGCCAGCGTTCGTCCTGAGCCAGGATCAAACTCTCCAATAAAGTGTCACCGAAGTGACTTATATTAGAGCTTGTCTTAAGCTCAAAATTCAATGCTAGCGAGAATTTTCATTCTCTGTTCAAACATTCACTCGTTGTTCAGTTTTCAAAGGACAATATCTCGACAAAACTCCCAAATGCTCGCTCTGTCATTTTGTGTCACCTTGTTTAGCGGCGACTTTTATAATATAACACATTCGCCTACTCAATTGCAAGTGTTTTTTTATTTTAATTTTTTCCACTCATAAAAAAACCTTCGCCTCAAGCAGCGAAGATTAATTTATCATATATGTATATCAAGAGTCAAGTCTATCTTTTTCCACTTTGAAAAGTATTGCAAGACATGCTTACTTATTTTTGAATTACATCTTGAATATATAATTGGCGCTCTACCGTTAGATTGATGATCTGGCCATTGACGTTAATCCATGGTCTCGTAGGATGGGCTCTGTCTGAGAATACGATCTCCCCGATTCGGTTATCATTTAATTTGACCAGAACGCCGTTATGGAACTGGGTAACTTTTTGAATGAAGGTCTGAACTAAAGCAGGGTCCAGTTTGCCGAACGATTCGTTAAAAAGCTGATCCAGCACAAGATATGGAGATATCGCTTTTTTATGATAACGGGCGGAGGACATAGCGTGAAATATATCGGCAATGGCAATAATTTTGGAGTAAGGATGGATTTTATCTCCCTTGGTTCCCATCGGATAGCCTGATCCGTCTTCCCGTTCATGATGCTGCAGTGCGGATAGTTTGACGCCCTCATTGATGGCAGCCACATTCTTTAATAGATTATAGCCAATAACAGTATGCTGCTTCATTTCTTCGATTTCATCGGCTGTCAGCTTGTTTGGCTTGGACAATATGGATGGATCGACTTTGGCATTACCTATGTCGTGCAGTAAGCCTCCAAGAGCCACGGGCATGAGATCCTTTTGCGGCATCCCGCTCCACTTGGCCAAGCAATAAGAGGTTAGACTCACCATAATGCTGTTATGATAAAGGTAATCCTGAAGCTGAAACACTCTTGGTTCAAATGTCAAAATCCGATAATGATCTATATGCTGTATCAGGGCCTCTAATTGCGTCCTGATCTCCAAGATCGGCGGATTTTGCCCGCTGACGGAGGTGAATACTTTTTTAAGCAGAGCGAGCATTTTATCGTACTCCACATAAATCGGGTGTACGGTCCTTACAGGCTCCTCAGATACTGCTTCCTTAGCATTCTCCTGCTCATTGGTCTTAGATTCTATAGAGACGGTAGGAATGAGGAACGCTCTTAGGATTTCTATATCCTTATCCGAAATGACTTTCCCTTTGTAGAATAATACGTTTCCTCGCTTGGTTTGCACGTTATCCAATATTTTTTCACCGGGTTTTAACTGAGATACGGGAACCGTCGCCATCGATCGTTCTCACCTTACTTTCTATCAATTCCATTTTATTTTAAACGAAAAAGAATGGGGATGTAACCCCCATTCTTTGTTCATTTACCAAAAAAACGTATTTCGCTCCAAGACAACCGATGAAGAGAAATTACTCCTCACCTTCACCCGGCTCATTCGTTTCTATGCTGTTTTCTTCGCCGTCCTGTTCATCCGATGATTCCTCGCTTTTCTCCACTCGCGCAACCGTAGATACTTCATCTTCATCGCGAATGTTGATCAGCTTAACCCCTTGGGTATAGCGTCCCATCATGGAGATGCCCGACATGCTTGTCCTAATAATCGTTCCAAGTGCCGTAATGATCATCAGATCCTCATCATCCTGAACGATTTTGAGGCCTACGACAGGGCCGTTCTTCGGCGTAACGTTAAGGGTTTTGATCCCTTTACCGCCGCGGGACTGCAGACGGTATTCCGATACCGGAGTCCGTTTCCCGAAGCCTTTGGAGGTTACGATCAAGACACTGTTATCCGGATGAACAACGTCCATATCAATAACGGCATCGTCGTCACCGATGTTAATCCCTTTTACCCCGGTAGCCGAACGTCCCATGGAACGCACTTCTTCTTCAGGGAAGTGGATGGAAATCCCTTGTTTCGTCCCCATAATGATCGTTTGGTTGCCGTCCGTCAGCTTCACGCCGATCAAATCGTCATCCTCACGAAGCGTTAAGGCGATCAATCCGCCTTTACGGATGTTGCTATAGTCATTCAGCGGAGTCTTCTTAACTAAGCCATTCTTGGTTGCAAAGAACAGATACTGTTCGGACTCGAAGCTCTCAACCGGAATAACGGCGTTAATCGTTTCTCCTTGCTCGATTTGAAGGAGGTTAATGATCGGCGTTCCCCTTGCTGTTCTGCTGAGATCCGGAATCTCGTAAGCCTTCAGCTTGTATACCTTCCCTTTGTTCGTGAAGAACATCAGGAAGTGATGCGTATTCGTCACGAACAAATGTTCCACGAAGTCTTTATCCTTCGTATCCATACCGATGACGCCTTTACCGCCGCGCTTTTGACTACGATAGGTGGAAACAGGCAATCTCTTGATATAGCCGGTATGAGTAATGGTGATGATAACATCTTCACGAGGGATGAGATCCTCATCCTCGATGCTTTCTTCACCTACGGTAATCTCAGAACGGCGTTCATCGCCGAATTTCTCTTTAATTTCGCGAAGCTCCTCGCTGATGATAGCCAATACCAGCTGCTCGTCAGCCAGAATCGCTTTATATTCAGCGATTTTCTTCAGCAGCTCCGCATATTCCTCTTCAATCTTCTCGCGTTCCAATCCTGTCAAGCGCTGTAGACGCATGTCCAGAATGGCCTGAGCCTGATCCAAGCTGAGCTCGAATTGAGTCATTAAGCCATCGCGTGCTTCTTCAGTAGTCCGAGAAGAACGGATTAGCGCAATGACCTGATCCAAATGATCGAGTGCAATCCGCAAGCCTTCGAGAATATGAGCTCTGGCTTCCGCTTTGCGCAATTCATATTCGGTACGGCGGCGGATAACTTCTTTTTGATGCTCCAAATAGTGATAGAGCATTTCCTTCAGGTTCATAACCTTAGGCTCGCCGTTAACCAAAGCCAGCATAATTATACCGAAGTTGGATTGTAAAGCAGTATGCTTGTAAAGGTTATTCAATACAACATTAGGGTTCACATCGCGACGCAGCTCGATAACAATCCGCATCCCGTTACGGTCGGATTCATCTCGCAGGTCGGTAATGCCTTCGATTTTCTTCTCGCGCACCAACTCTGCGATTTTCTCGATCAAACGTGCTTTAATAACCTGATATGGCAGCTCATGAACGATAATGCGAGCTTTGTTGTTGTTTTCCTCAATGGTTGCTCTAGCTCTCATAGTTACGGAGCCGCGGCCCGTATTGTAAGCCTGGCGTATGCCTTCGCGACCTAAAATAAATCCGGCAGTAGGGAAATCCGGGCCTTTAATCGACTGCATCAGCTCCATAGGAGTGACGTCCGGATTCTCTATCATTTGCTGAATGCCGTCTATAACTTCTCCTAAGTTATGAGGAGGGATATTTGTTGCCATCCCTACAGCAATACCGGAGCTTCCGTTGACCAACAAGTTAGGAAAACGGGCGGGGAGAACAACCGGTTCCTGCTCCTCACCGTCATAGTTGGGTGCAAAATTGACCGTCTCTTTGTTAATGTCACGCAAAAGCTCCATGGCTATCTTGGACAGCCGGGCCTCGGTATACCGCATTGCAGCGGCGAAATCGCCGTCAATGGAACCAAAGTTACCATGTCCATCTACCAGCATGTAGCGGAGGGAGAAATCCTGCGCCATCCGTACCATCGTTTCATATACGGGAGCATCCCCGTGCGGGTGATACTTACCGATAACTTCACCGACGATTCTTGCCGACTTCTTGTACGGCTTGTCCGAATACATTCCGAGCTCAGACATGGCGAACAAAATACGGCGATGCACCGGCTTCAGCCCGTCCCTGACATCCGGCAGGGCACGGCTTACGATAATGCTCATCGCATAATCCAAAAAGGATGTACGCATCTCCGAGCTGATATCGATTTCTTTAACTTGTGAGCGCTGTTCGTCGGACATTGTTTACCTCCTGCAAGTTTGCCTTGGCTTAACCACTTCGTCAGCATTTATTGCTGTTGCATGCAGCTTCCTCCGTGGCCTACACCATTAAAGACCGTGTAATCTTTGTATAATTAAATTATTTAATGAATTCGCTTTGACAAAAGGACTGCCTGCGTTAATCCGGGGAATTTGCATAGGGTCCGTATTTCGCGAAGCAATTCCACTCACGGTAGTATAAGCATAATGAATTCCAGAACGATTCAATAAATCGGCCGATCTGGTATCGTAGATCCCAAACGGATAGGCGAAGGAATCGATAGGCCGGTTATACAATTCTCCCAGCTTTTTGCGGCACAGCTGCGTATCGTCCATAATCCGCTGTTCGAACTGTTGTTCGGTCTCGACGACTCCTTGTGCATTAGTCAGCTTGGTCGTGAATAATGCGCCGCCATTCGGCGCCCGGTCGTGCAAGCTGTCCGTATGGCACTGAACGTCAATCCCCGCCATTTCCCGTGTCATGTGCCTGATTTCATCTTTGGATAAGGAGGGGATAAGGCTCCTCAAAGGCTGCTCCAAGTCCTTCGTAATAACAAAATTAACGGCGGGAATGTTCAATTCCTTCAGTATGGGGTAAGCACGAGTATAAAAGCTCTGGTAGCCGTCGTCGAAGGTGACCAGAACAGCATTAGGAGGGACTGGCCCTCCTGCCAAATACTCTTTGAACTGAGTCAAACTAATAAAATGATAGCCCCGCTGCAGCAAATCCGTCAGCTGCTCTCGAAGCAATTCCGTCTTGATCGTAACATCGCCCACCGTCTGATCATCAATGTGGTGGTAAGCGATCACGGATACCCGGTCCTTATATACAGTCAGAGGGGCTTGCTGGAATATTCCCGGAGTAAGCCACAGCAGAACAACGATAAGCAGCCATAATCCGGCTTTCTGCATCCCATTCATTCAAGGCTCCTTCAGTCTTGCTAAATATCGAGGTTCTTAACGAACTTCGCATGCTGATGAATAAAGTCTCTGCGCGGTTCGACATTCTCGCCCATCAGTGCGTCAAAGATGGCATCGGCGTCCATCGCATCCTGGATGTTCACCTGCAGCAGCGTACGGCTATCCGGATCCATGGTCGTTTCCCACAATTGGGTAGGGTCCATCTCTCCAAGACCTTTGTACCGCTGTACGTTGACCTTAACGCCGTCACCGAACTCCTGCATGATCTGATCCTTCTGCCTGTCATTGTAGGCGTAACGAACCGTCTTGCCCCGTTCCAGCTTGTATAGAGGCGGCTGAGCGATGTAAATATATCCCGCTTCAACC
The DNA here is from genome assembly GCF_039543185.1 of Paenibacillus vulneris. Lineage (NCBI taxonomy): Bacteria > Bacillati > Bacillota > Bacilli > Caryophanales > Paenibacillaceae > Paenibacillus > Paenibacillus vulneris. Next base: position 83,695 of record NZ_BAABJG010000031.1, on the reverse strand, counting down.
ACTTTGCGCATGTACCGGTAGAAGAACGTAAGAAGCAGAGTACGAATATGCGCCCCGTCCACGTCGGCATCGGTCATAATAATGACCTTATGGTAACGGGCTTTGGTAATATCGAAATCTTCACCGATTCCTGTACCCAGCGCCGTAATAATAGCCCGAATCTCTTGGCTGGACAATATTTTATCCAATCTTGCCTTCTCTACGTTCAAAATTTTACCGCGGATAGGCAGGATCGCTTGGAAATGGCGGTCGCGTCCCTGCTTGGCGGAGCCGCCCGCAGAGTCACCTTCTACGATGTAGACTTCACTGATCGAAGCATCTTTGGAGGAACAGTCCGCCAGCTTCCCAGGTAAGGAGCTGACCTCTAGGGCGCTTTTGCGCCGCGTCAGTTCCCGGGCTTTACGGGCCGCTTCGCGCGCTCTTGCCGCTTGGACGCCTTTTTCAACGATTTTCTTTGCAACGGCAGGATTTTCATCCAAAAATTCCATTAACTTTTCCGAAAACAACGATTCCACAATGCCCCGGACTTCACTGTTGCCGAGCTTTGTCTTCGTCTGTCCTTCAAACTGAGGCTCCGGAATTTTGACGGAAATAATGGCGATCAAGCCTTCACGCACATCATCCCCGGATAAGTTGGAGTCGCTATCCTTAATCGCATTATATTTGCGGGCATAATCATTCAATATCCGCGTCAGCGCGCTCTTAAATCCGGATTCATGGGTGCCGCCCTCATGCGTATTAATGTTATTGGCAAACGAATAAATGTTCTCCGTATAGCTATCGTTGTACTGAAGCGCGATTTCAACCTGAATAAGATCCTTGGAGCCCTCTGTATAAATCGGCGGATGCAGCGCTTCGCGGTTCCGGTTCAAATATTCGACGAAGGAGACAATACCGCCGTCATATTTAAAGGTTTGGGATACATCTGAACGTTCGTCCGTCAGGATAATTTCGATGCCTTTATTGAGAAATGCCAGCTCTCTGATACGGGATTGCAGCGTTTCGTAATCATACTCCGTCGTTTCTTTGAAAATTTCCTCGTCCGGCCAGAACGTAATAGTCGTACCGGTTTCATCCGATTCTCCTACCACTTTCAAATCATATTGAGGTACGCCGCGGTGGTACTCCTGCTGGTAAACTTGCCCCTTCATTTTTACTTTCACTATAAGCTTTTTGGAAAGGGCGTTAACTACAGACACACCTACCCCGTGAAGTCCACCCGATACCTTATAGCCTTCACCACCAAATTTACCGCCTGCATGCAGCACGGTAAGGACGACTTCAACCGTTGATTTTTTTAATTTCGGATTTTCTCCGACTGGAATGCCCCGACCATTGTCAATAACCGTAACACTGTTGTCCTTATGCACGATCACTTCGATCTTGGTACAGAAACCGGCCAAAGCTTCGTCAATACTGTTATCGACGACTTCCCACACAAGGTGATGAAGGCCCTTTCCACTGGTTGAACCGATATACATCCCCGGACGCTTCCGAACGGCTTCAAGGCCTTCCAGTACCTGTATCTGACTTTCATCGTACGTGTTTTGATTCACAGACATGTTGACACCCACTTTTCCAAGGTAATATCTAGTTTGTTAAAAGATGATTCGCCCGTTTCTTCAAAGTCATGGAGGAGATAGGAGAGTAGTACACCTTCGATTGCGTCACCACAAGCGATTTGCTTTCTTCCTCGCCGATAACCTCGACCTTCTTTTCTTTGAGTGCATAGCTGACGAACTGCTTTGATATTTTTGAAGATTTCTCAATGGATAGATCAAATATAGCAACGAGCTCGGATGCGCGAATGATTTTTTCTCCGCCTAAATGGATGAACATCGTCGGCCATCTCCTTATCAGTGAGGCTTTACTATGTTAAGCTTCCGTTTCGAACATGAATGACAGAAGCACTGTCGAGCTTGCCAAGGTCCACACTTTCGATTCCGGTCGTTGTTATGAAAGTTTGAACCTTGTTTTGGAATGTTTCGATGAGCTGCGTTTGTCTATAACGATCAAGCTCGGATAATACATCATCCAAGAGAAGGATGGGATATTCGCCGACTTCCTCCCGAATCAGTTCAATTTCAGCCAGCTTCAAAGAGAGTGCTGTTGTTCTTTGCTGGCCTTGGGAGCCGAACGTCTGCACTTCCTTGTCATTAATATAAAACAATAAATCGTCCCTATGAGGGCCTACTAAAGTCACACCACGCCGCAATTCCTGTTCTTTCACCTGTGATAACTTTATCATAAATTGGTCGAATAAAACAGGTTCATCTTCCAAAACCGCCGGATCGAACGCGGTAGAATAGGCGATTCGCACCTGTTCGTTCCCCGCAGTAATGCCCGAATGAATCTTTTCTGCCCAGGCTTGCAGCTTCTTTATAAAGCTTTGACGTTTTTTGATAATTTTAACACCGAAGGTCGCCAATTGTTCATTCCAAACCTCCAGCATCCCGGCCTTGCTGTCCTTGGAGGTGAACAGCTGTTTCAAATAATTGTTCCGCTGCGCCAATATTTTCTGATATTGCGACAAATCGTACAAATAGGCAGGATGAACCTGCCCAATCTCCATGTCCAAGAACCGGCGGCGCACCGAAGGGGAGCCTTTGACAATCTCAAGATCCTCCGGGGCAAACATGACCACGTTCAGAGAACCTATGAAATTACTGAGCTTTTTTTGCTCCAGGCCATTGATCTTCGCCTTCTTGCCCTGCTGCGATATGGTCAGGTCCAGCTGGCATAAGCCGTACTTTTTGTCCACCTCGCCATGCAGCAAGGTATGAGACGAATCCCACTGGATAAGCTCCTTATCCTGGTGTGTCCGATGCGATTTGGTCAATGCCAGCACAAAAATGGACTCCAACAGGTTCGTCTTCCCTTGCGCATTGGGGCCTACGATGATATTGACCATATGTCCGGTTTCGAAAGTAACCTCGTTATAGTTGCGGTAATGCTGTAAAGACAGCTTTTTTAATTGCAAAGCATTTCCTCCTAACAGGCTCCTGCGATAGCGCAGCCGCTTCGAAGCCTCTTAGCTGCGTACCACCTGGAACTCGCCGCAGCCTTCCACGCGAATCCGATCCTGATGGACGAGCTTTTTGCCGCGGCGATTCTCCTGTTCCCCGTTAACCCAAATTTCCGTTTCCTGCAGGAAGCTTTTGGCTTGTCCACCTGTGGATATGCAGTCCGCCAGCTTCAGAAATTGCCCCAAAGTAATATAGTCCGTATGAATGTGGATCGTTTTCATGTGAGTACTGCTCCTTTTTCAACGTTAATTCGTTGTCCGGTACGGCAGGATCAGCTGCAGCAGACTTGAAGTTTCCTCCGGCCGAATGATGATGGGCTGCATGGCGCCGGTAAATCCAATGCGGATCAGCTCGCCGTCCATGACTTTTAACGCGTCCAGCATATATTTGGAGTTGAAAGATATTCTCAGCAATTCGCCGGTTAAGCTGGTTACCTCCAGCTGCTCCGTTACTTTACCCAGCTCGGAGGAGCTGGACGAAATTTCAATTGTGTGATCCTCACGCATAATGAGCTTAACGATGTTCGTTTTCTCTTCCCTGGACAGCAAATAGGCGCGGTCGATCGCTTCTGCAAGCTGCTGGGCATTGATGACGAGCTCGGTTTGATACGATTGGGGGATCAGCTTCGACGTATCCGGATAGGTACCATCCAAAATCCGGGTGTAGAACAAAATGGAGCTTAACTTAAACAACACCTGGTTTTCCGCGAAAATGATATCGATCAGCGTGTTCTGGTCCGGCAAAATTTTGGACAGCTCGTTCAGCGTCTTACCGGAAATCGATACGTTACCTAGATGGAAGTCCGCATCGACCTCAATGCTTGTTTCGCGGCTTCCCAGGCGGTGCCGGTCACATGCCGTAAACTTGAGCTTGCGGTCGGCGATCGTCCACAAAATCCCTGTCAAAATAGGCGTAGATTCATTGGTGGAAACGGCAAAAGACGTCTGCTTGATCATGGTTTTAAGCAGATCGCTAGGCATCTGAATCCGTCTGTTTTCCTCAATGCTTGGAAGGGTAGGGTATTCCTCCGGATCGAGACCCACCAATTGAATCTCCGAAGATCCGGAACGAATCGTTGTTTGAAAATGATCCTTCACTTCAATCTCTACTACTTGCGCCGGAAGCTTTCTTACAATCTCTACGAAAAACTTGGAAGAAAGGACTACGCTGCCCGGGCGTTCCAATTCTATAATGCTCAATTCGTTTTTCTCAATAGGTATAAAGCTTTGAATCGAGATATCGGTATCGCTTGCTGTTAAGGTCATACCGTTGGCATCGGCGTCTATTTTAATCCCGGTCAAGATGGGAATGGTTGTTTTGTTGGAAATGGCTTTGGAAACGTGCTGAATCGACTCGTTCAAATGTTCTTTTAAAATAGTTAACTTCATTTTGTCACTCCTATGGTTACGAAAATGATGGAGATGCCATATACATCTATAATACCTTTTTTTTATTAGTAATAGTAGTAGGGCCTAGGGATATGTGGATATGTGGAGAAAAGCTACAAAGCAAAAGCCTATCCACATGTGAATAGTTTGTGCATAGGCTTATAATTATCCAGATGCGAAAAGCCAGCTCCAAATAACGAACCGACCCGCCGGGAGCTGCTCTTCATACCGCGAAGGCTATATAATTTTGCAACAACGACTGACATCACATTGTATGCTCAGACTTAGGCCGTGATGTTTCTTACCTTTTCCATCAGATTCTGAATAATCTTGTTCAACTCGTGATCGTTCTTCAGCGCCTCCGAAATCTTCTCGTGGGCATGAATCACGGTAGTATGGTCCCGTCCGCCAAAAGCCTCGCCGATCTTCGGCAATGAAAAATCAGTCATTTCCCGGGCAAGATACATAGCGATCTGGCGCGGATAAGCGACCATTTTCGTCCGTTTCCTCGCTTTGAAATCCTCCATCTTCAAGCCGTAGAACTCGCCGACCTTTTGTTGAATATCTTGAATCGTAATGACCTTGGGACGGCTGCTCGGAATGATATCCTTCAGCGCTTCGGCGGCCAGATGAGACGTGATGTCCTCATTGATCAGCGACGAATAGGCGACGACACGAATCAAGGCACCCTCGAGCTCCCGAATGTTCGTATCGATCTGGTTGGCTATGTAAACCATCGCCTCATTAGGAATTTCCAGGTTTTCCGCCTTCGCCTTTTTCCGCAAAATCGCAATCCGCGTCTCCAGATCCGGCGGCTGGATATCGGTAATCAAGCCCCATTCGAAGCGGGAGCGCAGCCGTTCCTCCAGGGTCGGAATCTCCTTGGGAGGCCGGTCACTGGAGATAATGATTTGCTTGCGTTCCTCGTGCAGCGCGTTAAATGTATGGAAAAATTCTTCCTGCGTTTGTTCTTTTCCAGCAAGAAACTGAATATCATCTATAAGCAGCACGTCGATGTTGCGGTATTTGTTGCGGAAGCTTTCGCCGCGGTTGTCGCGGATCGCGTTAATAAATTCATTGGTAAATTTCTCGGAAGAAATATACAGCACTTTGGCGCTCGGATTATGCTCCAACACGTAATGGCCTATGGCATGCATCAAGTGTGTTTTACCAAGTCCAACGCCCCCGTACAAAAACAGCGGATTATAAGCCTTCGCCGGCGCTTCGGCCACAGCAAGCGAAGCCGCATGAGCAAAACGATTCCCTGACCCGATAACAAACGTATCGAAGGTATACTTCGGGTTCATCATATGGCTGAACGTTTCTTCTGGGACTGCGGACTGGGCTTTCACCGGGATGTTCGGAGTGGAGGAGGGAGTGCTTGCAGCTTTCTCTTCTTCGGATTCGATAATGAATTTCACTTCCGCCGGCTTTCCAATGTAATCGAAAATCGTATCCTTAATCAGCTTGGTGTACCGGTTCTCAAGCCACTCTCTGGCAAAATTGTTCGGCGCACAGATAACGACTTTGGATTCGTTGAAAATGACGGCTCTTGTGGATGTAAACCAGGTTTCGTAGCTTGGTTTACTCAGCCTAGTCTGAATAATGGAAAGGACTTGCTGCCATTGCTCGTTTGGATGGCTTTCCACAATGTATTCACTCCTTCAAAAAAATAAGCGGTGAGGCATAAGCCATACGGATGTAGAAAAAAAGCGGGTTGTGTCGCAAAATATCCACAGCATCCCGAAGCATGCGGGAATAGTTTATACAGAGGGGATGTAAATTGTTCACAAAGATATCCACAGGCTGTTGATAAAATAGTTGATAACCGTTCTCTATCCACAGGATAAGCATTATCATAATATCAAAATATGTTCGGATTATCAATGAATTGTTTCGATTTATCCACATCTTCTATAGCTTGTGTGTAACTTTTATCAACAACACAAGATATTGTTTATAAAATGTTATTAGTTCGACAAAACCTGCGCATATGCGCACTTTTTTTATTCACAGGCTGTTTTTTGCTGGCGAAATGCGGCCGTTCGAGGCTGTGGATACCTATTTTTGACGAAAACGTGACGCCATCTTTCGAGCCGTGTGGATGAGGTAGTGAAGAGATGAATATCCACATTCAAAGAGAGGCCGGATAGGACAAGGTTCATCCACGAGCCTGTATGCCAAAAGTTTGCAATCGAAGCACGTTGACTTTTGCCTTATAAAATGGTTTAATGTTGTAAGGTATTTTTGGGAATGGATTTTCCTCAAGGAGGTGCTAGATCAATGAGACCAACATACAAACCGAACGTAAGAAAGCATAAGAAGGTACACGGCTTCCGTAAGAGAATGAGTACGAAGAATGGTCGTAAAGTACTCGCTGCTCGTCGTTTAAAAGGAAGAAAAGTATTGAGCGCATAATACAAAAGGCCACTGTCAGGTGGTCTTTTTTGTTTGTAACGGGATAAAAGGGGAATATGTTCCTAAGGAAGGTCCAGCAGCTCAAAGTTGCAGCCCTGCTGGGATGCGTTGTTATAAAACGGCCGGATTTGGCGCAGGATAGTATTGTTTTGGCGTTTCTGATCGTGACGAAGATGGAGAGTTCATTGTGGAAAAGAAAAATCGGTTGACGAAAAGAGAATATTTCGACAAGGTGTACCGCGGCGGCAAATCGATGGCAAATCATCAGTTTGTACTATATTATTATCGGCAGCCGCGGCTGGAGTCGTTCCGCTTGGGGATCTCGGTCAGCAAGAAGCTTGGCAATGCCGTCGTCCGCAACCGGATTCGCCGTGTCGTCAAGGAGATTGTCCGTTTGAACAAGGAGCGTTTTGCATGCGGTTACGATTTTATTCTGATTGCGCGCAAGCCCGTTGTGGGATTATCTTATCAGGAAACGGAAAAGAGTATCCTCCACGTCTTTAAAAGGGCCTCGCTTTTAACGCGAAAATAACCCGATTTCATTTCTTTTTTATGAGGAGATATGATATAGTTTATTATTGGAAAAGATGAATCTAGGAGGATATTATTTTGACTCGTCGACTTGCAACCTATTTGCCGCTTTCATTCCTGTTTCTTCTCCTTGCAGGATGTACTCCGGCGACAACTCCAATCGATCCGAACAATGGCGTTTGGGACAAGTACTTTGTCGGGCCCTTGGCAGAAGTTCTGGACTGGTTTGCGGCTCAGCTATGGGGACAATATGGTCTGTCCATTTTGGTCGTAACGGTTATTATCCGATTAATCATATTACCTCTTACGCTGAAGCAGTACAGAAGCTCGAAGCGGATGCAGGAATTACAGCCTGAAATGAAAAAGATTAAAGATAAGTACAAGGACGATCCTAAGAAGCAGCAGGAAGAAACCATGAAGCTGTTCCAATCCAATGGCGTTAACCCGCTGGCAGGCTGCTTGCCGCTGATCGTTCAGATGCCGATTCTGATCGCTTTGTACAATGCTATTATGCGTAATCACCATATAAATGAACACTCGTTTTTATGGATGCAGCTGGGAGCGAAGGATCCGTACTATGTTTTGCCGCTGCTCGCAGCGTTGACGACTTATTTGCAGCAAAAAATGATGAAGACCCAGATGAACCCACAAATGCAAAGCTTGATGTTCATTTTCCCTGTCATGATTTTCGTGATGGCGATGAACTTTGCTTCCGCACTTCCGCTGTACTGGATTTACAGTAACATCTTTACTATCGTACAGTCATACTTTATTTATGGTGGAGCATCTCAAAATAAGGTGGGCCCTTCAAAATGAAAAAAATAGTGGTCATGGGTAAATCGATTGAGGAAGCCGTCAGAAATGGCCTTCAGCAATGGAATACCACGGAGGATCGGGTTAAAATACAGGTGTTGGAGCAGCCCTCAAAAGGGCTGTTCGGCATAATCGGCGCCAAGGATGCGAAAGTAGAGCTGGAGCTGATTCCCGATGCTGTTGAAGAAGCCATTCATTTTTTACAAGAAGTTTTCCAAACGATGAACGTACAAGTCCGCATTGAACAAAAGTCTACGAAAGAAGGCCTCGAGCTTCATCTATATGGTTCGGAGCTGGGAATGCTGATCGGCAGAAGAGGGCAAACCTTGGATGCGCTTCAATATTTGGTGAACATCGTCGCCAATCGCTATTCCTCCTCGCACATGCGAATCGTGCTGGATGCGGAGCAGTTCCGCGAGCGCCGGAAAAAGACGCTGGAGGAGCTGGCGGCGAGACTGGCCGAGAAAGTCATCCGCTCCAAAAAAGAAGTGGTGCTCGAGCCGATGTCGCCCCAAGAACGGAAGGTCATTCATGCGAAGCTCCAGGATCATCCGAAGGTTCGCACATTCAGCAGAGGCGAGGAGCCGAATCGAAGAGTCGTTATTGTTACCAGATAAACCATTGCTGCAATGATGTCGTCAAGACTCATTGCTTTTTTTCAATAGAGGAGTCATTCGGTTTGTACCAGACATGAATAGATAAGAGGTTGAATACAGCTATGATTCAAGATACCATTGCGGCGATCTCCACTCCGTTAGGAGAAGGCGGGATTGCCATTATACGGGTTAGCGGCGAAGAAGCGGTTGCTGCAGTAGACGGTGTATTTTTCGGTAAAAGCAAGCTATCCGAGGTACCGACTCATACGGTTCATTACGGATTTATCAAGGATCCATCGACGATGGAGCGAATCGATGAGGTGCTTGTTACTGTAATGCGGGCACCGCGTTCTTTTACCATGGAGGATGTTGTTGAGGTCAGCTGTCACGGCGGATTTATTTCTGTGAAAAAAGTATTGGATCTGCTGCTGGAGCACAATGTTCGCCTTGCTGAACCGGGTGAGTTCACCAAGCGCGCGTTCCTCAACGGCCGAATCGATTTGTCCCAGGCTGAAGCGGTGATCGATTTGATCCGGGCCAAATCGGATCGGGCCTACAGCATTGCGATGAAGCAATCCGAGGGCAGCCTGTCCAAAAAGATCAAAGGCCTCCGTCATGATCTCGTCGAGCTGATGGCTCATATCGAAGTCAACATCGATTATCCGGAGCATGATGTGGAAGAAATGACGAATGCGTTCATTAAAGACAAATGCTCGTCGGCGATGGAGCACATCGAGGAGCTGCTTAGAACGGCCCAGCAAGGGAAAATTTTGCGGGAAGGGATTGTCACGGCGATTGTCGGAAAGCCGAACGTAGGCAAATCCTCCTTATTAAATACGCTGGCGCAGGACAATCGGGCGATTGTTACCGATATTCCGGGCACGACGCGGGATGTCATCGAGGAATATGTGAATGTGAACGGGATTCCGCTGAAGCTGCTCGATACGGCGGGGATTCGGGAAACATCGGATATAGTGGAGCAGATCGGTGTGGAGAAATCCCGCAGCGCACTGGCTGACGCGGATTTGATCCTTCTTGTTTTTAACGGCGCCGAGCCGCTGCAAGAGGATGAGCTTGCTCTGATCGAACAGTTGAAAGAGAAGCAAACGATTGTTATTGTGAATAAGCTGGATCTGCCGCAGAAGATTGAGCTGGACGTGCTAGAGCAGCATTTTTCGCCGGAGCGGGTCGTCCGGATGTCGCTGCTGGAGCAGCAGGGGATTGTTGATCTGGAAAAAGCTATCGCTAGTATTTTCTTCAGTGGTCAGGTAGAATCAAGTGACCTGACTTATGTGAGCAATGTACGTCACATTTCTTTGCTGAAAAAGGCGAAGGGGTCACTGGAGGAAGCTTATAGCGCTACCGAAGCGTTCGTTCCGATAGATATGGTTCAAATCGATATTCGCAATGCCTGGGAGTTCCTTGGGGAAATCATAGGAGACTCCGTAGGCGATTCATTGATAGATCAAATTTTCTCCCAATTTTGTTTGGGTAAATAATAGTTTTTTTGGCGAGGAGGTATTGTACATTATGAGTTATGCTGCTGGTGAATATGATGTTATTGTCGTCGGCGCCGGACATGCCGGCTGTGAAGCGGCTCTGGCCGCAGCGCGTATGGGCTGTGAAACGCTGATGATTACAATCAATCTGGATATGGTAGCCTTTATGCCGTGTAACCCTTCGATCGGCGGACCTGCCAAAGGGCATGTCGTTCGGGAGATTGACGCATTGGGCGGAGAAATGGGCCGCAACATTGATAAAACCTATATCCAAATGCGGATGCTGAATACAGGGAAGGGTCCTGCGGTGCATGCGCTTCGGGCGCAAGCGGACAAATTTTTGTACCAGCATATGATGAAGCAAACGATGGAGAACGAGAAGAACCTGACGCTCCGCCAAGGTCTGGTAGAAGAGCTGATCGTGGAAGACGGAGTGTGCAAAGGGGTTATTACCAAAACCGGAGCCCGCTATATGGGGAAAGCAGTTGTCATTACAACCGGTACTTATTTGCGGGGCAAAATTATTATGGGCGAGCTGATGTACGAAAGCGGTCCGAACAACCAGCAGCCTGCGGTCAAATTGTCGCAATCGCTAAAGGACGTTGGGCTGGAGCTCGTTCGCTTTAAAACAGGAACTCCGCCGCGGGTGCACAAGGACACGATTGATTTCAGCAAAACCGTGATCCAACCCGGGGACGAGAAACCGAAATTTTTCTCGTTCGAAACAACGGAGGAAGTACCGAACCAGCTGCCATGCTGGCTAACTTACACTTCGGAACAAACGCATCAGATTATTAATGATAATCTGCATCGCGCTCCGATGTTCTCCGGTGCCATTGAAGGAACAGGACCTCGTTATTGTCCATCCATTGAAGACAAAATCGTTCGCTTTAGCGATAAGCCGAAGCATCAAATCTTCCTGGAGCCGGAAGGACGCCATACTTCGGAGTACTATGTCCAAGGTCTTTCCACCAGTATGCCGGAGGATGTCCAGTTGGATATTCTTCGCTCCATTCCGGGACTTGAGAAAGTAGAAATGATGAGAACCGGTTATGCTATTGAATATGATGCGGTTATCCCAACGCAGTTAAAGCCTTCTTTGGAAACGAAGGTCGTATCGGGCTTGTTTACTGCAGGTCAAATTAACGGAACCTCCGGCTACGAGGAAGCAGCGGGCCAAGGGATTATGGCGGGAATCAACGCCGCGCGTAAAGTTCAAGGGCGTGAGCCTGTCGTTCTAGATCGTTCGGAAGGATATATCGGTGTGCTGATCGACGACCTGGTTACGAAAGGAACGAATGAACCGTATCGTTTGTTGACTTCACGTGCGGAATATCGCCTGCTGTTGAGACATGACAATGCGGATCAACGCTTGACGCCGATCGGATACGAGATTGGTTTGATTAGCGAGGAGCGTTACCAACGGTTCCAGCTGAAGCAGCAGCGGATTGCCGAAGAACTGGAACGGCTGAAAGCGACCAAAGTGAAGCCGGTTGAAGCGCAAGGAATGTTGGCTTCTCTTGGCAGCGCTGAGCTGGTCAACTCAGTTGATCTGCTTACGCTTCTTCGTCGTCCGGAAGTAACGTATGCCCATATTCATGCTATTTCACCATCCTCGATCGAGCTATCGGAAGAAGTGATGGAGCAAGTGGAAATCCAGGTGAAATACACAGGGTACATCGAGAAACAGCTGGCTCAGGTTGACCGGTTGAAAAAGATGGAGAAAAAGAAAATTCCTGACGATATTCAGTATGATGAAATCCACGGAATTGCGACGGAGGCGAAGCAAAAGCTGGCTAAAATCCGTCCGATCTCGATCGGTCAGGCATCCCGGATTTCCGGTGTAACACCTGCCGACATCTCTATCCTTCTCGTACACTTGGAACATTATAATAAAGTAGTTGCAGCCAGAGGTTAATATGGATCTTATACAAGCACAGTTTCAGGATCGGCTTAAAGAGAATGGGATACATCTAACCGAATACCAGCTGGATCAATTTGAAACGTATTTCAAGGTATTGGTCGAGTGGAACGAAAAGATGAATCTGACTGGCATTACGGAGAGAGAGCAAGTCTATACAAAGCATTTCTATGACTCGCTCTCCGTTTCCTTTTTTACGAGCTTGCAGGACAAGCGGAGCTTGGCTGACATAGGATCGGGAGCGGGCTTTCCCAGCATTCCATTAAAGATTGCTTTTCCGCAACTTCAGATAACCATTATTGATTCGTTGAACAAACGAATTCAATTTTTAAACCATCTGAAATCAGAGCTCAAGCTTACCGATGTGAGCTGCATTCATGGCAGGGCGGAGGATATTGCCCGACAGAAGGAGCACCGCGATCATTATGATATGGTGACAGCCCGGGCAGTGGCCCGGCTTGCCGTATTAAACGAATTTTGCTTGCCGTTCGTCAAGCTTCATGGCCAGTTCATTGCAATGAAGGGCAGTGAAGTGGAGGGGGAGCTGGCGGAAGCGGCATTCAGCTTAAAAGAGCTAAAAGGAAAGTACTTACATACACACCGCTTGGAGCTTCCGGACGAGGAAGCATCGAAGAGACATCTTATTGTTATTGAGAAGACAGCGGCGACACCGGCAAAGTATCCGAGAAAAGCAGGAGCCCCATTGAAGACGCCGCTAGTTCGCTAGTGTAACATCCGCATAGCGGTTTGTTTCACGTGGAACATGCTAGAAGACAGGACCATTCTGAATAGTTGACCTCGCAAGAGGTTTTCTTTTTTTTATTGACTTTGCGTCGGTTTTTGTTCACTTATTTTTCATATACAAGCCTTGCAGGAAATTTCATATTTTTGGAGAATTATATACTCATATAGCAAAATTATCATGTATCGGTCCATATTTATGGCAAAAGATCGGGTGGTTAATGAATGAAAGAACAGATCTCAAAGTTGTTTGGATTTACGGAAAAAGCTTCGGCTGATGAAGTTAAAAATATTCCAGTAAACGATATTGTTCCGAGTCCGTATCAGCCTAGAACGATTTTTGATGATGAACGCATTGATGAACTGTGTCAAACCATTAAAACTCATGGCATCATACAGCCGATCGTTGTACGGGTTAGGGACAATCTATATGAATTAATTGCCGGTGAACGGCGGTGGAGAGCGGTTAAGAAGCTGGGCATGGAGACCGTGCCTGCTATTATTCGTGATTTCAACGATTCACAAGCGGCTTCTATTGCGCTGATTGAGAACCTGCAGCGGGAGGGGCTTACTGCTATAGAGGAAGCTATGGCGTATCAGCAGCTTATCGACCTTCATTCGCTAACGCAAGAAAGCCTGGCTCAGCGGCTTGGCAAAAGCCAATCTACAATCGCGAATAAAATCAGATTGCTGAATCTTAGCGAACCGGTGAAGAACGCTTTAATGGAAAGAAAAATTACCGAACGGCATGCACGCGCTTTGTTGTCGCTTGACCAAGAAGAGATGCAGGTTAAGGTTCTGGAGGATATTATATCCAAGGAGCTGAATGTCAAGCAGACGGAAGCAAGGATCCAGCTGCTTAAGGAAGCGGTTAAGCTGAAAAAATCCAAACGGATTTCATTCTCAAAGGATGTTCGTTTGGCGTTGAACACGATTCGGCAATCCGTTGACATGGTCACATCATCCGGTCTGCAGATTAACACGACGGAGCAGGATTATGAGGATCACTATGAAATCGTAATCAAGATACCAAAACGTTAAAAAATATAGTATGATAGGAAAGTAGACATTTTTATATGTGATATAGAGAAAAAGCTCCGTAATGGGGCTTTTGTTTCCATCAAATGAACGGGTGCTTTGCGAAGCACCGTAAAAACTCCGATGCCTACGAATGCTTTAATGAAAGGTTCTCTTTCTAGCAGTAGGCTTCCTTTGGTTGTGGCTGTATGAGCTTGGACAATTCAAGAAGACAGTCCGGGTGCGTGAGCGTGGGAAACAATCACTTTTTGAAAAAGACGTCGACAGACGTTTTTTTTACCATCATAGAATGGAAAATTCGAGGTTATCGAATAGAAGAATTCTATTTGGCGATAAAACCAAAAGCATGCATGCGGTCGTTCATCTTTATTAGAGGGTTGACCACTTGGGGAAGGAAGCTTCAGTACATAGTGATATGCATTCTATGCCCCGGCGCGGCCCTATATCTGTAAATCGACAAGGAAAGTCATTTTTCCTTCATTTTTGCAGGCAGTGGTGACTTGTTTTTGAAGCGGCCGTACAGCTAAACCACGTAAGGGAAGACTTCGCGTAGTAGATAATTATGTAGATGCTCGAAAATTGCCTATTGTCCCGATGATCTGAGATGTTCGTGAGTATAATGACCTGGTTATACTCGTACTTAGTATTTTATTGAGGTGAAATGATTTTGTCTAAGATTATTGCAATAACGAATCAAAAGGGCGGTGTCGGGAAGACGACAACATCCGTGAATTTGGGTGCATCCTTAGCAGCATTAGGAAAAAAAGTACTTTTGGTAGATATTGATCCCCAGGGAAATACGACTAGCGGAATCGGGATTAATAAGGCGGACGTAGTTTATTGTATTTATGATGTCATTATTAACGATATTCATCCTAAAGAAGCAATGGTAGATACGGCAATTCCGAATTTGAAAATCATTCCTGCTACCATTCAACTGGCGGGTGCCGAGATTGAGCTTGTTCCGACGATTTCCCGCGAGGTTCGGCTGAAGAAATCTTTGCATTTGGTCAAGCACTTGTTCGATTACATTTTGATCGATTGCCCTCCGTCTTTGGGGATCTTAACGGTGAATTCCTTAACGGCTGCAGATTCGGTTATCATCCCAATTCAATGCGAATATTACGCTTTGGAAGGATTGAGCCAGCTGTTGAATACCGTTCGCTTGGTTCAGAAGCATCTTAACACGAACCTGCAAATCGAGGGTGTACTGCTTACGATGTTTGATGCAAGAACAAATCTCGGCATGCAGGTAATCGAGGAAGTGAAGAAGTACTTCCAGCAAAAAGTATATCAAACCATTATTCCGCGAAATGTTAGATTAAGTGAGGCGCCAAGCCATGGTCAATCGATTATAACCTATGATCCGCGATCAAAGGGAGCGGAAGTCTACATGGAGCTCGCAAAGGAAGTGATCGCACTTTGAGTAAACGATTAGGAAAAGGGCTGGATGCGCTGCTGCCTGCTTTGAGCATTAACGACGATGATAAAGTCGTGGAAATTCCGCTTCCGCAGCTGCGTGCGAATCCGTATCAGCCTAGAAGAACATTTAACGATGAGTCTATTAATGAATTGGCCGCTTCGATTAAAGAACACGGAGTCATTCAGCCAATTATTGTCAGAAGTGTGCTGAAAGGCTACGAGATTATTGCCGGTGAGCGCCGATATCGGGCATCGCAGGTATGCGGGCTGGCAACGATTCCTGCAGTAGTTAAGAAATTCACCGATCAACAGGTGATGGAAATTGCATTAATCGAGAACGTACAGCGTGAAGATTTGAATGCTATGGAGATTGCTGTAGCGTACCAGGCATTGATTGATCAGTTCTCCTTAACACAAGAGGAACTGTCAGCAAAGGTCGGCAAGAGCAGATCTCATATTGCTAACTTCCTGCGTTTGATTCATTTGCCGGAAGAAGTGAAGCAGTATGTTTCACGTGGAACACTCACCATGGGCCATGCCAAAGCCATAGTTGGATTAAAGGATGCCAAGCTGATTAAAGCATTGGCTGAGCAATCCATCAAGGAGCAATGGAGCGTTCGTGAGCTGGAAGAGGAAGTCAAACGGATTGAGGAAAAATCGGCCAAGAAGAAGCCGGCTGCTAACTCCAAACGAAAAGACCCGTACATTAACCAGCTTGAAGAAACTTTGCGAGAAGTGTATCGGACTACCGTTAAGATCAAACATAACAATAATAAAGGGAAAATAGAACTTCTATATTTTTCTAAAGATGATTTGGATCGGTTACTGGATCTTCTGCAAGGGAAGATTTCGTAATTCGCGAAACTGGTGGTACAATGGACCGTAGCATACCCTGTTAGCGCCCTTGAATATAGGGCAGACTAGGTATGCTACTTTTTGTGAAGGAAGGGAG
Organism: Paenibacillus vulneris; assembly: GCF_039543185.1. Lineage (NCBI taxonomy): Bacteria > Bacillati > Bacillota > Bacilli > Caryophanales > Paenibacillaceae > Paenibacillus > Paenibacillus vulneris. The sequence goes on along the minus strand of NZ_BAABJG010000031.1, from coordinate 67,350 downwards.
CGGAAAGAGAGTGAATATAGCCTATTTTGATCATGCTGCTTCATCTTGGCCTAAACCTCCTGAAGTGCTGGAGGCTATGCAGCAATGTATGCTCCAGTATGCGGCCAACCCGGGAAGAGGCAGCCACCAGATGGCGGTCAAAGCCAGCCGGACATTATTTGAAACGAGAAAGCATCTTGCCAAGCTGTTCGCAGTGAAAAACCCGAACGATATTTCCTTCGCGCAAAACACCACAATGGCCTTGAATCAGGCGATCAAAGGTTTTGTAAAGGACGGCGATCACGTTGTATGTACGTCGGTAGAGCATAATTCGGTTCGCAGACCGTTGGAATATTTAAAGCGAACCAAGCAGATTACGGTGACTTATGTGCAGACCAACGAGAAAGGCGAATTAAATATCGATGATGTAGCCGCTGCGATTACCGATAAAACGACGCTGCTCGTATGCAGTCACAGCTCAAATTTGTTGGGCAGCATACTTCCCGTTGAGCAAATAGGGGAGCTCTGCAGACAAAACAATATCGTGTTTCTCGTGGATGCCGCGCAATCAGCGGGCACGCTTACCATCGATGTGGAGCAAATGGGCATTCACATGCTTGCATTCCCGGGGCATAAAGGATTGCTGGGTCCTCAAGGAACGGGAGGGCTGTATATTCATCCGGAGCTTGAACTGGAGCCGCTGATTCATGGGGGAACGGGAAGTCAATCGGAAGCCATCGATCAGCCGGCCGTAAGACCGGATCGTTATGAATCAGGTACGCAAAATACGCCTGGAATTGCCGGTCTGAACGAGGGCGTGAAATTCGTACTCAGAGAAACCGTAGAGAAGATACATAAAAAAGAATGGGATCAAACGCAATATATTATGTCCTCCCTGCTGGAAATTGATGGCGTAAAGGTGTTAGGTCCGGATTTGGGGCAAAATAAAACAGGCATTATTCCTTTTACCATCCATGAAGCCGATTCTTCGGAGGTTGCATTCATTCTGGATCACTCCTTTCAGATTGCTGTCCGGGCCGGATTTCATTGTACCCCATTGGCGCATGAAAGTGCAGGTACCATGGAACGGGGTGCCGTCAGGGCCAGTGTCGGCTATTTTACTACGGATGAAGAAGCGGAACGGCTTATCCAGGCCGTAAAAGAAATTGCAGCTCATCTAAAATGAGATTATGATAGAATGCGACAGCGTGCCATTTTACACAGGGGGATAGGAGTATGGGGGAATTGCTTGATTTGCTTGACATGAGGGTCCTGGTCATCACGATGACGGCCGTCATTGTTATATTTCTTATTTTGGTCATCACATTATGGAGCAAGCTGAACAAGCTTCGCAAAACATATATGAGCATGTTAAATGGAGACAGCGGCTTGAATGTGGAGCAAGCCTTCATTGATTTACAGCAACGGACGCAGGAATTGCAGGAGCAAGCAAAACAATCCCAGCAGCAAATTGCCGGGATTGCGCAGCAGATGAGAAAAATGAAATCCAATTTGGGTGTATACCGTTACAATGCCTTCGCTCAGAACGGAAGCGATCTAAGCTTCTCCGTTGCTTTGCTGGATGATGAATTGGATGGCGTTGTACTGACAGGGATTCATAACCGGGAGGAGACCTATGTGTATGCCAAGCCGGTAACGCAAGGACAATCGCAATATGTGCTGTCGCCGGAAGAGAAGGAAGCCATTAATCGAGTCGTGCAAAAGAAGTAGGAGCGGTTAGCCGCGACAAATTGGAGATGGCGACTTGAAAGGATTTGGCGATAACCTCGGACATGCTCATGACGATGCTGAGACGGGTATTTTGAAGGACAAAGTATTCCATAAATCCGCCGACATTTACAATTCCTGTAATATGCATATTTCCAACCGGAGGCAAATCTTTATTAACGCCAGCGCCTGGCTTAACCGGTCCGTCGCCGACTTGAATGCAGCCAACGCTTGTTAGCTGACCAAGACACGCATCGACGGCAATGATGAACGGATTCGTGAAATGGTCATGGATGGAGGATAACGTATCTTTCAAATTCATAGCATGTACCGGTTGATCCAATGTTCCATAGAGATGAATGCCGTTCAAATGATATTTTTTGAGCTGCGTGCCGACCAGGGGACCCAAAGAGTCTCCTGTGGAGCGATCGGTTCCTACACATATGATAATGATAGGCTGATGCGACGGGACTTGTTCGAGAATGGAAACAAGCTTGTCGGACAAAAGCTCAATAATATTGCTTTCCGTGTGCTGAATTTTGAATGGTTCAACGACTTTGTCCTTCTCGGTTTCCTGAGCGGTCATCTTGTCTCTATGAAAAGGCAGTTTCATATAATAACCCTCCATTTACTAGGAGTATATAAACATTTTTACTAGTATACGGAAAGAGATTGCGAATTATACGTCACGTTGGAAATAAAATAGAGGAGGCGGAGCCATGCTGTTGATGGCCTTCGATTCAACCCAGCAGGCTCTGCGTGCGGAAATGCTGTTGGAATATGCCGAGATCGAGAACGACATGTGTCCTACCCCGAAGCAAATTACGGCGGGATGCGCTCTATCGCTGGAGTTTCCCGAAGAATCCCTTGAAGAAGTCAAGCGTATTGTAAGGGAAGAACGAGTGGAGATAAGAGGCATCTATTCCAAAATAGGTGATCAGTATGTTAACATGGAATTATAAGGTGGTGTAAAGCATGGATCAGTGGCTTCATCTGTTCCTTGCTGACGAGAAAGCAGGAGCCACAATGACAACCTGGGAGCAATTCCAGAAGCAGATTATGGGATACATCTCGGATCCTGCTGTTTGGACGAATGTCCTATTTACGATCATTAAAATTATTTTGATTTATGTCATTGGCAGAATCATCATCAAGATCGCCAATAAAGCACTGGAGCATATGCTGGTCGAACGGGAAAAAAGTCCGTTGAAATTCGATGTCAGAAGGACGCGGACGATCGGCAAGCTGATGGGGAATATTATTAAGTATGCCGTCAATTTCACGATGGTGCTTATGATATTGAACCAATTCGGCATCCGGCTGGAGCCGCTGCTGGCAGGAGCTGGCGTTGTCGGTTTGGCCGTCGGCTTCGGGGCGCAAAGTCTGGTTAAGGACGTGATCACCGGATTTTTTATCATCTTCGAGGATCAATTTGCCGTAGGCGACGTTATCCAGACAGGCAATTTCAAAGGCACCGTCGAAGAAATCGGCCTTCGGGTCACCAGGATCAAAAGCTGGACCGGCGAGGTACATATCATCCCGAACGGCACTATCACGCAGGTCACCAATTTCTCCGTTAACAACAGCATTGCTGTAGTCGATGTATCTATTGCTTATGAGGAAGATACGGATAAAGCGATAGCCATCATGAAGCAAACCGTAAGTAAAAACTACGAGACGAACGTCAACATGGTGAAGGAGCCCGAGGTGCTTGGAGTTCAGGCGTTGGTCGGTGCGAATGTGACGCTGAGGGTAACGGTGGAATGCAAGCCGAATATGCAGTTCGCGGTAGCTAGAGAGCTCTATGCGGAGATTAAAAAAGCTTTTGACTCGCATGGCATTGAAATTCCTTATCCGCGGGTTGTCAATTATCATAAAAATGAAAAGGGGGAGTGAGCATGGAACGCAAGCAATATGAATTGGGCGATATCGTGGAAATGAAAAAACCTCACCCCTGCGGCACTAACGAAATGGAAATTATTCGGCTGGGCATGGATATCCGAATTAAATGCGTTGGCTGCAAGCACAGCGTATTGGTGCCGAGAGCCAAGTTCGAGAGCAAGCTGAAAAGGGTTCTTCGTTCAAATCCAAATTTTAAGTTGGAATAGGGCTTGCCTTTTGGGTAGGTGTTGTGATAGAATAACACTTGTCCCTTTTTAATGCGGAAAGGTACCCAAGAGGCCCAAGGGGGCTGACTCGAAATCAGCTAGGCGGCGCAAGCCGTGCGTGGGTTCGAATCCCACTCTTTCCGCCACCAAAAATACCAGCGATAACGACTCTGAGAAGAGTCGTTTTTTTATTATCTAGCGCTGGGGTCCCCGTAAAGTACTGAAAAGCTTCAAAGGCAACGCTCCACTTGGTTGGGGCTATTTTGTTGTCTTGAAACGGAGGCCGATTGAAAAGCTGAACCCATAGCATAATGACCTGGAAGCGTATGGATGAAGCTGTTAAAAAGGTGCTGTTGTATGAGGAGAATCCGGGTGAGTCTTTAAAGCCTTTGTATGGATCAAAAAAAGCGGGAGGGTCAAGGGCAGTTGGCTTGGATGGATCCGCGGAGGGTTCACGAAGACGAAGAGGACTTGTGGATAAAAAGAAAACGTCCGAAGGCTCAGAAAATGTTAATAAATCGGCGCATATCGGTGGATAAATCCTTGTTCTGACTTATCCACATGTGGATGAAAAGAAAAACCTCCTTTGCATGAAGGTGTGCATAAGGAGGCGGCCGGTTCAAGAATGGGTTTTCTTACGAACAGAGTACAGATCAACGAAATAGCCGATCACCGCCCAAGAGAGAATGGTTAGGGTATAGAGCAGTACAGGGTTCACATTGGTGGTGCCTACAATAGGATAGAACCAGGCGGGCACGCTCAGGCAGTAGAACAAAATGTAAATCGGCTCGGATTGGTGGCCGAAATAATGCACCAGACTGAGTGCGGCGCCGAAAGCGGCAAAAAGCAGCGTTACGGTATATTTCATGGAAAGGCTCCTTTGATGAAATTTTGACCCCCTCTGAACGTCGGATGTCCAACGCAGAGGGAGAAGAAGGCTAGTACTTACGCTTCCACTTGCGGTTATGGTTGGAGGTTTCCGGGAAGGTCTCACCCTTCTTCAAGGAAATGATTTTGGGGTTATTTATCCCCATATGGAAGGCATTCTCCCCGATCTCCATATATTCGCCGTCATTGGGAGCTGTATCTCCAGGATTGAACTGGCTCCATTCGCCCATACTGGTCACCTCCTGTGCGAAGTGTACTGCTAGTTTTTCCTTGACCGGTTCATTACATGAGCTAAAAAATTTACCAAACCATTTTTAATAAGAAGAAAGTGGTCGTACTTGCCCTAAAGAACTTGTCATTAGGCTCTGATTTTGCTATAGTATTATGGTGCGAGTTTTGATAGTAATTGAAATTCTCGCTCCTTGCTCCTCATAAGAGGGGCCGTTAGTCCAAAAGGAGGTGAAACCATGCGCAAATATGAAGTAATGTACATCATTCGTCCTGACATTGAGCAAGATGCTGTTCAAGCTGCGATTGAGAAGTTTCAAGGCATCATCAACAACGGTGGCGAAATTACGAAACACGATGTAATGGGCAAACGCCGTCTTGCGTATGAGATCAACAAGTTCCGTGATGGTCACTACGTGTTGGTTAACTTTAACGCCAACAACGAAGTTATCGCTGAGCTTGACCGTGTGATGAAGATTTCTGACGAAGTCATTCGTTACCTGATCACTAAAGACGTAGCGTAATACAGGGCATCCGTGCCGTAATTGACATGCTGGGAGGGTTTAAGGTTGCTAAATCGTGTGATTCTGATCGGAAGGCTGACTCGTGACCCCGAATTGCGCTATACCCCGTCAGGCGTTGCTGTAACAACATTTACGCTGGCCGTGGATCGTCCTTTTACGAACCAGCAGCGTGAACGTGAAGCGGACTTTATCAATATTGTGACATGGCGTCAGCTTGCTGAGACATGTGCCAATTATTTGCGTAAAGGCCGATTAGCAGCAGTGGAAGGCAGAATTCAAGTGCGCAACTACGATAATAACGAAGGCCGTCGTGTTTACGTGACTGAAGTTATTGCCGATAATGTTCGTTTCTTGGAGTCCGCTAACAGTGGTGGAAATCGTGAAGAGGGTATGGGAGGCGGAGGCTACAGCCAAGGGCAAGGCCAAAGTCAACAACAGCGCTACGGCGGACCACGTGACAATCAAGATCCGTTCCAGGATGATGGAAAACCGATTGATATTTCCGATGATGATTTGCCATTCTAACGCAGAAAGGACTGAATACGATGAGTTTCCAAAAGAGAGACAACGGCGGCGAAGAGCGCGGCGAGCGTAAATTCGGCGGTCGTGGTGGAAAAAAAGGCGGAAAGCGCCGTAAAGTGTGTTACTTTACTGTAAACAAAATCAAACACATTGACTATAAAGACATCGAAACGCTGAAGAAGTTCATCAGCGAGCGCGGTAAAATTCTTCCGCGTCGTGTCACTGGTACTTCCGCTAAGTACCAACGTATGTTGACGATTGCGATCAAACGCTCCCGTCAAGTTGCGTTGCTGCCATACACAACGGAGTAATTGTTGTACCGAAGAAGACAGTTGGGAAACCGGCTGTCTTTTTTTATTTGCGTAAGAAATGACATAAAACCTGTTTTTCCCAATATGCTGATCAGGATAAGGGCGGTTTCTTGAGAAAAAGGGCGTCCTCATTCTGGAAACCTTTTATACTATAAAACAGAGACCGTTTATTTCATATGAAGAGGTCTTGTTGCGGGCCTTATTCGCGGGCGGCCGGAGCAGCAGGGGAAGGCAGGGATGAAGCGTCCCTATTCTTTTGGTAAAATAGAGAAGGAGCTTCAGAAGGTCGTTGTATATCTTCCTTCCGAATCATAGTGTATGATAAAAGGGATCGCACCAAGGAAGTTTAGATTGGAAAGGGTGGCTTCAAAGTGAATATCGCTTTTTTTCTACTGCCTAAGGAGGATGTCATTTATTTATCCCCTCATTCTACGATGCGCCAGGCATTGGAGCGAATGGAATACCACCGTTATTCTGCAGTTCCGCTGGTGGATGAAAACGGCAAGTATGTAGGGAACATTACCGAGGGCGATTTGCTCTGGAAGCTGAAGCATTCTCCGGAGATTGGATTCGAGAATACGCATAAGGTCCAGCTGAAGGACGTCTCGCAGCATATGAACATTAAACCGGTTCGCATTGACCAGCAGATGCAGGATTTGATCACTCTCGCAACCAACCAGAACTACGTCCCTGTTATAGATGATAACGAGGTTTTTATCGGCATTATCCGCAGAAGAGAGATCATTGATTATTGCTTCAAACTTTGGCTGGCCGAACAAAAGGTTTAGAATTGTGGTATAATTATCTAAAGTGTCAGCCTAAAAGAAAGGCGGTTATCCCTTATGGATCGGGAAATGGATTTGGCAAAGCGGGCCAAGATCATTGAATGGCTCAAAACGGAAATCGTCGATCAGATGGCACATTTGTTAAAAGGCATTTGGGAAGGCAGCCATCATAAAATAGTAGACGGTCTGGCAAGTCTGGTAGCCTGCTGCTATATTCTCGGAAGGCGTCTCGGCATCTCATTGCGCAGTTTAGACGAAGCGGTTTTGGAGAAAATGAAGAAGCATAGGCAAGATGGACATCAGTTAGAGGAATGGTATGGCGATATATCCGCTTTGGAAGAACATTTGCGTAAGAGGTGAAGGTGTTGGGGAAAGGTTCCGTACGAATGCTCGGCTGGAGCGTAGCGACGATCTTATTGCTCCTTTCGGTGATTACACCGCTTAGTATCGTTACATTTTGTTTATTGATGATCCCGGTAATTGTACAGTTCGTAAAGCTGGATACGAAGCGGTTTCTGCTGCATTACGGCGTGAGCCTGGTCATTGTCTATGTGCTTACCTCCTCGGTTCTCGGGGGATGGGCAGGCATCCTGTTGGTATCCATGTCACTGTTCTTTTTGCCGCCCGTGATTCAAATGGGGAATTTGTATAAAAAGAGGGCTCCTGCCCGCACGGTATTGACTGCAGGAACGGTGACCTTGTTGGCTGAGCTTCTGTTAAGCTTGGTCGTCAGCTATTTGTTCGGCTTCAATTTGATTGATAAAATCAAGCAATTCATGCAGGAAAGCATCAACACGCTGCCGGATCAGCTCAAGGGCATGATCGCTCTGGATCAGGATATGCTGATTCAGCTGATGAGCCAAATGCTGCCGCTCTATATGATCGGCATCTCATTAGTGCTTGTCGTGATAGCGCATTGGCTGTCCAGAAAAATATTGAACCGCTCCGGAGAGTCCATTCCGGCGTTTAAGCCGATGCGGGAGTGGATGCTGCCGCGTTCCTTTGTCTGGTACTATATGATTGCCTTGTTTATGGAGTTTTTCGTCAAAGACACGAACTCGATCTTTTTCACCATATTGATCAATCTGCTTCCTTTGCTGACGGCAGCTTTTGCAATTCAAGCTCTGGCGTTTTTGTTTTTCGTGGCCCATATGAATCGCTGGAATCGGACCTTGCCTATTGCCGGCATTGTACTGCTGCTAATTTTTCCGCCAGCTTATTTTATTTTCAGCATGCTCGGGGTTTTTGACGTAGCGTTTCCGATCCGTGAACGTATGACGCGAAAATAATGATGGATTAGGGGCGAGTGGAATGCCAAAGTTCCTGTTAAAGCGATGGCACGGCTTGCATATCGTATGGATATTTGCTCTTTTGACCGTTTTGATATTTATTTTGATGATTTACCAATGGGTGATCAGTGTGATCGCCTTGTTTCTATGCGGGGTATTGGCCTATTTCACGCTGAAGGCGGAGCAGGCCTTTCGTAATGATTTCAATCACTATGTAACCACGTTGTCCCACCGGATCAAGAAGGCGGGCAATGAGGTGATTCATGAGCTGCCCATCGGCATTCTCCTCTATAACGAAGAGAAGGTCGTGGAGTGGCACAATCCGTTCGTGGCGAAAATGCTGGGAAAAGAGACATTGATCGGCGAGTCCGTCCATGAGCTGTTCCCGGCTCTAAAGACGCGTAAGGACAAGGATCTGAAGGTTGAGATAACGGTCGGGAAATGCATCTATCTTGTACAAGTCAAGCCGGATGAAAGGCTGTATTATTTCACCGATATTACCGATTACAAGACGTTATCCGCGAGATACGAGGAAGAGCGGCTCGCTATGGGGATTGTCATGATGGACAATCTGGAGGAAGCGACGCAAGGCATGGATGACCAGACGCGCAGCATTATGATGGCGAGAGTCACCGGCGAAATTACGGAGTGGGCGCAGAAAAACAACGTTCATTTGCGCCGTACCGCATCGGACCGCTATTTGATTCTGATGAATCAAAAAGGCTTGAAATCGTTGGAGCAGTCCCGGTTCGAAATTCTCGACGAGGTTCGGGACCTGACGATTGAAAACAAGCTGCCGCTCACATTAAGCATCGGGATCGCTTCGGGCGTTGATTCGCTTACGGAGCTCGGACAGCTTGCTCAGACGAGCTTGGATATGGCTCTGGGGCGCGGCGGCGACCAGGTAGCCGTCAAGGTAGGGGAGAGGCTGTCCTTCTATGGAGGCCGCTCCAACGCCATTGAGAAGCGCACGCGCGTAAGAGCCCGGGTTATCTCCCATGCGCTGCGGGATCTGATCAAGGAATGCGACAAGGTTATTATTATGGGCCACCGCTATCCGGATATGGATTCCATCGGCGCCGCGATCGGTGTGCTTAAAGCGGTTCATGTCAGCAACAAGGAAGGCTACATCGTTCTCGAGGGCGTCAATCCTTCGATTCAGAAGCTGATGGACACGATCTATGAGGACGAGAAGCTGAACCGCTGGTTCATTACGCCGGAGCAGGCTATGCAGATCACGAACGGACGTACGCTGGCTGTCGTCGTAGACACGCACAAGTCGTCCATGGTAGCTGAGCCCAAGCTTCTGCAGTTGACGCAGCGCAAGTTCGTTGTCGACCATCACCGCCGCGGCGAGGAATTCATTCAAGATGCGACGCTGGTCTATATGGAGCCATATGCGTCATCTACCTGCGAGCTGGTGACGGAGCTGCTGCAATATTTCAACGACCGGCTGACGATGGGCGTGCTGGAGGCGACGGCACTGCTTGCAGGCATCGTCGTGGATACCAAAAGCTTCAGCCTGCGTACGGGAGCCAGGACGTTCGAGGCCGCGTCCTTCTTAAGACGGAACGGGGCGGATTCCTCGCTCATCCAGCGCCTTCTCAAGGAGGATCTGGACGCCTATATTCAGCGCTCGGAGGTCATTAAGAATGCGACCATCCTGTATGACCACATCGCTTTGGCGGTCACGGAACCGAATCGCAAATATTCTCAGTTGCTCATTGCGCAGGCAGCTGATACATTGTTAACTATGACGGGTGTCATGGCGTCTTTTGTTATCAGCGAACGCCCGGACGGCTTGATCGGCATCAGCGCGAGATCTCTCGGCCAAATGAACGTTCAGGTCGTTATGGAGCGGATGGGCGGAGGCGGCCATTTGACCAATGCGGCGACCCAGCTGGAAGGCACGATTGAGGAAGCAGTACAAAGATTAAAGCAAATTTTAAGTGAGATAGAAGCAGAGGAGGGGCTTTTCGAATGAAAGTGATTTTGCTGAAGGATGTTAAAGGCCAAGGAAAAAAAGGGGAAGTTAAAAACGTATCCGAAGGCTATGCAAACAACTTTTTGTTTCCGCAGCAGCTGGCTGCACCTGCGAACGAATCTTCTATGAAAGTGTTGGAGACGCAGAAAAAAGCGGAGCAGCGCAAGAAGGATCAGGAGAAAGCCGAGGCTGTTGAGCTTGGCAAAAAGCTGGAGTCGCTTACGGTTGAGCTGAAAGCAAAATCCGGTAAAGACGGCCGATTGTTCGGTGCCATTACGAGCAAGCAGGTAGCCGAAGAGATGGAGAAGCAGCACAAGATCAAGCTGGACAAGCGCAAAATTATCATGGATGAGCCGATTCGTACGCTGGGCGTAACGGAAGTGGCCGTGAAGCTTCACCCTGAAGTGACCTCGAAGCTGAAGGTTCATGCTACGGAAGAATAATATCGGTATCATGCCATTTCATTGAAGCGCCGTTCCATTCTAGGTTCGGCGCTTCGACGGTAAGTTGTCCCCAAGAACACTTGAGGAGGAGACGAGCTTGAACGAAGGCATGTTTATGGATCGCATCCCTCCGCAAAATTTGGAAGCCGAGCAGGCAGTGCTCGGTGCTATTTTGCTTGACAGCGATTCGCTTGTCACCGCGATGGAGCGTATTACGAGCGATGACTTCTATCGCACCTCGCATCAACGCATCTTCGAATCGATGATCGAGCTGGCGGAGGAGAATGAGCCGATCGACTTGATTACGCTGACGGCGCGGCTGCAGAACAAGCAGCAGCTGGAGGAAATCGGCGGAATCAAGTATTTGTCGGAGCTCGCGAATGCGGTGCCGACTGCGGCGAACATCGACTACTATGCGCAGATCGTCGAAGAGAAGTCGATGCTGCGGCGGTTGATTCGCGCCGCAACGAACATTGTAACCGAAGGCTACGCAGCCGCGGATGACGTAGGGGACCTGCTGAGCGACGCGGAGAAGCGGATTCTCGAGATTTCGCAGCGCCGCTCGGGTACAGGCTTCATCGCCATACGCGATGTGCTGATGGAGGTATTTGATAAGGTCGAATTCCTTTATAACAATAAAGGGGGAGCGACTGGAGTCAAATCGGGCTTTCAGGATTTGGACAAGATGACGTCCGGCTTTCAACGGTCGGACTTGATTATTGTTGCGGCCCGTCCTTCCGTAGGGAAGACGGCGTTCGCGTTGAACATCGCGCAGAACGTAGGGGTGCGCGAGAAGGAGACCGTCGCCATCTTCAGTCTGGAGATGGGCGCGGCCCAACTCGTACAGCGTATGATCTGTGCGGAGGCTAACGTGGACGCGGGCCGTATGCGGACAGGCTTCCTCGAATCGGATGACTGGGAGAAGCTGACGATGGCGATCGGCGCCTTGTCCGAGGCCAATATCTATATCGACGATTCCCCGTCGGTAACCGTGGCGGATATTCGCGCCAAATGCCGCAGGCTGAAGCAGGAGAAAGGACTCGGAATGATCCTGATCGATTATCTCCAGCTGATCCATGGACGCGGAAAAGGAGATAACCGGCAGCAGGAGGTATCCGAGATTTCCCGTACGCTCAAGCAGATCGCCCGTGAGCTGGATGTTCCTGTCATCGCCCTGTCGCAGCTCAGCCGGGGCGTGGAGCAGCGTCAGGACAAACGGCCGATGATGTCCGACTTGCGGGAGTCCGGTTCGATCGAGCAGGACGCCGATATCGTTGCTTTCTTGTACCGCGACGACTACTATGACAAAGAGTCCGAGAAGAAAAACATTATCGAGATTATTATCGCCAAGCAGCGGAATGGCCCGGTTGGCACCGTCGAATTGGCATTCCTGAAAAACTTCAATAAGTTCGTCGGACTGGATCGGACTCATCAAGAGCCGGCCAGCTAAAGCGCACATTGTTGCACGGGGAACATATGTGAAGGCATATAAGAATGATTTCCGAACAATGCTACAGCCCCTTGTGGCATTGTTCGTTTTTTATTGACTTTGCCGCGGTAGACTGATAAAATATTGTTGGTGCTTAAGGCCTTTTGGCCAATTAAAGGTGAAGGTGAAACTCACCTGATGGGGGTTATGCGCATGTCTACGGTAGTGGTAGTAGGAACCCAATGGGGCGACGAAGGAAAAGGGAAAATTACCGATTTCCTCGCTGAATCTGCAGAAGTGGTAGCACGTTATCAGGGCGGTAACAACGCTGGCCATACGATTTTAATCAATGAAAAGAAATATAAATTAACGATGATTCCATCGGGCATTTTCTACAACGATAAAGTATGCGTCATCGGCAACGGCATGGTTATTAATCCAGGCGCTTTGCTGGAAGAAATCGCATATATCCATGAGAATGGCTTCTCGACGGATAACTTGAAAATCAGTGATCGCGCTCATGTGATTATGCCATATCATCTTCTCTTGGACGGATTGGAAGAGGAGCGCAAGGGCGATAACAAAATCGGCACGACCCGTAAAGGGATCGGCCCTTGCTACATGGATAAAGCGGCAAGGAACGGGATCCGTATTGCCGACCTGATGGACGCCAAGGAATTCGAACGCAAGGTTCGTCTTTTGGTCGCCGAGAAGAATGTTCTGATCAAGCAAGTATACAATGGCGAAGGCCTGGATGCTGAGGCTATTATTGCCGAGTACCTTGGGTACGCTGAACGCATTCGTCCTTATGTTACCGATACTTCGGTCGTATTGAACGATCTGATCGACGAAGGCAAGAAGGTATTGTTCGAAGGCGCTCAAGGCGTCATGCTGGACATTGACCAAGGGACTTACCCTTACGTTACATCGTCCAACCCTTCGGCCGGCGGCGTGTGCATCGGTTCCGGCGTAGGTCCGACGAAGATCAAGCAAATCATCGGCGTAGCCAAATCGTACACGACCCGCGTAGGCGACGGTCCTTTCCCTACAGAGCTGCATAACGAAATAGGCAACTGGATTCGTGAGAAAGGCCATGAGTACGGTACGGTAACAGGCAGACCGCGCCGTGTCGGCTGGTTCGACAGCGTTGTTGTGCGCCATGCCCGCCGCGTAAGCGGAATTACCGGCTTGTCCCTGAACTCCCTGGACGTTCTGGCAGGTCTGGAAACCGTGAAAATTTGTACGGCTTATAAATATCGCGGAGAAGTGATTGAGCATTATCCTGCAAGCTTGAATATGCTGGCTGAATGTGAAGCGGTGTATGAAGAGCTTCCGGGCTGGTCCGAGGATATTTCCGGCGTTCGCAAGCTGGAGGATCTGCCTGCAAATGCAAGACGCTATGTAGAGCGTGTATCCGAGCTTACAGGTATTCCGATTGCGATTTTCTCGGTAGGCCGTAACCGTGAGCAGACGAATTTAGTAAGGCCTATTTATTAATCGGTGTTAGATATCAGGAACCTCCCAAGTCTATTGGGGGGTTCTTTTTTTGACTTTCCAGAGTTTTGTAAATTGGGTGGCTCGACCCGCCAGATTGCCAGAAACGATGAGATATGGACCAGCAAAGTTTCCGCAAATATATGGTTGTTTTTGGCTAATGTCGTCAATACTGATGAAGGGAGATGCATAACAGACTGACGGGAGTAGTGGGATATGAAAGGGTTACAATGGTTGGTGAAGCTGGTTCTTAGCGCTGTAATAACGTCTGCGGTTTGTATAGCCTCTACTTTTTGGGCGGTCAGCACTTATGCGGATATGCTGTTAGAGCAATATAATTTGAAGTCTGCGGTGAGCGCGACACCTAATTGGTCTCAATTCACCTCTCAAATGGGTAAGCAGGTAGCGGGATGGTTCGGTCCGGGGACATCGTCCTCTCCTTCACAACGCAAAGTGGCGTCTAACACGCCCAAAAGCGATTCAGCAGCCGATATCCCTACAACGGGAACGATAGATTCAGGCACCTCGACCACCAATCCGTCTGCACCAAACGGTTCCGGAACGACGGACGGGAACGGCAGTTCCTCCGACCCTTCATCTTCAACGCCGAAGGACGGAGGCTCGACCACCAAGAAGCCGCCTGAGGATGCGATTGCCGTCTTCGGCCATCAAAGCGGGCAGGCCCAGTCGGATAAAGCGGGAAGCGGGATCATTAGCGGAGAGGACAGCAAGAAGATCGTCGTATCCGGCGAGGAGTTTACGAAGAAGAAAGAACAATTGTCCAATGACGAGAAAAATAAAATTTTCAATATGCTCGTAACACGCGTGCCTCAAAAAGAGATTCAAACCATCTCTTCTTTAATGGAGGATGGAATAACAGCAGCAGAATTGAAGCAAATAGAAACCATATTGCAGCAATATTTGAAGCCTGACGAATATGCGCAGCTGCTTGCGATGATTAAAGTCGATCCGTAATACATAGCAAGAAGCAAAAGCCCTGCACGGCTGTGTGCGGGGCTTGTTTGCGTGAAGCTGTGCTAAATCCGGGCTCCATAACGGGCTAACGTATCTTCCGCTTGACGGAAGCGGGAGGATTCGACGACAACCTGCAGGACGTAACGAAACTCATCGTCATGCGCTTCCTCGGCTAGACTGGACTGGAGGAGCGGCGTTATGCCCAACGAAGTGGGCGCATGATCCATGGAATACTGTTGAATATCAATGACACCTTGCTCTCGAAGTGCCGCAGCCGCTTGGTTCATCTCCGAGTTATTTTTGAAAAATGCCGTTAGGTTTTCCATAGTTTGACTTCACACCCCTGCCACGAAACTGCGTTAACGGCTCTGCAGCCCCGTGAATAATGTTGAAAAAAGAAGACGAATTGTGGTAAATTGATAAAAGAAATCATCTTACATGGTTATTGTCCCTATTTTAGGTGTTTTTATGTATATTTCGTAGAAAATCGCTTAAAAGGAGTAGAACATGACAGTTTTCAGGGGAATGAGTTGGATCAAGGAGAAGCTGGACAAGTCCAGGCAGAAGCTCTCTTCCATCCAATTACGCAACTTGACTGCTACAACGAGGGTCGAGCCAACAACAGAACAACAAATAGAGCTATCTGATAATCATACAGTGAATCAAAATCCTTTTTTACATAAATGGACGCTGGTAAAAACCATCTCGGTATTGGGTGTAGTTTCTGCAATGGTTTGGGGCGGGAATGCTTATGTACAAGCAGGGTTGAAGAATGTTTATCACGTATCGATTGACGGCCAAGACGTCGGAGTCGTTGAAAATACGACCGAGGTAGAGGAAGTTAAGCAAACCAAAGCCAAGGAATTGACAAATAATTCGTTTGTTCGGATGAAGGTAAAAGAGCCAGAGGTCACATTCCAGGTTGAAAAGGCTTTCATGCCGAGCACGAACGATCAGGAAGTGTTAGAGAAAGTCTCTGAAGCTATTACCGCCTATCCGGTAGGAACCGAGATTGTTGTCGACGGGAACCCGATGGGCGTCCTGAAGGATGAACAGACAGCGGATCAGATGCTGGAGGATATCAAGAACTCGGCGCTGGAGAAGAAGAAGGAATCCGGCAAGGTCAGGGTGTTATCGGCATCGCCTTCTACACCTGCCGCCGAAGTAGAATTGCAGAAGGTAGAGTTCGTTCAAAAGGTAGAGCTGAAGGAAATCCAGATTCAGCCGCAGGATGTCATGAGTCCCGATGAGCTTAAGAAGAAGCTGGAGACCGGTGATGTTCAACCGACCAAATACACGGTAGAGAAGGGCGACTGCGTATCCTGCATAGCCAAGAAGCTGGATATCCCAAAGCAGGTTATCTATCAGAACAATCCTACCATCAGCGACGATATGATCAAAGTAGGGCAGCAGCTGGATTTGACTGTGCTGCAGCCGAAGCTTGCCGTTCGTACGGTAGAGAAAATAGTAGAATCCCAAGAGATTCAATATGATACGGAATACCAGACGGATGACAGCATGCGTGCCGGTACTTCCGAGGTGATCAAGCAGGGTAAGAACGGAATGAAGAAAGTCATGATCCAGGTGACCAAAGTGAACGGATTGATGACGGACGAAACGGTGCTGAGCGAGGAAGTCGTTCAGGAGCCGGTCAAGGCTGTCGTTCGTAAAGGAACGAAGGTTATTAAAGGAGAGGGCACAGGCAAATTCGCTTGGCCGGTCGTATCCTCCACCATCACGAGTACCTTCGGTACCCGCTGGGGAGTGTTCCACAAAGGCGTCGACTTGACGTCTCCTAACAAAAACATCCTGGCTTCCGATAACGGGAAGGTTATCTTTGCCGGGGTCAAGAGCGGTTACGGCAATTGCGTCATCATTGACCATATGAACGGTTATAAGACGCTGTACGGGCATTTAAGCCAGATCTATACGAGCACCGGCAAAATCGTCGAGAAGGGCGAAAAAATCGGTTATATGGGCAGTACGGGCGACTCCACCGGGGTACATTTGCACTTCGAGGTACAGCAAAGCGATTCGCCGCAAAATCCATTGAAATACTTGAGCCGTTAAGCACTCATTTATCTTTTATAGAGAGAATCGTTTACAGAAAAAGGGGCATGGAAAAAGCAGGGAAACCTGCTTGACCATGTCTCTTTTTGCATCAAGGTGTGGTAAGATAGGAATACGGTTTATTTGGGTAAAGCAGGTCAAATAGGTTAAGTTTGCTCATAGGCGGTGATCGAACAGATGGCGAAAATACTCGTTGTCGATGATGAACAACCGATTGCGGATATATTGAAATTTAATTTGGAGAAGGAAGGGCACGAGGTGATTTGTGCTTATGACGGAGGAATGGCCGTCGAGCTTGCCTTCAAGGAAGAGCCGGATTTGATACTGCTCGACCTCATGCTTCCGGTGAAAGACGGGATGGATGTGTGCCGGGAGGTACGCGTACGGCTCAATACGCCCATCATTATGCTGACGGCTAAGGATAACGAAATCGATAAGGTGCTCGGGCTGGAGCTTGGGGCAGACGATTATGTGACCAAGCCCTTCGGAACCCGGGAGCTGCTGGCGCGGGTGAAAGCGCATTTGCGCCGTCAAGCGAAGGCGCAGAGCCCCTCGCAATCGGATGCGGAGGTGCGCCAGGGCTTGCGAATTCAGAGCCTGTTTATCGACACGGATATGTATGTCGTATATAAGGATGAAGTCCCGTTGGACCTGACCCATCGGGAATTCGAGCTGGTGCAGTATTTGGCCAAAAACAGCGGCAAGGTGATGACCCGTGAGCATTTGCTGCAGGCGGTCTGGGGATTTGAATATTACGGCGATGTCAGAACCGTGGATGTGACGATCCGCCGGCTGAGGGAAAAAATCGAGGATGATCCGAGCCACCCCGAATATATTCTGACCCGCAGAGGGCTGGGATATATGATGCGCAATCCGAAAAGCGGAGGCTTCTAAGCCATGAAGGGGATTCGCTTCTTTCAATCGATTCAAGCGAAGATCATCATCATCTACGTGCTTCTGATCCTGATTGCGATGCAGCTGATCGGGGTTTACTTCGTTCGGACGCTGGAAAGCTATTTTAAGAACGATTTCATCGAATCGCATAATATTCAAGCGGCTCTGCTAACCCAATGGGTGGAAAAGTACTTGAATGACGAGACCCGGCAGGGAGACCCGAAGAAGAATGCCGAAATGAATGATGTGGTGAACAAGCTGTTTGCGAACAGCGGTTCGGAAATTCAGATTATCGACCAGAACGGGTTCGTCTTGACGACATCTATGGTAACTCATCAGGGCATTATCGGGCAGAAGAACACGCAGCCGGAGGTAAGCCGGGCGCTTCAGGGGATCAAGGATAATCAGCGGATGTTCACCGATTTTGACGGGGTCCGCAAGATGATTATTACAAAGCCGGTTGCGTCAGGAGTGAAAGTGAACGGAGCGGTATACATTATCGCTTCCATGGAAGAGCTGTACAATACGATCAACAGGATTAATCAATTTCTTATCACAGGTACGATCATTGCCCTGGGGTTGACGGCAGTGCTGGGTATTATGCTATCCGCTACAATTACCAGCCCGATCAAAGCGATTACCCGGCAGGCGACGGCAGTGGCGGAGGGCCGGTTTAACGATAAGGTCCCTGTACTGGGTAAGGACGAGATTGGTCAGCTCGGCCAAACGTTCAACTACATGATGGAGCGCTTGAAGGATGCCTTGTCGTTGAACGAGGAGGAAAAGGAAAAGCTGGCCTCGATCTTGACGAATATGAACGACGGGCTGATCGCAACCGATGATGACGGGAGGGTCATGGTCATCAACCGAAGGGCCAAGCAAATTCTGCAGCTTAGTGAGGATGCGGCCATTGGACGGCCTCTTCCCGAGGTGCTCGGCATCACGATAGAGACCATGAAGGAGCATCAGAAAGCGGAAGATTCAACGATGATGCTGCAGTTCTACCACGAAGTCGAAGAAGAGCACTTATCCGTCAGAGTAAGCTTCACGACGGTATACAGCAAGGAAAAAGGCTCGGCAAGCACCATTGCCATGCTTCAGGACGTGACCGATCAGGAGAAGCTGGAAGAATCGAGGAGAGAGTTCGTTGCCAACGTATCACATGAGCTTAGAACCCCTCTCACAACGATCAAGAGCTATTTGGAAGCTCTGGAGGATGGAGCGCTCGAAGAGCCTAAGCTGGCAGGGAAATTCGTCAGCGTCACGCGCAATGAAACGGAGCGGATGATTCGACTCGTTACTGATCTGCTGCAGCTGTCCCGGCTCGATTCGAAGCAGGCGATTATAAGCAGGGAAATCACGGACGTGGCCGAGATGCTGGAGGAAGTGGTCGACCGCTTCTCCTTCCAGCTCGAGCACCGGGGCATTGAGATCGAAATGGATGTCGAGCCTTCCGTCGGCGAAATTATGCTGGACAGGGACCGTATTGACCAGGTGCTCGATAACCTTGTTTCCAACGCGATAAAATATACGCCCGATGGAGGACATATATCGATTCGGGCCCATCGTCCCGATCCGAAGCTGCTGGAAATCAATGTGCAGGATAACGGAATTGGCATTCCCAAGAAGGATTTGAACCGAATTTTCGAACGGTTTTACAGGGTCGATAAAGCAAGATCGCGCAGTATGGGAGGCACAGGACTGGGCCTATCGATTGCCCGGGAAATAGTAAGGGCGCATGGCGGAACGATTTTGCTTGAGTCTGATTTGGAGCAGGGAACGAAGGTCACCTTCACGATACCATACACGATGGAGGAGGCTGCGATATGATCGATAAGCTGAAAACATGGCTGTTGGTGCTGCTGGTCGGGCTTAGCCTGGTTCAGACCTATTACTTATCCTACAGCTCTCCGAAGTTCGATCCTCTTGTTCAGCAAGACTATGTAAAGACCGATCCTATAGGTACGCAGGCGAAGCTGGAGGATCTCCTGTTCGCCGACCAAATTGTCCTTCATATGGGCAATCAGGCACATACGGTGCTCTACCCGAATACAGCTGCATACAATCAGGTGCTGGACAGCGTAAAGCAGCGGACACTTTCCGGCTTTCGCAAGACGACGGTTTCTGCGCTGAATATGAATATGGATGAGGTCCGGGGCAAGCAGCAGGGGATCGAGCTGTCATTCCGCGATGGAGTCCCGATTACTATCTTACAGCGCATTATGCAGCTGAAAGGCGATCTGCCGTCGGATAACGATATCATTACACGGATATGGATTATTGCCAGGGAAGCGAAGGATGAGGTCCGCACGATCTTGTTCACGGACACGGCCAGCACGGTGTATGAGGTGCAGAAGGCGGATATTTCCGCCAAGGACATTGAGCGTTTGATGGCAGTGGAAAATCCGGTACCGTACAAGTATGACGGTGAATTTTATTTGCCGACCAAGCCGTTATCGTTCCCAAGCTATAGATTGGCCTATACCCAATTCACAGGGGATCAATTGAAACGGACCTTTTTCGTCGATCCGGCGATTACAAGGAACTTGTCGGAATGGGACGGAACGGAGATTTATACGGACGCGAAGCGGGGACTGCAGCTGAAGAACGATCAGCATTGGCTTATTTACTCAGACCCCGTAGCACCGGCTGACAGCAAAATCGATGTGCAGGATAACCTAATATCCGCCGTGCAATTCGTCAACCAACATGGGGGCTGGAATGGCTTGTACGGGGTGCAAAAGGTCCCGCAGCGCCTTCTTCCCGTGAATCAGGCTTTCTTATTCAGGCAGTATTACGGGTCGCTTCCGGTGATCAACCAGCATAGCGACAATATCGGCTTTATCAAGATGGTGCTGCAAAAAGGGATCGTCTCCACCTACGAGCGGTCGACAATCATTCCGGATTCGCAGGGCGTTACAAGCCGGGAGGTTGCGCTCAAATACGGTGAGGAGCTCGATGCGAAGCTGAACCAGTATTCGAAGAAAAATGCGGTGATTTCCATATTCCCGGGGTATCGGCCTATCATAGGGGATCAGAAGATGGAATTGGTACCTGCGTGGACTGTTGAATTGCGGGATGGCACGTATGAATTTTTGGAGTAAGGATAGTTCGGAACGATGGAGCAAAGTGATGTCAGGAGGGAACCCATGGACTGGAGTCGAGCGAAAACCATATTGATCCTATCGTTCTTTTTGCTGAATTTGGTGCTCGGCTACCAGCTGTGGACGACCCGTTCTGACCTGCTGGAATTCGACCCGAGTACGGCAAGCGCTACGGAGGAGATCCAGCGGCTGATGAAGAGCAAAAACATTCAAATTACCGCGGAGATGCCAAAAGAAGTGCCTCGAATGAAGGAGATTGTCGTTCAGTATGATGAGAAGCTGACGATGGAAAATCCGGTTCCCTTGGAGACACCGTTTAAATACAGTCCCCTGTTAAGCAAAGGAAGCTCCAGGGATGCTGCGGCACGGGCGGCTATTCCGAACATGGATAAATATTTGTACGATCCGGTGCTCAGCACCAACGGCACGTATGTATTCCATGAGCTGTATGGCGCGTACCCGATGTTCGAGGTCAAGCTGGAGCTTACTGAGCAAAACGGGATGGTCGTGGCGTACCGCCAAGAGTATGCGAATGTGAAGCAGGAAGGGGAACAGAAGGAGCAAAAGGTGATTTCCCCCTACACGGTGCTTAGCAGTCTGATTGAGAATTATTTCCCGAGCGGGACGGTCGTCAGCAGCATTATGCTTGGGTACCACAACGGGCAGACGTTTAATTCCCAAACGATGTTCCTAGTACCTTACTGGCGGGTGGTCGGCAACGGGGATATCTATTATGTTCATGCCTTAAACGGGGCGGTTGATCCGCCGCAAAAAAACAAAAAGTAGCATAAGCAAGTTGTCAGGATGGGAGAAAGAGTCATGGGAATGCGTTTTACAGTGTTATCGAGCGGTTCTACAGGGAACGCGATGGTTGTTGCAACGGATGAGGGCAAAGTATTAATCGATGCGGGGCTTAGCGCCAAAAAGATCGATCAGCTGCTGAAGGAGAAGGATATGTCCGCCTCCGAGCTGGATGCGATACTGGTGACGCATGAGCATGCGGACCATATTAAGGGGCTTGGTGCGGTAGCGCGAAAATATGATTTGCCCGTCTATGCAAACGAGAAGACCTGGGAAGAGCTGAACAAGCATATCGGTGAAATAGCCGAGGATAAGCGATGCGTGATGGAGACTGGCGAGGTGCGCAATTTCGGCTCCCTTCAGGTAGAATCATACGGCATCTCGCATGATGCGGCGGAGCCGGTAGGGTACTGCTTCTATCATGAAGACAAGAAGCTGAGTCTGGCAACCGATTTGGGGTATATGAGCTCCAAGGTGAAGGAGAAGATACAGGACAGCGACGTGCTGATTCTGGAATCGAATCATGATATCGAGATGCTGCGAATGGGAAGATATCCATGGAACATCAAACGGCGCATTCTGAGCGATCTGGGCCATCTGTCCAATGAAGCCGCGGGAACCGGACTCGTAGATATCATGACCTCCCGAACGAAGCGGGTCTATCTGGCTCACTTGAGCCGGGATCATAACATGATGGATTTGGCCAGGCTTACGGTGAATAATGTAGTAGAAGAGCGTCTCGCTCCCGATGATCACCGCGCCCGGCTTATGGATACATATTATGACCGGGCTACGGAGTGGGATCACCTGGATGAGGACTAAGCTCCAATTCGGGAGTGTAAGCGGCGTCTAGCTGGGAGGACATGACGGCAATATCTTGAGCGGTAATGATTCCTTTTTCTACGAGCAGTTCGATAAGAGCGCTGACCAGCAATGCATTCTGGTAATGGGCTTGCTTCAAGTCGGCTACCTTGGCAATCAAGTCTACTTGCTCCAAATGGTTGAAAATACGATTCATAGGGTTTAAGCATCCTTTCCGTACAACGAGTTATTGGGCGCTCCCCTTGAAGCAACAGAGTTTACTGTCGGGTGTGCTTCTCTTGGAATGCTACCGGGTTCATACTCTTATTCTAGTCTTACGATGGGTAAAACATTCCTTTTTTTTCGTAAAAGTTTGAAAGATTACTAGAATGGCAGCTCTGCTTGCAGGCAGAGAAGGGAGCGGGTAGCGATGAGTTTGTTCGATGACGATTTTTATTCTACCAAGGTTTCGCGATGGAATGGATGGACGCCTCCGGGGAAACCAAGCGGCAGCTGGCTGAAAGGGACGAAGCCCCCATGGCTGCTGCCGGGGCTTGGCGGAGCGGCCGTGATGCTGGTTCTTGTACTTCTGTTCAGCGGAGGCGGTGAATCAGCCGAACATGCGCTGCCAGTCTCTTCTGCTGCGGAAGGTGGCAAGGCTCCCAGCTCCACAGGTGCTGTTGATGAACAGCAGCAATCCAGTGATTCCGTGGTTCGCGCGGCGGCAAAGGTAAGCCCTACCGTCATTAGCATTGTGGCCTACAACAAGGAAGGCGACAAAAGTGGGATGCCAGGGGCTATGGGGCTCGGTTCCGGTATCCTTTTTCAGAAGGCGGGAGATAAGGTTCGGATTGTGACGAATAATCACGTCGTGGAAGGCTTCAATCAATTGGAGGCTGTGACCTCGACCGGGGACCGGAGAAAGGCGACGCTGGTAGGCCGCGATCAGATGAGCGATTTGGCGGTTCTGGAGATGGATGGGGACGGGATTAAGCAGGTGGCCGAGTTCGGCGATTCGGACGCGCTGAAGGCCGGCGAGACGGCTATAGCGGTAGGGAATCCGCTAGGTCTTGGCTACGATCCTACCGTGACGAAGGGCATTATCAGCTGGCCCAAACGGACCATCCCGGTGTCTCTGGGACAGCAGGGCGAGTACGATTGGGAAATGGATGTCATCCAGACGGATGCAGCCATTAATCAGGGGAATAGCGGCGGCGCCTTGGTGAATCTGGAAGGCAAGGTCGTAGGCATCAATACGCTGAAGGTAGCGGATATGGGAGTGGAAGGACTGGGATTCGCCATTCCTATCAATTCGGTGAAGCCGATTCTGGACACCTTAATCAAGGATCACAAGATTAAAAGGCCATATATCGGCGTCGTGACGCAAAATTTGCAATCTTTTAAAGGGACGGAAGTATTAAAGCTGCCTGCAAGTGTGAAAACTGGTATTATTGTTATTGAAGCGACCGGACCGGCGAAGGATGCCGGTTTGAAAACCAACGATGTCATCGTTGAGCTGGACGGTAAGCCGGTAGACAGCACGCTTGCGCTGCGCAAGTACATTTATAGCCAGAAAGCAATCGGCGATAAGCTAAGCATCACGTACTATCGCGCCGGCAAGAAAGCGACGGCCACGGTGACGCTGGCGGAGCTGACGGACCGGTAGCAGGGAATTATACAGAACAGAATGGGGTCTTATTATGTATGTAGTGTGCAAGGATCATTTGGAGATCGCTATAGACCAATTCGTCGACGAATATGAGGATGCTCCGGATATTGTAGATTTGGATGAAACCCGCTTTCCCGCGTGGGAGCCGCCCGCTCATTGTGAACGGTGCTTGGAGCGTCCGAAGTTCTTGGTTGTGTAGCGGAAGAACGGCAAGCAAGTGTGTGGAGGCCCTGCGTCCGGGAAGACGGGGCCTTTTTTTATTTCGACTCTCATAAAAAAGCAGAGAAAAGGATGTTGCAAAGCGTATGCAAATACAGATTGTTGCCGTAGGCAAGCTGAAGGAGTCTTATCTGGTCCAGGGCATAGCGGAGTATGTCAAGCGCTTGGGGCCCTATGCCAAGGTGCAGATCAGCGAGGTGCCTGACGAGAAGGCACCGGAGAACATGAGCGCCGCTGAGGAGGCGCTCGTGCGCCAACGCGAGGGCGAACGCATCCTCGCGCAGATCAAGAGCGACGCCTACGTCGTGGCGCTCGCTCTGGACGGCAAGCCGCTCTCGAGCGAGGAGCTCGCGCGGCATGTGGAGGGCCTGGCCACTTACGGGCGCAGCCACGTGGCCTTCGTCATCGGGGGCTCGCTAGGGCTAGCCCCCGCGGTGCTGCAGCGCGCCGAACTGAAGCTGTCGTTCGGGCGCATGACTCTGCCGCACCAGCTGATGCGGCTGGTGCTGGTGGAGCAGATTTACCGCGCGTTTAAGATTATGCGCGGTGAACCTTACCACAAGTGACGGCGAAAAATATTGGAGTGGCTATGGTAAGGAATGTTGGTGAGTTTGTGGAATGCGATTGCCCAATAACCTGCGTTCCCTAGTGGTATACCTCTGGCACTGGTTATTGATACTATGTAATTTATCTAAAGAAGTATTTGTTCTTGAAGAATTGAGGGTAACGAAGAGGTGGGGAAAAAATGCTTATAAAATCACATGATCAATTAGTGGATAACATCTTTACTTTCAATGAGTATTTCTTTAGTGAATTTGAGTATTACTCCGAACGATTAGGATCAGGTAACTGTTTTGTTGTTTTTATTGATAAGTATATAAAAACAAGTTTTGCTCCGAGTAGATTTATTGGATACATCAACAACTCTAAGGAACTCCATAACAAAAATATAAAGAAAAACGGCGGTGAAACAAATAAAGCAATAAGAAGGTTGATTGGTAATGAAAGACCGGATAAAGAATGGGACAGATTGTATGTCGAGTTCTGTTTGGGAAGAGGCGTTAAACCACAAAAAAGAGATTCAAAGGAAAGGAAGTTCTGGGTTTTTGAAATAAGTCGCAATGACGAATATGTATTTGAAGATCTGGATGGTAATGAACATACAGTTCCCATTAGTACAGAAAAAGAGTCAAGTACGTTAATCCGAGTAGGTCAGAACCGATTTAGGTTAGACTTAATTAACTACTGGCGGGGCTGCTCAGTCACAGGAAGCAAGTCTATCCAATTTCTGAGAGCATCCCATATAAAGCCCTGGAGAAAAAGCGATAATAAAGAACGGCTGGATCATTTTAACGGATTCTTGCTTACACCAAACCTCGATGTATTGTTCAATGATGGCTACATCACCTTCTCTGATCAAGGAAATATTATTATCTCGAGTTTGCTTAATGATGACGACATTCGAATATTTGGGTTAAACCCGGATATGTGCGTAAAGTTAAACAAGAGTCATTTGCCATATTTAAAACATCATAATGAAATAGAATTTAAAAATTGAGTAACTCCAAGGCGTGCTTTCAATTCTTTTATTAACTCGAGAAGATTTCGATGGTGTAATTTAATTTTGTGATTTGGCCATTAATAGAACCCGCTCTGGATCCGATTCGATTAATTCCTAAGCAAGCCACTTCTCATTTTATCTCTGATTACAAGTACCTTTATATTTCGCGCTGACAAGAAGCTCTCCTTCGGTCATGTGCTCTGCTGGAGCCGGTGTATCGGGTGGGTAGATTAATCGGGGAACGGTGACATAAGTGACGGCGAAAATTTTGGCATTAACTCGCGTGGCTTAAGGGGCGCGATTACGCGCCCCTGCGGAATATGGCGTGGTTTGGTTACCAGATGAACAAGCAGACGATTTTGCTACTGATTAAAAAGTCAACTGTAAATCTGCATCCGGAATCTGTGCTAGTTGTTTCGCAATTTTCTTGTGTTCTTTAATCATGTCATAAAGTTTAGACTCACCATTGATGATCGAGTTTGCAACTTCCAAAAAATTTGAGATTTTTACGTAATCCAAACCCTTTACTTCGCAAAATTTCTGTAAATCGAAATACCCTGTTGCATTTAGAGTGTTCAGCTCTTTAATTACACGGAGAGCTTTGCCCCAGTTGATAATATTGGCCATGTTCTTTATCACCTCACAAAAGACTTTAAGTTATTTTCTTCATTTCGTGGCCAATTCATGCATCGTGCGTTGCGGAGCTTTCCGTCAAAAGGAAAAGCCCCATCCGCTGGGCTATTTGCGTGGAAGGGGCTATGCTAAAAAATGCCTTCCTGTCGTTGAAGTCTCGCGCTGTGGAAATGGTGAATGCCATATTTATTTTTGGTTAGCGACCTCAAGAAGCTGCGCTCGCCGGATGACCTATCCGCACTACTGATGCATGTGCTTTGTCTTGGAGAAGGTGTACCGGGCGATTAGATTAATCGGGGGAACATTGCCATAAGTGACGGCGCAAAAAATTTCGGGTGAGGAGTAAAACTCGTAATCGCCATACTTTCACCCT
The DNA here is from genome assembly GCF_039543185.1 of Paenibacillus vulneris. Taxonomy (NCBI): domain Bacteria; kingdom Bacillati; phylum Bacillota; class Bacilli; order Caryophanales; family Paenibacillaceae; genus Paenibacillus; species Paenibacillus vulneris. Next base: position 40,538 of record NZ_BAABJG010000031.1, on the reverse strand, counting down.
GTTCCCTATCAACATATTCAAGGATAATTTACTTATAAAGACCAATAATGAACCAGACGACTGAGAAACAACTGTAAAGATTCAAGGGTTCAGTTGGTAGTAGCGAGAAGCGGAATCCGCCGGGGACATAATATGTATGTACCACCTAACCACGTGCGGTCTCTTTATGTAACTAGATGCTGTTAAGATTCGCAACAACTGAACACTTGAAGGGAGCATTAGTTAAATGCAGGATCAATATAGAGAAGAATACAAGAATTATCTGCTTTCTTTATTTTCCGAGGCTTGGAAAAGCTCCCCCCTCGATTTTATTTATTCTATCCTTCGAGTTACCGGGCTTCATCATGGACACTGGGACCCGTACGTAGAATTGGATCGAGCGTTTAAAGATTATAATCAAATCCTTCATTTTGCGAATAAGCAAGAGGGGATAAGTTCTTTGAGAGTTGCATTACTTATGTACTGCCAAGCTATAGAAATGACGGCAGTTCATGAATTGCTTGCAAATCTGTTGAGATGTCGTAATTCAAAGCCATTTATTATCAAACCATTCCATGATATGCAAAGGCCAAATAAACGGACCCCATTTTCATACATTCCTCCAAGTGCAAATTCAAAAATTAAGAGGTTGAAAAATTTGGCGGAGGGTTGTGGAGACTTCGAATTTGAGATAGTTATTGACTCATTTTTTGATGATCAAATCAGAAATTCCTTTGTTCATTCTGATTATTGTATTACTGAAGATGAGTATAGATGGACAGAAGGCGGGCCGGCAAATTCCAAGAGGCTTGATGAAGTGAGTGAAAAAATAACAAGATGTTTCGCTTTTTATGAAGCATTAATTCAAACCTGGAAATCATGGATTTATCATTTTAAGAAGCATCCTACATACATAAAGTTACCACAATATGAAGTGTTTGAATTACTTACAAACGAGCAGGGGTTGTATGGATTTGCGGTGCATTTTTCTAATGGTACAAGGGCTTTCTTTGAAAGGCATGAAGAAAGAGTTGATTCTGTAAATCTATATATCGAAAATGATGGATCAATCAACTTTTTTGTGGGGGATTTATCTTTATTAGCACCATGTTGGAAAGTCAATGGAGAACCTTGGGATGGTTAGTATCTTAATGGAGGCAGGGCTATAAAACCGATTCACACGTCGGACCATTGGCCCAGGTTTCTAAGAAGATGGGAGAGATGAAGGAACTAGGTTGTCATTTTGTGAGTCTTGGCTGAAACTACAAAACGATTCTAACGCTTTTATGCTGCTAGTTCCTAGATAAGGGAACATTAATTTATAAAAGGATATAAAAATGAATAATTTGAAACCAAATAAGGCTGAGTTAGAATTTTTAAAACTGGCTTATAACAGCTTTTATGACATATTTGAAGAAGTTCTTGAGGATTCATTTTGGAGTAAAGATCCATATTATCGTTTCTCAAAAGTCAAAGATGGATTCACAATCTATGCTGAATTATTAAATTATGAACCAATTAAATGGGTGATTGAAGAGATCAAAAAGCGAAGGCCTCCAATGGAAGGTGAAATTGGTAGTGAGTTGTTTAAGTTTGTAAGGAATTTGTTTGCTCATTTTCCGTTCTTTAAAAGTTGGGACGAGGTTTGGATAAGTAAATCGATTTGTAATTGGTTTAAAGAAGGACAATCAATTGATCGCTTTCTTACTAAATATTCTGGTAGGGCTGAAGTGAAATATAGATTTTGGGAAGCGGATAAAAAGAAAATGACATATTTGAGTATAAGATTTCCAAATCAATATACAGAGGATACAAGGATATTATTAAAAGATATTCTAACCGAGAACGAGGGGGTCAAATTCTCTTTCATACTAATGAAACAAATTTTAAACACCCAAGTAGTCGATGAATGAAATTTAAAGTTTTATTAAGAAGAAGTGGCTTCATATAATACAAAGATTCGAGGTCATTTATTGGAGGTTTAGATCTAAATGTATACAATTAACCTGTATGAACGTTCGATACATTCCAATCACCCTTGGAACCAATGTCCTCTAAGATTGGAGTATGATTTGGATTTTTATGATGACAAGATTATTTTCAGAAGAATAACACTTTCTGATCAGAAAAATCGTATTCACAATATCATTGATGTTCAAATAAGCGCAAAATCACATTTTAACAAGCTTAAGAAAACGGTTGGCCAGATACAAAGTTCTATCCTAACCTTTAACGAACAAATGAATTCCACAGAGTGGGATTGGATATTCGATTCCAATGATATCTCTAATATTGAAGAGATTCGGAATGGTGATGTGCGGTTTGACATTGAGGTCAAACTAATCATACATACAAATGAGAACGAGATTGTCCCTTTCTATGGTAAAGATCAAGTTCACTTTCCGGAAAAGGATTGGCTTTCTTTCATACGACATTACGGGTATTCAACTAAGTATGGCTTATCGTTATCGACTTCACTACTAAACGACAAGAGTTGGCTGCATGCTTTCGATAATCTAAAGACTGCAAGAGAGCATATGCAGAGAGGTATTACTCATGATGCCTTGCAGCAGTGCCTTTCTGTTATGGAGGCTTATTCGGATGCCAAGGAAAGGGGCGGACCATATGATAAAAAATCTTGGGATGGATTTCTCAAGGACTTTATACCACAGAAAAAGGACGGACTTGCGGAATTATTCTCTGGAGTTGCTACTTACTTGAATAAAGTTGGACACCATAGAGAATCAAGATATGGAGAAGATGGAACTAAGAGCACCATTCCACTTGACCATTATGAAGTTGAACTTATGCTGGCAATATCTCATTTGGTCGTTACTTATTTGGAGAGAATAAGGGTGGAAAATTCTCAAGAAGCTAGTAAACAATGAAGTTACATAAATGATCACCAGGAGAACGACCACCATAGCGTTCTCCTTTGCTTGTATTAATCATTCATTGCCTCACGAGCTTCCATCTGCGCATACGCCTCGCCAAGGCCAATCGATTGATAATACTCACGCGTCACATCGTCCATAAGCCTCACAGCTTCCTCATGTTTCTCTTGCGGGATGAACTCCATGAGACACGCAATGATCGCCTGTTCACGCGCAGCCTCACGTAGCTTGATTTCCTCCAGCCCATAGTGCGTATAGCCACCTGTACTGCCATTGGTTAGCTTGTGTTTCATCTCCATCGCCTTAATGGCAGTGGCGGGGCTAATCACTTCCATTTTGCTCAACGTGTCGAAGCCCTTCTGAATTACTTCGTCCAGCAGTTCCAGATCGTGTCGGATTCGTTTCGGGCTGTCTTGGTCGGCCAGCTCCTTTTCCAGCGTGGCTTTGGCCCTAGCGCGTTCTTCGGCACGGTTCTCCTTATACTGTGTATTTCCCTTTTCCCTTGCCTTATCCCTCGCGGAATCTTCCAACGACTTCTTGAGAGGGTCTTCCTTCGCGTGTAGAAGTTCCATCGTGAGTCCGTTTACAATCGCTTCCCGGCGCTGCTTGATGTAAGAGTACATGGTGGGAATACTGATCGGGAAGCTATTATTATTACACCAAGCCACCAATTCCTTCACAGGTGTACTATCATCAATCATCTTGTCCAAGAATGGTCTGTTATTCCATTTCACCAGTGCCGCTATCTTGCCGGGCATGAATTTGTTCGTTCCATCTTTGAGTCGATCTTGATTTCTTCTCATCATGCTCACCCCGCATCGTTAAGCTGTATAAATGTAATATAACGATTCGGTTGCAGATAAAAGGTTTTTGTACTTTAATAGCCAGCGCGCCATACTGGCAGTGTGAATGATGAGTTGCTTTCTACGCGCGTTCCCATAAAAACAACTGCTCACCCCATAATCGCTAAGGCGAGCAGAAATGAAAGTATTTTCATAAATTCAGATGGTGATTTCGATTTTCTCCCGCTTCCGCGCTTGTTTTCGCTGGAGGAAATCCCCCGCCGCTACTGCTACAGGGGAATCGGAGAAGTAGGAATCCGTGTTTTCATTGAAGCTAAGTTCAATCGTCTCGATCATCTTGCTTTCGTTCATTGTAATTCGCTTGATGAACAGGTGCAGCAACGTTTTCCGCTGTTCGAGTGGGGCGGCGATGAGCACTTGATGGAATCCATGTATCAACTCGCGCACCTGCTCGAAAACGACAGGAGAGCTATTGCCTTCCGCTAGTTCAAGCTCTAACCGGGACTTCATTGCTTGGAGCTCATTTAATTTGGCCTGTATCTCCTGCATTCTTCCGGAGAAGAACGATTTATCTACATCGCTTCTTTGTTCAAATAAATCGAGATATTTCCGCTTATTGGACTCAGCATGTTCTAATTGGCTTTTAATGTGTTCTAGCTCCGCTTGGAGTGGTAATGTTCGGGTCGCAAGTCGGTGGTTTATTTTGTCCACGATGGTCTTTAGAACGCGGTCTTTGGACAGTACCTTCGCTAACCGATTCATTACTTCTTCTTCGGCTTCCTGCTTCCGAATGCTATTGGCCGAGCACACGCTGCTTCCCTTACTCCGAAAGGCTCCACACGAGTAATACAAGCGATTCACGATTTCTCCAGTCTTCGCCTTGCTCCGGGTACGGCTGGCGACCATCGCCGAGCCACAATTCGGACAGCGAATCAGCCCGGACAACAGGAACTCACCATCAAAGATGCGGGATGGCGTGAACGACTTCTTCTGGAGCAGGAATTGGACTTTCTCCCATAACGCATCATGAATAATGGCTTCGTGTTTCCCATCGGAAATGATAGGTTCAGCGCTCTTGCCTCGCCTACGCTTGTTGCTCCAGTTCTCGTAGCGGTTATATCGGATTTTTCCGTTGTAGAACGGGTTATGCAGGATTTCCTTTATGGCTGTCGTGGAGAAGGTGTTGCCTGTCTTCGTTTTGTAGCCGCAGTGATTTAGCTCATTCGCAATGCTCTTTAATCCACGGCCAGCGGCGTATAACTCGAATATTTTTCGGATGATGATGGCTTCTGCTTCCACGACGATGACGTTGGAGCGCCCCGAAGGGTCGCTGGGGTCAGCGACAGCCTGATACCCCAGCGGCAACTTGCCGTTATGACGGCCAGATCGTGCACGGTGTTTTAAACCCATCTTTACGTTCTCCACAATGGTGGTCCGTTCCATTTCTCCGATCACGCCCATCAATTTGAGCATGTTTTGTCCCGGTATAGTCGATGTTTCCAAGTTTTCAGAAGTAGATCGGAAAGTGATATTGCGTTTATCTAATTTTTCAATAATGAGGAGTAAATCAAGGATATTTCGGGTTAAACGACTGCTTTTCCAAACCAACACCTGATCAAATCGATTTTGCTCGGCATCCTGCAAAAGACGATGAAGGGCATGACGGTTTGTCGTACTCTTTCCGCTAATCCCGGCATCCACATACTCCTCGTATACTTCCAGGCCATTCTTTTGGCAATACTCACGTAACGTATCGAGTTGGGCTTCAATGCTATAGCCATGTTCAGCTTGTTCCTCAGTGCTCACACGTGCATAAATAGCCGCTTTAACGGTCTTGTTGGTCATGGCGATCGTCCTACCCATTAATGCTGTCTCCGGCCATACTCTCTTTCAGCCCTAGTTCAGTAATTAAAGCAATTGTTTGGAGAACAAACTTGCCGGATGGTGTACTATTATCGAAGTTTTCCGTAATGGATCGGAAGGTAATGTTGCGTTCTTCCAGTTTACGAATGATACTCATCACATCGAGTACATTTCGCGCTAGCCGATTCACCCTCCAAACGATCACTTCACGGAACTCCTGCTTCTCCGCATCTTCCAGCAAGCGTTGAAGTGAATGGCGGCCTTTCATGCTCATCCCGCTCACGCCTTCGTCCACATACTCTGCGCAGATTTCCTTTCCATTCGCTTCGCAGTAAGCGCGTAACGCTTGAAGCTGGTTGTCCAGCCCTTCTTGTTCTTGATTCACACGTGCATAAATAGCGACCTTCGTTTTATTAGTAGTCATTGTGAAAATCTCCCTTCAAATGGTTAGATGATTAAGTGCGGCGGTGCCTTGGATATGCATTTCGGTAGAATTGCGATCTGGTGGTATGTGAATGCTCTGGATAAAGCCACGGAGCAAAGCGTTACGCTTCCCCGCTTCGATTGTATGGAACGATTTGAACAGCGACTTTAATGCGCGGCGAACTTCTTTCAGTGATACCGCGCTGTTGTCGAGTTCAGCGAGCTTCGCTTCAAGCTGGCGCTGATATTCGTTCAGCGTTGCTGTAGCTTGTTTCAAAGATTCGAGTTGCTCCATAAGTTCCACATGACCAATGTCTTCGCTCTCAAATTGCTCGTAACAGCGCCGTTGTTGCTTTTCCAGTTGTTTGAGATTCATTGCAATCTGTGCTAACTGCTCCCGTAATGGTGTTTGCGCTTCCCGGCTCCTTCGATTAATTCGACCAACGATCTCGTTTAACAGGCGTTTGTTTGTAATCATGTGCTGGAAGCGGGACAGCGTTTCGTTTTCGACAGGCGAAGCGGGAATCGCATTTGCCTTACACGCTGTTAAGCCTTTATTTGTGTAGTTACCACATACGTAATAGTGGTTCATGTGGATGCTCCCGTTCTTCCGAATAGCTTTCGTATGCGCTGGAACCATGCTACCTCCACACACCGGGCATTTCAACAAGCCAGCCAGCGGATAATGCCGGTTAATCCGCTTGGTTGGCGGTTGGGAGCGTTGCTTCAGAAGCGCTTGAACCTCGTTCCACAGCTTCATGCTGATGATTGGTTCATGTGTACCTTGAACTATCCGCTTCGAGCGGTCGCTGGAAGCTCCGGTAAACCTCTCGTGGACGGTGTGTTGAATCTGGCCAATATAGTTGACGTTGTTCAGGATACCGCGAACGGCGGCGATACTGAACGGTTTATTCCGTTTCGTCGTGTATCCAGCGTCGTTTAATTGGCTCGTAATGGTTTTAAACCCTTTCCCCAACCGATACTGATCGAATATCATCTGCACCAATTTAGCCTCATGCGGAACCATTCTAACGTGTGGTTCTGTATCGGCTCCGGTCACCCACTCGTACCCGAGCACGTTATTGCCGCCATTCCAGTTACCCGCCGCGCTTCTTTTCTGCATTCCAAGGCGAGTGTTCTGCGCGATCTGCTCCCGCTCCATTTGTGCGATAACCCCGAGCATCTGCAAGGCGAAGTTACCTTGTCGCGTGCTCGAATCGAATGGCTCGGTCAGGCTCGTATAGCCGATATGGTGCTGATTGAAAATCTCCAGCATCTTGAGCTGATCGGCCAGGTTTCGTGCGAGCCGATTCAGCTTCCACGTGATGACGGCTTGGAAGCGACCTTGCTTCGCGTCCGCCAGCAGCTCCAGCATAGCGGGTCTTCCATCAATCGATTTACCGGAATATCCATCGTCCACGTATTCGCGGTAGATAGAAAGATTGTGCTCAGTAGCATAGGCACGCAGTTCTTCAAGTTGTCCGGGGATGCTGTATCCGTCCACTTGATCTTCCGATGATACACGGACGTAAAGCGCAATTAGGTTCGTATCAACCACCTCCATAAAAAGGGAAATAATGGATAATACGATCAATCATAAGTGCAGTTCAAGCAAGCTTCAACCCGCATTCTTATGAGCTTTGACAGACTTAGCTTTAGATTTCTCGGAATACCACCCGCTCTCTTGGGAGTAGGTGGCATTCTTCTCCTTTTGGGTAATTCATGGATTTAGTTGGTTTGTCAGTGGTTTAAATATAGGGGAGCAACAAGTCTACGAGTAGGTCGAGGATTCGTTCAAGTTCTTGATTTTCAGTTGAGTTGGTCTCCATTTTGCAACACCCTTCATGACTGCTTACTCTTGGTGCATGTGGTCGAGCGATTGGAGAGCTTTCGGTTTTAGGATGCCAGGTAAACAGTTTTCAAATTGCATTCTCATCATCTTTTCTTTTAACGAAAGCAAAAAGCAGCAATATAATCGTGAGCGAGATAGCTCTTTTTTAATCTTGTACACTATTTCTTGGATCATCCCAATGGTCTTCCGGTTTCCCTACTCGTGGAATCGTCAAGTTTCTTTTTTTCAAATGTTCTTTGACCCCCCTTATAGTTTCGGGGTCGTACTCATGAGGTAAGAAGGGTCTTGGATACTGAATTCCATTACTTCGTAAGAAGTAAAGCTTTTTTTCATAACATCTGTAGGCAAAGTTATAACTTACCTTGCCAATGCCGGCCACTCCTTGATTTGCGTCAAGTAACGCGAAGCCCTCATAATTTGCAACTCCAAAAGCTGCACTCACTACAATGTTAGTTTTTATAAATTCATTTGATTTACAGAAAATAGAAATCGTAATCTTGTTGGGTGTGCTTTTAGTAATCGCATAATGTGCTATTTGACCAGGATATTTCCCCATAATAACAATCATGTCATTGGGAATATCTTTGATCTCCCCGATGTGGACTGCTCCTTGAAAAAACTGCTGGCTGGCATTCGGATCAAAATTTTTGTATTGCAACAGTTTTCCTCCGTTCTTTTTGTTGGTTTGGTTTTGGCTACATTCGACTTTGTTTGATAAATGCAGGCATTAACGAGTAGTACTCTGAAAGTTGGGCTTTCTAGTCAACATTTTTGCATACACCGGTTAAAGATGGTTTCGTTTCAGCACAGTTGAGTGTTACTTCATTGCTCTCCCTCCTAAGCTTCATTTGTCGGCTCGAATATATTTTTAGCATGTGTGGCCAATGAAAACTAGTGCACCAGTTTTCACAAGTCGAAAAATTTTTTTATACTCCTGTCTATTTTGTGAACTTTATATGCTGTGTTTGAAATAAATGTAAAAACTTATTTTGGTGGTCAGTTCCCCGCAAGATTATTAGGAGTGCACTCCTTTCTTCTCAATTTTGCTGGACGTGATATGTTATGTTCTAATTGTCTCGTCTCTAAACATCTCATTTCATTAGGTAATCACTGTAACGACTGTGGATATCTCATCTCACAGCACTTCCTCGTTAGCCTCAGCCAACTCGAAATTTATTTCAAACTCGATAAGTTTCAAGCTCAATATAGTTCAGGTACTCCACATCGAACCGACGAGACACCAGCAACTTCAACGTGTGCCCTGATGCGACGAGGTCTGCTTTCAGCGTTTCATAATCGCCCTTCACGACTTCCGGCTCAATTAGGTTTCGGCTTCGGAGGTACAGCCGTTTCCCATATGAACGCTTGTCGGCTTTGAATTCGGCCAAGTTTTTCAGCAGATACTGCTGGAGCTTGTTACGTCCGGTGCCCATCGGCGCGTTGTAGATTCGTTTCACATGGACAATGCCATGCCCCCAAATACGCTGGAACGTCCCATCTTTCAATTCACGAACTGGAATACGTGGCAGATCAGCCAGCAGGTGAAAGTGGGGCGTGCTGCGGCGCTGGAATGAGCGAACGCCTAAATACTTGAAATCCCCATACCGTTCCCGCATTCGCTTAATCCAGTTCTCGAAATCGCGCCCCGCTTCGTCCAGCGTTACGTCTTCTTTCACGTACGTCAGGGTGATGTACTGGTGGCCTGTAGTGAAATTCATGTCCATCAAGTCTTTAAATCCCTCACGTTCAGAAAGTGTTAAGCGTCTCGGCTTCGGGGTTCTAGCAGCCCTGCGCTCATCCACGCTCACAGGCTCCCGTATGGTGGTGAGAACTTGTTTCTCCACATTGGAAATTGTTTCGCTTGCATTGATCGCGTTAATCTCAGCCAGCCGCTGCGCTTTCGTCGTGTGGGGATTCATTCCAGCGGAGTAAATTGTTCTTCCATAGTGCCTTATCTTCGCGCAGTTCCTAATAATGGTCATCCGGGAGTTATAGCCGCCCATGCTCATCTTCTTCAGCCTCCTTGGTTTATGTGGCCCCTGTGGGGCTTTGGTCTAAATAAACCGGGGAGGAGAAAGTTCATGCCATGAGCTTCACATGGAGGAAACAGGAAGATTGCGGCAAGGTTGAGCATCCATCGAAAGCAAAAAGCCCCACCGGCGATAACCGGGACGCTAATCGTCCATCGATCGCAAGTGGGGCAGGGGAGAGATATGGTGACAGGGCGGGCAGGTGTGGCATACTGCCATTCTGATCCATCGATAGGTAAATGCTTGGGGAGAATCGGTAACGAGCTGCTGAGTTGAATTTTAACAGCGTAGCCCATACGGATAATGAGACAGAAGAGAGAACCGCGTATCTTAAACGTTCGAATTGAACGTGGAAGCGGATAATGGCGTTCAGTAGCCGAGAGAAGTCGGTGTGATTTATTGAAATCAGACATACGACCAGTGGGAATGAAGATCGATTCTGATGGAGCGGGATTTATTATACATAGTACATGAGATGTGCCAGAATCGGTGATTTCTATTCTTTTTGTGCTGCGAAGCAGCACACCCACCCCCATAGGGGGTGGGTGGTATGTGGATGCTTATGGGAGATGTATGGGATGTTTCCATATGGTGAGAGGGCTTCGCCCTCGGAGAAGAATTTAAACATCTGAAAGACCTATTAAATAATGTTCATCTGATCCACATGTGCTTTTAAATTGGAATTATAGAAATTTATTATGACTACCATCTGATTTATTGTTTTTATTTATATCACCACACCTGACAGCGGTAGCGGGCTGTTCGATTACCATCCCTTGTATTTCAGAACCAGAAAAACGGCCCATGCTGTATATTATCAACCGGGCGAAATTGATCGAAAAGTTCTATTAATTATTTCAAGAATTTAAGCACACTCTCGGCTCTATACGGTTCAAGAAGAGGAAGGTTTTTTCTTGCAACATATATCCCATATTCCGGTTTTGTAAAGTTGAATTGGCGAATTACATCTGTCTCAATTTCTAAATCCCTTACTGGGATCAAGAAGCACTCTGGTTTAGTATCGTAAACTATAAAGAACAGATAATAATTATCAAGGGCAACATCGATTTGATCTTTCAGAATATAACAATATTTGGTGTTCGCCATGCGGATTGATCTTACTTTTATAGGACATTTCATCCCATTCTCCCCATAGCTCACGACGAAATCAACATATCCCAGATCAATACTTGTAGAATGAATATGGAAGCCATGAGAAGCGAAGAAATTCGTAGCCTGATCTTTCGAATACTGTCCAAGTTGGTAGTGATTAAATAACTTCCACGGCTTGTCACTAAAAAGTTCATTTAAGTTCATGATACTAATCTCCTTTACGAAACTTTACCACTACCACAAAATTACATTCATAAAGGATTATATGCAACCATCTCTAGTGTTACTGCCTGGAGGGAATGAAGGTTTATTAGAGAAAACGCCCCTATCGCCGATTTCTGGATAATATACGTCCAGATTGAGCGATAGGGGCGCTTTGGGGATGAAGGTAGGAATATCTATTCTTACATATTGCAAAGTTCTAGGTTGGAATAAATTGCTCATCAACATATTGGAAATGGGAGTAACTTACCTTTTTCCAAAAACATACCTAGCGATTAGTATGATGATAAAGATGGCTGTTGGAGCAATAAGGACGATAAAGCCATTTCTCACTGACTCGGCACTAAATTCATGGGTAGTATATCCAAATGCACTTGCGCAGGTTCTGATGTAGAAAAAGCACCCGACTGGTACCATGATGACTTTCAGCAGTCTTGTAGATTTTGAGTCGCTGAAAATCAAATCAATTATTTCAACCACAAGTATCCCGGTAGTAACTATACCCACTATTCCAAAGAAAATGACAAACCCCATGTTTATTAAGCTCCTTTTCGATATTACCGCTGATTAACCCAAGCCCAAACTTCTTGCAATTCCTTCGAAGCTTGTTTTTGCCAATCAGCTACAGTTTTTTCATCGTCCTCTTTCATCTTTACGTTCAAATAGAACATCCCGGTACCAAACAGGGAATCAACTTTCTCAATAAATTTCTTGCATCGAATATGTAGCTTGCTATCCTTATCATCAGCCGGAACAGCATTCTCAAATACCACGGATAGATCGTATACGTTGTATTTGGAATCGATATCTTCAATCTTCTTTAGTTTCTCATCATCCGCGATGTCCTTGGACATAATTTGAGTGTATTGCATAAGTGCGTTCAATAAGTCTTCGCTGATTTTCACATATTCATCAATGGTGATAGCTTTGGGTTCCTCTTGTTGTACTGGAGCCTTTTCTGGGGTTGAATGTGCCGCGGACTCCTTTAAGTAATCAGATAAAAGGTCACGTTCTTTTTGATCGCCTTCTGTGTGCTTATTCATTCGGATTGCGATAACCTTGTCATCTTGGATTCTTACGGATAATGGTGGCTCTGCGTAAGAACCATAGTCATAATCAATTGAATTCCCAAAGTCCATTTTTGCTAAAGGAGCACCGAGTTTATTGATGACAGATGCAACATTATCGCCTACAACAACTAAGTCGGCAATTCCCTTTCCTTCATCCAGTACAGTAATTTCGAATAATACCCCGTTATAAAACGTTAAGAAATAGGAGCCACTTGAAAATGACACATAATCATATGATTTGCTAAAAGCATGTTGCATTCCATCTAATTTCGATTTTGCGAGGGAAAAAGGGGTTCCTAATTTCCAATCACCAATGGAATCGATTTTAGAATAGTCAAATTCGGAATGATCGATTTGCCCAACAGATGGTGTTTCATCCTGATTTACATTAGCATTTTCTTCTTTTACAGCAAGCGATGTAGTGCTCTGTTCGGCGGTTGATGAATTAATCGACGGTGTTTCTATAATTTCAGTGATGGGCTGTGAAGTTGTTGAACTTACCTTTTGTTGAACTTGTTCATTCTGGTTACTTTCATTCTTATCGCAAGCACAAAGGAGAATCAGACACATGACAATGACTATCCTTTTCATAACTACCCCCAGTTGTTTTCTACGATATTTCGACAAACATCCACATATTTCCTCCTAGACCTGTTTGGAGTATCATTTTAGCTACTTATAGCAAGTCAATCAAAACAAATATACTACGTATATAGAGTATAATCAACCAACAATACCGCCTATAGAACCCTGCCTATTGTATGCCTAACCTCTTAATCTGATAATAAGAGGTGGTAAATATGTCGGATTTGCGTGTTTTGGTCGGAGAACGAATAAGAACGATCAGAAAGTCCAAAGGGCTTACCCAGATTCAACTTGCTGAGCTTTCCAGCTTAGATGATGCGTATATCGGTGCAGTGGAGCGGGGAGAACGGAACTTCACCATAGATACTTTGGAGAAAATACATACAGCTCTCCAGGTCGATGCTGCCGAATTATTTCGTAATGACGCTGTTAAAAACAAAGATGAAGCAGCGCGGCGGCAAGCAACTGACGAGTTTATTGTCTTGATAAGCAATCTGGATAGTGATAAGGTCGAGATCATAAAGCGTATTAATAAAGAGCTGGTTCAAGCATTTAGCCAGTAGTATTAACAAAATATTCAACCAATCATCAGTGGGAACAGTTCTATATTTCGTGTAGCCCTCACACCTCTTAGGATATTTGTGGTAAAATAGGCCTAACTAATACTACAAAGATGAGGTAGTGAGATGATAGCAAATTTGACAGAACTAACTACTAAGATTTCATCATTAACAAATACCCAAATTAAATGGGTCGAAGATATTGTTCATCAATTTTCTATGCCCTACAAATATGAGCGTCACAGCACTTCAGATTTGATGAGTGAAACAATTCTATATGACTTCGGAGATATGATTAGGCTTCATCATTGTCTTTCAAAAGGAGCTTTTTCAAAGGATAAATTCGAGTATGTTATGGAACGTGCTTTCAAAAGGGCGGGTATTTCTGCCCAGTTAGCCCCACGAGGAAACGCCGGGCATGACATTACCATACGCGGAGAACGATTTTCGTTAAAGTCTCAAGCTGACGCTACTATAAAAGATGATAGGATTCACATTTCTAAGTTTATGGAGCTTGGGAAGGGAAAGTGGGAAAACGAGAGCGACTTAATCGGTCTTCGTGATCGCTTCTTCGAGCACATGGAAAAATATGATCGCATTTTGACTTTACGTGCGCTTAAACCATTGGATGGCCAATTGAGATACGAACTGGTTGAAATCCCAAAACCTTTGCTTTTAGAAGCAGAAAACGGAGAATTGAAAATGAGGCATGACAGCACCCAAAACCCGAAGCCAGGAAGCTGTCATGTGTACGATGAAAATGGGATACAGAAATACCAGCTGTACTTTGACGGTGGTAGTGAAAGGAAACTACAAATACAACACATAAGGAAGGAATTTTGTGTTGTTCATGGGACTTGGCAGTTTGTTGTTACACCTTTATAGAAAAGCCCCTTGGACTGCACGAATACGTTCTTTAGCAATATTTGCGTAATCTTCTTTGAGTTCGATTCCAACACATCTTCTTCCGGTTTCAAGACACACTTCACCTACAGTCCCTGAACCGAAAAAAGGGTCTAATACAAGTGAATCTGGTTGACTTCCAGCCAATATACATGGACGGATAAGTCCTTTAGGAAACACTGCAAAATGTGCACCTTTAAACGGTTCGGTATTCACATGCCAAACCGTTCTTTTGTTTCTTACTCCCCCATCATTTGAAGGTTCCTTAATTGCTTCGTGGTCGTAATAATAACGTTCAGATTTACTTAAAAGAAACAGATATTCATGGGATTGAGTCGGTCTATCTTTAACTGATTCTGGTTGGCAATTTGGTTTGTACCAAATAATATCAGACCGTAGATACCATCCATCTGCTTGTAAAGCAAAAGCAAGTCTCCATGGTACTCCAATGAGGTCTTTTGGTTTTAGGCCCTCTGGAGTGGGTGCACGATAACTCATACCCCTAGCTTTATTTTTCTTGTCTTCTTGTCTCCATTTTCTCCCGCCGCTGGTATAACTATCGCCGATATTCAACCAGAGTGTGCCGTCATCCCGAAGTGTTCTTCTTACCTCACGGAAAACCTCAACTAAGTGATTTATATAGTCATCTACAACCATTTCTGCACCAATTTGACCTTCTACTCCGTAGTCTCTCAAACCCCAGTATGGAGGAGAAGTAATACAGCATTGAAAAGTCTGGTCAGGGACATCTTGAAGAACTTTCCTTGAATCACCAAGTATGATTTCACACAGTTTGTTGCCGATCTCTCGCATAATTGTTCTCCTATCACATTGTTCATCAAAATTTAATTATACCAAATTATTGATTGATTCACCCCTGTAGCACCTATGGGAAATTGTTCTACTACTGATTTGAGATTTTCTACATCAAGCATAATACGTCTGGGCGAGGGGTTCAAGACAGATTATAAAGAGGATATCCCCGTAAAAAGCCCACTCTTTTTTAAGCGTCCTTCTCAGAGAACCAGTGAGGAGGTATTTCAAAGATGCGAACAGAATATCGTAGGTGATAGCAGGGCCAAGAGGGGCCAAGGCCCCTTCGGGGCACCCGCTGATCACACGGAATCACTCTGCAGAGAGATTATCCGTAGTTACTCCACTCCAGCGATCATACAGGTTAAGCAGCTCTGCTTGATAAGAGGCAATCACTTGATCGGTTAAAACATCATCAACAAGAACCTGACTGCTATGAAGCCTATCGAATTGGCTCCGTATTTCCTCCCATGATAACATTTGCCCAACCCTCCATATTGTTTAGGTTCGGATTCGATTAAAGCATAAGGGAGAGGGCGGCATTATTACAAATTCGACCTCGATGTATGTTTCGGGAGCGGATATGAAGGGGTTGACCGTTTACTTCGTTTCTTTTTGTTTTTGGCAGTAGTTCGGTAAGCTACGCGTTGCGGAGCTTTAGGATAGCAAAATACAAGTTACTGTAGAAGGCAACAAAGCCACCACGCGGCACACTTAGGTGTGAAAAATAGAGTAAACAAGCTTGAGTTTTGTTGGAATAAAATTGAAGTTGTTACCATAGTCGTTTATAATTACGAGAGAGAGAGGGGAGGTAAACACTATGATCACAGGAAGCAAAAGTGATATGCTTGAAATCATATTGGATTTAGAGGGTTCTATTAGGGAATGGTTAGTGGCAGAGCGTACAACAAATGATAGAATTATTGGTTACCGTGAAAGGATGGCCAAGTTCGGCGCTAAAGAATATTACGAAAAGCAGATTCTTGAAGAAGAGGAACTGCTAATTAATGTACAGGATATCCGTAAGAAAAGGGAGTCCTTTTTAGAGGAATTAAAAAAATCGTACAATAAGCAGTATGGAGAATCGTTTCCCGTTTAAGGAGATCCAAACAAAAGGCCATATGTAACCAATTCAACCGATTGGGTATATATGGCCTTTTCTGTGCCCTAAATGCAATGCTGACAACCAAGATGGCTTCCTATGGTTGTAGTTTCTGAATTGGTAAAGCATTTGGGAACTACGCATAGCAACGCATTTTTTCGCCGATAGCCCCGTTAAGGTGAACCGTACCACAAATGACGGCTAAATTTTTTTGGCGAAAGGGCGTAGAGGCGTGAAACGAGGCAGGGGCAGGAGGGGGCAGTATAAATAAGATGAAGGCCCGATTAGCTTGTTTTAGGACTAATACGGGCCTTCTGTGCAATGTTATTACAACAGCCGTGGTTGCGAGGTTTATTAAGCTCAAACTTTTACATGCCTTTGTGATTTATTCCAGCATTTCTTTTCCCCTTGAAATTGCCTCAACGCGGTTTTTGACATTCAGCTTACCGTAAATATGGTTGATGTGCGTCTTTAGCGTCCCTATGCCAATGCCCAGTGCATTTGCCATAGCCTGGTTGTCCATTCCTTCCAGCATATATCGGAAAATCGCCAGCTCCCGTTTCGTCAGCAAGTGGTCTAACTGCCCGGACTTGTCCGCAAACTCGCTGGTTTCCGCCGCTTGGTCGAAGCAGGAAAGCACTCGCCGGACGAAGGAAAGCGAAGGTGCCTCGCTTTCCCGCATATGGCCTTTGCGGCGCATCTGGATGTAGGTGGATACCAGCTGCAAGATGGGGCTTCCCCGGTCAACAAACACCCGGATATACCCGTCCGGTTCGGCATATTTCAAGGCTTGCTCCAGCGTTAAGATGGCTTGTTCCGTCTTTCCGGTTTTTTGCCACACCAGAGCCTGCAGCACTTGTATTTCCAGCGCATCCATCGGACGGTGGCCTTTGACAGCAAGGGCGAACAGCCTGTCCGCAAGCAGCAACGCTTCCTCATAACGTTCCTCCGTGATGAACACCCTAACAAGAAACGTATACGTGTACAATTGAGATATAGATACGGGGTCGCTTCCGGTTACGGCGTACTTTTTCCTCCAGGCTGCCGCCGCGGAAGCGTCACCCCAATCCATTCGAAGCCCGGCCAGCTCCGCATTGATGAAAAACAGAGCGGTCGTTGCTTGGCTGCGGACTGCCTTCTTCTTCGCTTCCTCCAGCCAATATTCCGCGCCATTCAGGTCGCCCCTTGCTCTGGCAATGCGCGATAAATACAGATAGGCGGGCACGTACACCTTTTCGGGTTGATACGGATTATGCGTGTTTTCCTGCAGTCCCAGCTTGAATTGTTCCTCGGCTTCCTCCAAATCGTTGCGCTCGTAGAGCAGTTCTCCGTAGCATACAATTGTGGAGTCGTGCACCTGCATCGGAGTAAGAAACTCGATCATTCTGCGGAAAAATGTATCCACCATCTCCCGGGGCAGATGCTTGCCCCGCTTGCCGTTATACGATCGAAAAATCGAAGGAGACAGCGGCATATGCGGTGGGGCAAAAATCAAATCCGTACCGGTGGGACTGTGTTTAAGAGACAATTGGATATAATCGAGCGCTTTGACAACGTCCATATCGTATTGGGATGCCTTGGCATTTCTCAAGTAGTAGAGGTTGCCCAGAAAGCGATTTCGCTCCTCTTCGGTCCAAGCGACGGCATCTTCAGGGAACCGCTGCTCCGCGGATTGCAAATAAAACTCTGCGAGCTCCGGCTCATTATTCCAAAGCAGCGAAAAAATATAGGAAAAATACAAGTACCGGTGCTCCCAAAGGATCGCTTCCGGGATGACGGACAACCAATTGCGCAGGGTCGAATATTCCCGTCGGACCGAGACGGATTTCATGGGTTCCAGCAAGCGGATCGCCTCGGTGAAAAACTGCCCGTCCAGATAATACTCCACGGCCTCCTCGCTAAATCCATGCGCCGCGCACCAATCTGCGGCCGCTTTTTGCAGTTTCCGCACATCGCCGGGGTAGTGCCGGACCAACTGTTTGTTCAAGAAATCCGCAAACAAATGATGAAACCGGAACCACTCGTTCCGCGGGTCAAGCGGGATCAGGAACAGGCCCCATTTGATTAGCTGCTCCAGCTTAGCCCCGCTACCGGGATCCCCGGAAACGGTTTGACAAAGCGGTCCGCTTAATCGCTGCAGGATAGAACACCTCATCAAGAACTCCTGCAGCGAAGGCTCCAAGGACAAGAACACTTCCTCCAGCAAATATTGCTCGACCTCTCCGCTATATCCTGAGAAGTCTTGTATAAAGGCCGAGGCTTGCTCCATATTGTGCAAGGAAAGCGCGGCCAACTTCAGACCCGTCACCCAGCCCTCCGTTCGCTGAACCAACAGTCCGATTTGTTCCTCCGTATAATTGCCATCCTCCCATAAATCAAACAACGCAGTCGCTTCCTGCGCATCAAACCGCAAATCCTCCGTATGTAACGGCGCGGCCCACCCGCGGCTGAAGTACCGCGACTTCAAGAAGTCCGATTTCTCGCGGCTTGTGAAATACAGGTGAACATGAGCAGGCAAATATTCAATGAAAAACGTCATGGATGCGAGCAGATTCGAATCATGAAGGACATGAAAATCGTCAAAAATGCACACCAGCGGATGCTGCAGCCCATGTAATTCGTTCAAGAGCTGTACAAGAAAGGTTTCATAATCTCCCGGCGTCAAGGATTCCAATGTGGGCCTTGCCTTTTGTGCGAACCCCTCGCAGACGAGATCAATAGACGAAATGACATAGCGCCAGAATCGGAAAATATCATTATCCCCCGCATCCAGCGATAACCACCCGGCAGGCCTCTCCAGCTGACTGGCCCACGAACTGACAAGTGTGGACTTTCCATAGCCCGCTGGGGCCTGAATGAAGGTTACTCTTCGCTCCAATCCCGCTTGCAGCCGTTTCATTAAGCGAGTACGCAGTACAGTCGCCTGCGAGAGGGGAGGCATGTGAAGTTTTGTATGCAATAAGACCGGTTCCAACGTCAATCACCTATTTCATCTTTGGTATGAGTTGGTTTCATTATAAACAAGGATACCCTCTACCAACAATGTAATTTGATGGGTTGCGGGCTGATTTCATGTAGGAAAAAGCCGCCGGGTGCTGCCTTATAGCAAAAAGCCGTCCCTATGGCAGCTATACCTTGGGACGGCCAAGATTGGCGAGACTGTATTACCCTGAAATGGTGTTGCCGATTAGTCCTGCTTTCACCAGCATCCGCTGAATGATGGCAGCCGTTTCTGCTCTAGTAATGTCGCTTGCCGGTAGAAGTCCTGCATCGGAACCGTTTACTAGCTGGCTCCGGACGGCTACGGCAACGGAAGCTTTGGCCCAGTTATGGACCGAAGCGCCATCCGTAAACCTTACAAGCGCGGCATCGGCGTCTGGATCGCTGATGCTCGTATCCAGTCCAGCAAGATTCATTGCTCGGGAGATCATAACCATTGCTTCCTCGCGCGTAATGGTTTTGGCCCCGCGGAAAGTGCCATCCCCGTACCCACTCACGATGCCGAATTCCTGCGCCTTTGCCACCGCCCCGATGTACCAGGAACCGGAGGGTACATCGCTAAATGATGTGGTTTTACCGTTGTCGGCAAGGCCCAGGGCCCGAACTACAATCGCCGCAAACTCGGCGCGGGTAATCGGGGCATTCGGGTTGAAATTGTTGCTGCTAACGCCGTTTACGATCATGCGGGATGCCAGGTCGCCCACAATGTCTTTGGACCAGTGCCCCTCGACGTCCATAAATTTCACCGCATGCCCGATAAGCGTATATACGCTATTGGTCAGGCTATGGACGACGGCATAATAACTTCCGCCGCGGGTGATGATGGACGTCGGCACATGACGGACGGTTCCGTCCTCGTTCAGCACAACAGCGGTTGTGACCTTGCTTGGATCCACGCCATCCGGCAGCGGAATTTCACGCTCCACGTAAGCGTCGAATGTGTCCGCGCTCGCCGTCTTCCCGCCGAACGAAGCGGTTATTGTGAAATCGACGAGCGGAGCGAAGATAGTGAACCGGTCTTGGTCCGCGGCATGTTTTGCAAGTTCAAGCTGAGTGCTGTCGGCCTTGGCAATGTTCACATGGATCACGGCAGTTGCAGGTGATGCGCCTTCTCCAAGCTGCTTGAGGAGGTCGTCTATCGCTAATTCCGCTACGGGCAGCTTGTAGCTCCCGATCGGCGTTTTAAATTCCAGCACGCCTTGTTTGTTTGCCAGCGCCTTGAGCAAATCGCCGGTCAGCGCCGCGGACACTTGGTCTGCGTTTGTTGTGACAAGGATCGCGAGCACAGGCTTTTCCCCAGCGCTTTCAAGCTGCGTCATCAATTTGGCGGAATCCAAGGTGATGGTGAATTTGCTCTTCTCACTTTCTTCTGATGTAGCAGCCCGTTCCAGTTCTTTACCGTTCATGACGATACTGAAGCCGCCTGCCGGGACTACGGAAGGCTTGACTAAATCGATTGTACCGCCGCTATTTGATCCGTCATTCGATGAATCCGACGATGACGATGGCCCGGCGTCACGCATTACCGTCACTGTGTAGGTACGCATCGTGCCGTTCGGCGCGGTTACGATCAACTTAATGAGGTTGTTCCCTATGTTTACCGGAAGTAAAGGGGATGGCGTTTCGCTTGTCAAACTAAGTGGTCCAAGAACTAACGTTCCAGCGCTGTTGTACACGCTAGCCGTTACGGTAGAGTCGCTATCATAGACTGTCGCCGTCACCGTGATGCTGCTCACGGTACTTGTTACGTTTGCCGAGTAGGTTAGGGCGTCAGAGCTAAACACCGGGGTCAACGTACCGCTCGAAAGCGTCAAAGCGGTCAAATTCGCATTGCCGCTCGGCTCCGGGTTCGTCGTCCAATTGGCATACAGCGTCACGTTTGCCGCTCCCATGGTGAATTTGCTGCCGGGGGCATAGTTCGTGCCGGTGCCATCCGCTGCTGTGTTCCACCCGGCGAACGAGTAGCCTACCTTAGCCAAGCCCCCTGAGTTCCCATACACAGCCACTGTCACGCCTTGCGCATACGAGCCAGTATCGATCGGCGTAGTACCTAACGTGTTTCCATTGCCGTTGTACGTCACTGTATATGTTGGGACAGCCGTCCATTTGGCGTACAACGTCACGCTCGCCGCTCCCATAGTGAACTTGCTGCCGGGGGCATAGTTCGTGCCGGTGCCATCCGCTGCCGTGTTCCACCCGGCGAACGAGTAGCCTACCTTAGCCAAGCCCCCTGAGTTCCCATACACAGCCACTGTCACGCCCTGCGCATACGAGCCAGTATCGATTGGTGTAGTGCCCAGCATATTCCCATTGCCGTTGTACATCACCGTATATGCCGGGACAACCGTCCATTTGGCGTACAGCGTCATACTGGACATAACGGTATCTTGAGCAAAATTCCATAGGCTTTGCCATGAGCTGTCTTTATACCAGCCGCCAAAGACGTACCCGTCCTTTGTCGGGGCTATCGGTTCGGCTATCGTGGAAGAACTCTGGACGATAACAGACGCTACCGCAGAGCCACCGCCGGAATCAAAGGTTACTGTAAATTGAGGCGTTACGTTATCCACAGTCCGGTCTACGAAGCTGTGCAACGGATTACCTTCTAGATCGACAACCGTGCCCAATGACTTATCGTAGGAAAGAGTGATGACCTGTCCGCGGTTAATCCTGTCAAGAAGGGTAAAAGATAATGACTTTGTTCCCGTTCCGCTAAAGCCTGTAATTACTGCATCTTTCGAATCGATTTTGACCGTGAACCCGCTGACATCTGCTAAACGCACACTTTCATCAAATGTTACGACGACGGTGTTTGGCCGATCATCACTAACATTGGCTCTTGCGATTGTAGGTGGCGCCGCATCCCGAAGTGTATCCGGGGTTACTTTTTGCAAAACAGGGTACGTTTTGCCTTCGTCCATCGTCCAATCACTGGTGAGATTCCAACCTGCCGTCTCAAAAAAAGATTGTGTTTTCATTTGCGCCGATGTAAGACCGGTTGCGGTACATATGTCGGTAATTTCACCGCAAGCCCCGGTCTGACCAGTCGCTTCTGAATCCCAGAAGCTGTTCTGTATGGTGCTGGTGTCCGTGATTTTCCCGGTCAGACCGCCGATATAGGAGCTGCCGGTCAGCTCGCCCGTAGCATAGCTGAAACTGACAGAGGCGTTGTCTTCGAGAGTCCCGACTAACCCGCCGATATAGACGTTGCCGGTCACACTGCCCGAAGCAAAGGACTCGCTGATGTTGCTGTTCGTCACATTTACTCCGGTTAGCCCCCCTACGTAATCGTGGCCCTTCACATCGCTGACGGCGAAGGAGGTACTGATGGCTGACTTTTCGCTAAACCCTGTTAGTCCACCCACAAAATCATTGTAAGCATCCACCTTCCCAGCAGCATAGGAATTGAGAATGGAGGAACCGTCATTCCATCCAACTAGGCCGCCAACGATTGCATACCCGAGCACGGAACCTGAAGCATACGTGTTGCTGATCTCGGAAGAACGGTTGACCCCTACCAGTTGGCCGACCCAGCGGAAGCCCGAGATACTGCCGTCAAGCATACCGACGTTGCGGATTTTTGCTTTTACCGTGTAGCCAAACAAACCGATCGCGTAGGAGGTCCCAACATTACTTCTGTTAGAAAGACGGATGACCAGCCCGTGGATTGTATGCCCTTGCCCGTCAAATACGCCGGTAAATGCGGGAGGGCTGACCGCCCTGCCGGCGATTGGCACGAAGCCTTTGCCCTCTGTGGCGCTTGTCGCCCACATATCCGAGCGACTACCATCGGTGAATGTCGTTCCGAAAATGATGTCCTGCGCGAGCGAATAATTGGCCCCGCGATTCATCTCCATGAGCTGCAACTGGTGTGTATTGCGGATCGTCTGCGACCACTCCATCCGCAGGAAGGGCCGGGTCGAGCCGTCGATCATAAACCAGTCGTTCTGGAAGTCCAACGAACCGGAATAGCTCGATTGCGCAATCGCCTGCGCGGTGGACAGACTTGTCGCGTCGCAAGATGCTAGGTATTGGTCGTTATTGACGCAGGCGTTGTTCTGCCCCGTCGATTCCCGATCCCAGAAGCTGTACGAGACAGTCCCTCCGTTATTGCTGCCGATCAGCCCTCCGGTATAACCGCTGCCGGTGACCATACCGGACGCATACGATCTATTGATTTCACCAAAGTCTGTGACCGCAACCAGGCCGCCAACGCTATCCTTCCCGCCTACGCTCCCGGTAGCGTAGGACAAGTTGATGACGCCATTCTGGTTCTCGCCCACGAGGCCGCCCACCAAGCTCCCTCCGCTAACGGCACCTGAAGCGTAGGTGCGCTCGATGAGCCCGGCGACGTTGATCCCGACCAGGCCGCCGACGTACTTGTAGCCGCTCACATCCCCTGTTGCATAGGAATCGGTAATCTTCCCATCGTTCTGTCCAACAAGACCGCCGGTGGAGTCATTAGAACTGCTATGTACAGTTGCGGCTGAGTAGGAACCGACGATTTTGCCTTCGATTGGTTGTACGGCGTCATTATATCCGCTGGCATTGTATCCGACGAGCCCTCCGATGACACCTTGGGGGCTATCGACTGTGCCGGTAACATAGGCCTGATCCACTGTGCCGTAGTTCAAACCGGCCAGCCCACCCGTATAACTGCCGCCGACGATCGTACTTTCTTCGAGGCCGATATTTTTGACGACTCCGGCGTCCCGGATTTCCTGAAACAGGCCAACATTCATCGAATCAGGCCGATGAATGGTCAGCCCGCGAATGACATGCCCCGCTCCGTCGAAGACACCTGTGAATGACGGGATCGGCAGCCAGCCGGCCCCGTCATTCCACCCCGCTGTCTCCGCTGCGTTAATGTCCGCACCAAGCTTGTAATTCGCGCTCAAGTTATTACGCACCGCATTCAACTGCGCCAACGTCATAATAATATAGGGGTCGCTTTGCGTTCCCGAGCCGCTCATCCCGCCCGGCGTATCGGCGAATGAGCGCATCGGCATAAGTCCCATACACAAAACAAGTGCCATGATGAAAGAAATGTATTGTTTGAGGCCCGCTTTCAATATCTTTCCACCTTCTTTTATCCAATTTTATCGACCATGTTAGAGCTTAGCATATTTCCCTGCCAGAAAAATCTAACCCCGGTTATAGACGAGGTTAGATTTTTCGATGAAACATTGCATATCCAGTAACGCTAAGAAAACAGCTAAAGGTGACCGCAAGTATTCTTATCAGTTCGAGCTACAACTACGCGATGGTCGCGATGTTCGGCAATCAGAGGGGAAGGGATTACTTCCAGTTTGAGAACGCAAAAATGGGCGTGTATTTTACGGAGCAGGCTAACGACCCTGCTAGGGACAACACATGCTGGCGGAAGTTTCTCGATGAGAAGGTTAAAATTAACCTGAAGTATGTGATTGGCAAGTAAGAATATCGATAGAGAATAGGAACTCTGATAAGGGCTCAACATTTATTGTGTGCTAGGATTGAGTAGTATTCCAAGGAATTTCCATAAACAACAAAAACCACATGGAGGCTTGTATGGACACCAGCATTGATAAGTTATATTCTTCTTTGACAGCACATTTACCAAAACCTCAATGGAAGTTACACGCTGATTATAAGTTGTTTTATCGCGAGAATTTTCCGAACCATTATGTAGAACAGATTGTATTCTTGAAAGGCGATAGGATTCGGCATATTTTCAATTTGGATGCCAGTAAATATCCGTTTGAGGGTCTAAAAGATGCCGCTCAAGAAGCAATTTATAAAACCTTTGTTAACACGTTTCAAAAATGGCCCCAAGACATAGATGTGGATTTGTTTTGGGACGAGGAATCTCCTAAGCACCTTAATATTCCGTGGCAGAAAACGACGACTTTTGGTTGGGACCTAATCATTGACGAAAAACAAATTCTAGTCCCTTTTGGACCCCAAGTATTACTTTATGTACGACTAGCTCAACGAAATATTCAATTAATAATTGAATTAATTAATAGCACATTGGAAACAAAAAAGAAACGGGCGGCACAACAAGCTAATGTTGATGATTATAGAGCGGTAGTAAGGGAATACATAAGGGAGAAAACATTTGGATGGGTAGAAATTGAAGGAGGAAATCTATATTTAGGATACTCATTTAGAGTGCACGATGCGCATCACAATATAATTGAGGAGATTAATCTTAACGGTTTATTGGGCTCGTTCACTTATAGTTTCTACCTTACGAAGGAACGCTACTATGGAACAAGTCTTGATCATAAGCTTGATGAAAATTCCGCTTACCAAGAAATTAAGAAGTCCGCACATTCCGGTATGGAATTTAGTTCTTCGCAGGTACCATATAACCCGTGGGGAAATGGCGAAGGCTCCATCAAGCTGAGTTGTTCTGTAAAATTTGATCAGATTGATTGCAGTGTTGGTTTTATAAATAATCTTGTAATTGTTTTAAGAAAGCAACTTATGCTTATCAAAGAACAGGCCTAACGTCGTGAGCTTCTTGGGTTCGACGGGGTCTAAGTCATTCCATATAATAAGTATAACAAAGGGCACCCGAGGGCGTGAGGGGTGCCCTTAAAATTTAGCCGTTAGAGTGTGTAAGGTGAACCGTACCATAAGTAGGGCGAAGTTCAGGTGCATTTTGAGATCGGAGCAGAACATAAGGCTAGAGTCGATGTTATTCGTACTCTTGTATAACCGGTCTGCCTGGTTGCGGTTATAAGTGACATTCGGCTCTCAATTCAATACGCTCAAGCGAACCGCTATAAAGCTATGCAATTTGGTTTTCGCAACAGACGGGAAGTCGTTTGCTCTACAAAGCATCCATTGGATGGAGGAAGTGGAAATGGAAATAGAAAACACGAACAAGCAGTAGCATACCGTTGCTTGTTCGTGTAATTGTACGCATGGTTTCATTCTTTGCTTGTGACGGATTGTATGCCATTCGCAGACTGACTTCGCATCGAGAACGATAATATAGCCGGAAGGAGTGCGATTGCAACACCAATTGCGCCAGCGACGCCGATTGACTGTAAGGAGAAGCTTTCCACCACAATACCGCCAATGGCAGCTCCGACAGCAATTCCCAACTGGATGAAGGATGTATTCAAGCTCAGAAGGATTCCCGCTGCGCTTGGTGCCAAGCTAATCATATAAACTTGTTGAATGGGACCCGTAGACCAAGCAAAAAACGACCATAACAGCAGCAACGGAAAGACAGCTATTGATGTATGGGCAAAGAGGGACATAAGGATCAAAATAGCAGCGTGGATCATTAAGCTTCCATTCAGCGTACGCGGAATACCTAATTTATCCGCACCATAACCTCCAGCCTGGGCGCCCAGCAAACTTGCTATACCGAATGAAAATAGCGCGATGCTCACCATCCCATTGCTCATACCCGTAATGTTCATCAGAAATGGTGTAATAAACGTGTAAATGATCGTATAACCGACCATCCAAAAGAAGCTAATCGACAAGGTTAATAATAGCTGCGGCCTTTTCAACAGGGCGAGTTGTTCTTTAAGAGGCACATTTGCCTCTCCTTGCGACTTTGGCAACGCCATTAAAATGACCAGCATCGCGATAAAACTAAGAAGGCCGATTCCATAAAAAATCATTTTCCAGTCGTAGGTGCTGGCAATGACTCTTCCCACAGGAACGCCTAAAATAAGCGATAGATTAAATCCCATCATGATAGTTGCTATGGCGGTGCCTTGTTTTCCAGGTCCGGCAATTTGAGCAGAAACAGTTAAGGCAACCACGGTAAAGACACCTGTACTAAGAGCTAAGATCACTCTCGCACCAACAAGCATTGGATAGCCCGTCAAGACCACTGTTATTAAATTCCCTATAAAAAAGAGCGCCAAAGCAGCCAGCATAAGTGTTCTCCGGCTTAGTTTAGAGGTAGCCGCAATGAGAATTGGAGTACCCACCGCGTAAGATATGGAATAAACCGAAATGAGTTGGCCGGCAGCAGCAATGGTTACGCCTACATCTTTGGAAACCAGATCCAATATACCGGCAATTACAAATTCCGAAGTTCCCACTAAAAAACTTACAATCGCTAAAATATAAACTTTCCACGATTTAATCAATTGATTGTTCCCCTTTCTAATTCTATATATCTAAATATATAGAAATGATAACGCTGAAGGATTGAAATTTCTTAACATCTTACTTTCTTTAATGCCTAGCTAGCTCCTTGCGGACAAGGGGGGCGACATCCGTTCCAAATCGTTCGATCGTTCTTAACAAATCACGATGCGGAACCGTACTAAAGTCAACGTACAAAAGAAAACGAGTCAAGCCCAGTTGTTTGGTTACACGTACGATCTTTTCTGCTACATATTCTGAATCTCCAACATAAAGAGCGCCGCGAGGGCTCAGTGCTTCCTCATATACACTTCGTGTATAAGTCGCCCAACCGCGTTCCCTTCCAATTTGATTCATTTGTTCGGCCATAATGGGATAATACTTTTCTTTGGCTGCTGCAAACGAGTTGGCGATAAAACCATGCGAATGACAGGCGATTTGCAATTGATTAGGATCGTGCCCTGCTTGTTGGGCTGCTTTAAGATATAACTGCACTAAGGGAGCGAAACGCTCCGGCATGCCGCCTATAATGGAGAAAATAACAGGAAGACCAAGTTGACCGGCACGAATAGCCGACTCCGGACTGCCGCCAGTAGCAATCCACACAGGAAGCGGGAGTTGTTGCGCTCGCGGGTATACGCCCATATTGTGCAGCGGTGCACGGTGCTTGCCGCTCCATGTTACGTTCTCTGAAGATCGTATTTTGAGTAAAAGCTCCAATTTCTCATCGAATAATTCCTCATAATTTTGCAGGTCATATCCGAAGAGCGGAAAAGATTCGACAAAAGAACCGCGTCCGGCCATGATCTCGGCCCGCCCATTTGTTAAGTTATCCAGGGTGGCGAAATCCTGATAAACACGGACTGGATCCGACGAAGACAATACCGTAACGGCACTGGACAGCCGAATATGGTTTGTAGTAGCTGCAGCCGAAGCCAAAATAATTGCCGGCGATGAGCTTGTGTAGTCCATGCGATGATGTTCACCAATCGCATAGACATCAAGACCGGCCTGATCAGCCAGCTGAATTTCTTCCATCGCTTGTCGCAGTCGTTCGCCTGGCAGAACGCCCCCTCCTTTGGGGTTCGTGTGAAGAAATGTAGAGATTCCAAGTTCCAATGGCACGCGATTTTCCAAAATGGTTTCCCTCCTTAGATTTTCTATAATTCTAAAGATATAGAAATCATGCTCAAAAAATTTACGCCAGTAAATATGGCGCAAACTTCATTGCCACTTCTTGATCAACGCTGTAGTGAATAAACGAACCGTTCTTTTGCGACTGGATTAAACCCGATTCCGTCAGCTGCTTGAGATGATGGGATAACGTTGAACCGGGCACGTGTCCAAGCTGTTCACCGATCGCGGTAACGCATTGATTCTTTTGCTTTATTAGCATTAAGGCAATTTTTAGTCGTGTAGGCTCACCTAGAGCCTTGTATACTTTGACAGCTTGCACTAGATCGTGATCGACATCAGCCATTAAATTCTCCTTTCCGCCATCATTTCTATATTTATGGAATTATAGAAATGATATTACCACCTAATGACTGCGGTGTAAAGTAAAAATTTGATTTGGCTGTTTGTCAATCGTCGGTGAAACCTTAACTCGTCCGAGAAAATGCCACTTTCAAGTTTGGCCGAAGCGACGAGGTCAGAGGGATTTTACAGCTAAATATGGACCTGACCGTGGCCAACCAGATTATGGCTTAACCATCAAGCAATAAGCTTAAGAAGACTTAAAGTACACTTTAAGGCAAGCGTAATTTTAATACAATCGCTTGTTGCGTAACGTCGACACATTGCTGGCCAAGCACCGGTATTAATTGAATGAGTCTGCCAAAGTGAGTAGGCATAGCGAAGTCTGGCTTCCACAGGGCCGCCATTGTTTTCGCCGATGGCCCCGTTAAGCTGAACCGTATCACAAATAGTGGTAAAGCGGAGGATTGAGATTATTATTAATCGGGAGGTATTAGAAACCTCATTAACAAAGTGAGGTTTCTAATATACTATAGGGAATATATCATTAAGATAAACAAAGGGGAGTAGGCTCATAAATGAAAATAAGATCGGTAAAAATAAGAAATCTGAGGAACCTAATTAATTGTACCGCAGAGAACTTACCAAATCTTGTTGTGGTTGCAGGACCCAATGGGGCAGGAAAATCAACTTTCTTAGAAGCGATCACAATTTGGAAACAATTCCTCCATGGTTATAGCACTAGGCAATGGCTTTCCCCAACTGATCTTACAAATTTGGTTACTAAAGGTGCAGACTTTGCAACAATAGAAATAAAGACAGAGATAGAAAAACAAGACTTGGATTATTTGCAAAGAATAGGGATACCCGGAATCCCAGATGCTCCAGTTATAGATGATTCGAGCGTAATTATCAGAGCAAATGGGAGTGTAGAGGCTAGATCTCAAAACCATAATTTACTTCAACATTTATTTAGATATCCCATTAGGAGTAATTTCCCGGAGGCTCCAATATTTGATTACTATGGACCCAATAGATATTTACCTCCGAAAGATTTTACTACATTTGATGTAAATAATATGTCAATGCAAGCAGAGGAACAACGCAGAATACAACCTTCAAAACAACTAGAAATGAAGTCGGATACACTTAAGGATTTTTTGTATTCACTTTATCAAAAAGACGCTGATTGGTTTATAGCCAAAAGAAATGAACTAAAAGGCCAAGGGACTATCGCTCTTGCTGAAGCACCAGATTCATTTGCA
The DNA here is from genome assembly GCF_039543185.1 of Paenibacillus vulneris. Lineage (NCBI taxonomy): Bacteria > Bacillati > Bacillota > Bacilli > Caryophanales > Paenibacillaceae > Paenibacillus > Paenibacillus vulneris. The sequence continues at coordinate 10,482 of NZ_BAABJG010000031.1, read as the reverse complement.
GATGTTAGGAAAATAGTAAGTTTTTTATTACCACAGCTTAGTTTTGAGGCTGTATCTTCTGGTTCGCCAATTGAGTTCTTATTTCAAGTATCCGGCGGAAAGCTTGTAGAATTGGATTACTTAAGTTCAGGAGAAAAGGCAGTTCTTGCTTTGTTCCTAGAGATCTATCGTATTAAAGCAATGAATTCCATTATTATCCTTGATGAACCGGAACTACATTTAAACCAATCAGTTGAAAGTAGAATTATTCCTCACATAATGAATAACATCGTTAGTGATAACAATCAAGTTTTCGTTGTTTCGCACAGCACAGGAATACTATCAACAGCCCCTTCTGAGAATATTTTCAGAATTACTTCTTCAAAAAGTGAGGAGGAAAACCAGTTTGTTTCTATTTCCTCTGAACAGGATAGAATAGATACGTTAAGATCTGTAGTTGGCAATTTAGGCATTTTTACAACCTCAAATGTTTTTGTTTTTCTAGAGGGAACTTCTAGTAATAAATCAATAGACAAGCTAATATTGGATACTTTGTTTCCCCAACTTAGAGGGAAAGTAACTTTCATTCCAGGTGATAGTTGTGAGGTTGTTGAAATAATAAGTAAGAAAGTAAGTCAAATTATTTCCTCAGGAATACCATTTGGTCGTTTTTATGCTATACGAGATCGAGATAGATTAAGTAATGATGAAGTCTCACGAAAGGAAACGGAGATTTCTTCATTACGTGTATGGTCAAGATGTATGATCGAGAATTTCTTGCTTGAACCTGTTGCATGGTCCAAAGCTATGGAAGTGATTGGAGTTACGCTCGATGTAGGTGTTATTAGGGAGGCTTTTATAACTGCTGCAAATAACATTAAAGCTGAAGAAATAGATTTACGTCTTGATGAGAAGTTACGTGCATCCATAGTCATGAAGGATTTCCGGAACTCAAAAGGATATACTACTGAAAATAAACTAGATCGACTTAAGACAATGATTGAGAAAGCTAAGACCGATCTTCCCTCAACTTTGGCTGAAATAGAACGTCAGATTGATTCTCAATTATCTGATGGGACATTTATAAGGTTCTTCCATGGGAAAAATCTGATTAAAGAGGCTAAAAAGATTTTAAATATCGAAATAAGTAATGAGTATTTTATTCCTTTAGTTGCTAATAAAATCAGGGAATTAAATATAATACCCCAGGATATGAATGAAATTCTTCACGACTTATTATCTAGAGAACAAATATAATGATACACAAAGTTGTTGCTTACTAAAACCTAGTGACCGGACAAGCTTTGCTTGCTCGGTCTTTTTTATAGAGGTTGTTGTTGATTTGAACGTCTTCATTGCTAAATAAAAAAATTGACCGGGAAACTTCTTCTGTTCTTATATTCTATCACACCATGGTACCTTATCGACTATTTCATATTTACAATAGACCTGGTATAATCTGAATAAGACTTTGATAGCGGGAGCAATATAAATGAAGTTTATTGACTTATTTGCTGGGGCCGGGGGGCTATCGGAAGGTTTCATTCGCCAAGGATTCGAACCAATTGCACATATTGAAATGGACCCCTATGCTTCTCAAACACTCATGACAAGAACGGCTTAGCAGATTAAGGTAATAGTGATTGCATAGAGAGTTTACTTTTTTGGGGAAGTGTCGCAAACTGTAACTCGTAACACACACTTTACAAACTTGACCACACTTAGAAGGCTTATTCCACTTGTTGAAAATGGAGTGAGCTTTTTTGTATGCAGAAAACTACCTAGGAGGATGAAGAACAATGTCAAAATGTGTATCGGCAGTAGATGAAAAGGTGGGTTTACTTGCCCAGGCGCAAGTGGAATATATTTCTCCACCTCCTCGTCGTGCGCTCCGACCTGCGTGAAGAACGTCATCAGGGTAGTCGTTATCGTACAGTATGGCGACTTTGTACGTTTGGAGTCCATCACCTACATCGAGAATTTCTACGTACTCGGGGTGACTTCCAAGCAGTCCTTCGTTTTCATGGTCTAACCCCACGTTCCCAAGATCTCGAATGTTGTCACCTGCTTCAAGAACTATGATTACCCCTTCCGACCAAACGAAACTCGGTTGCCTCTTTTTCCTTCTGCTCATCTCTAAGTTGTAGTAAATACTCCTCAACCTGAAGGAGAAGTTCCACTGGAAGTGTCACAGCAAGTCGTAAGACGACAAGGTCTTGCTGTGTCTTGATGATTCTCATTCATCTGTCCCTCCTAAAAATGAAAATAACCCCTCGAAAAAGGGGTCATGGTTATGATATATGTATACCATTACGAACACTGTTCTTGACGAACGGTGTTCGTAATGGTATAACTGAAATGTGCTTATTAGAGCTCAATAAGCATGCTCTGAAATTTATACAGAAAGAAGTGAGAATAATCGATATGGGGCCAGCAAATAAAACAGCAAGTATGCAGTCAGAATTTTCATTGAAAAAAATATTACCGGTGCTGCTTGCAGTGACTTCGGGAATGTTCCTCGTAATCTTGGACAGTACGATTATGAACGTGGCAGTACCGAAATTGGTAAGCGCCTTTGATACCAATCTCAGCACCATTCAATGGGTCATTACGGCCTATACTTTGTCATTATCAGCTATTATTCCGCTCGCAGGTTGGTTCTCGGACCGTTTCTCGGCAAAACGGATGTTTATGACGAGCATCGTGTTATTTGTGCTTGCTTCTGTCTTGTGTGCCCTGGCGCAAACGCCTGAGCAACTGATCATCTTTCGTATCCTTCAAGGACTCGGAGGGGGCATGGTTGCCCCGATTGGGATTGCAACGGTGTTCTCCGTTTCGCCTCCCGACAAACGTGGTTCAGTCATGGGGATTCTCGGGATTCCGATGCTACTCGCACCGATTCTCGGTCCTGTTCTGTCTGGTTGGCTTATTGAGTTTATAAATTGGCACTGGATCTTTTTCATCAATGTGCCGGTTGGGTTTATCGCGTTACTAATGGCATGGAGATACCTCCCTACAGCGAAGCCGAAGCACAACAGCAAGCTCGATGTAGTCGGCGCAATCTTAGCTCCGATATCCTTCGCCTCACTGGTCTTCGCGGTTCACCAAGCTGGTGAGAAGGGCTGGTCGAATGCATGGACGCTTGGTTCACTCATATTCGGTATCGTCATGCTTACAATTTTTATCTGGCATGAATTGCAGCAGAAATATCCTCTGCTGGAGCTTAGGGTGTTCCGCTCTCCGGCATTCGTACATGGAATTCTCGTCGCGTGGCTAAATCAGATTGCGTTGTTCGGCAGCATTCTGTTGTTCCCTCTTTATTTGCAGCAGGTTAAGGGCCTTTCGCCGCTTGAGGCTGGACTGTATGTCATTCCACAGGCAATCTTGTCAACGGTGGGAATCAACCTCGGTGGCAAATTGTTTGACCGTTACGGAGTTCGGCCGGTTGCCATTATGGGCATTCTGTCTCTATCTGGCTCATTGCTCGCATTGACACAAGTTACTGCTAATACCAGTCCGTTGTACATTATGTGTAGCTTTGCCTTTGCAGGACTAGGCCAAGGATTGACGATGATGCAGATCAATACTCATGTGCTCAAATCGGCTCCGAAGGAATTAGTCAGTCGCGTGACACCGATAACAACTTCAGCCCAGCAAATCATGTCATCCTTCGGAGTGACGATTACGATGGCTTTTCTAGCTGAAAAGATTAGAGAACTACCTTCCCAGCATACTCTCAATCAGTTGGGGTATGCTTTCGGTTCCACGTTCTGGATCACTCTGGGGTTTGCGATTGCGGCATTAGTACTCAGTTTATTTTTTGCAAAACGTATAGAAAATAAGTCTGCCTCACCTCAATCGAAATAGCGTTAGCTTATCAGCAGAGAGAATTTGTATTCTGCGGCCTTGGACGAAAAGAACGGAGTTCGCAATAAAGATATTTCACTTTGATAAACGACAAATATGCTGAGGAGATGTTTACAATGACAACAACTACTAAAGATCAAAAACGTATCGCTATTATCGGAGGAGGCCCCGGCGGACTAACGCTTGCGCTCATTCTTCAACATCATGGCATTCCGTCCGTCATTTATGAGCGGGAGCTGGAAGACAAGAGTCATGAACGCGGAGGTTCCCTTGACATTCATGAGGAATCCGGTCAACAGGCGCTGAAGGAAGCCGGACTTTATGAGGCTTTTCAAAAAGTAGCTCGTTATGAAGGGGAGGACTTTCGCCTATTCGATAAGACTGGAAAATGTTTTTTGGATGAAGTAGCTGATGAGAATGCTCCAGGAGGGCGGCCAGAGATCGACCGTGGCGTACTTTGCGATTTGCTCTTAAGCAAGTTGGACCCAGCGATCATCCGCTATGGGTATAAGCTAGACAAGGCCGTTTCACTATCCAATGGCATGACAGAGCTTCATTTCGAGAACGGGTTCGTCGATACCGCGCATCTTGTAGTTGGAGCGGACGGTGCCTTCTCCCGTATTCGTCGGCTGCTTTCGGATACGGATGTCAGTTATTCGGGACTAACCATGTTAGAGCTTAATGTTGAGGACGCTGCTAAACGCTATCCTGATTTGGCTGCATTCAACCGTCGTGGCAAAGTGTTTGCATTGGACGATCACAAAGGCATTTTGGGGCAGTTGAATGGTGATGGGCGCATTAAGGTCTATGCGAGCCTGTGGGTGGATCGGGAGTGGCTCGAAACAAGCGGTATTAGGTCTGAAAATCCTCAGGAAGCGAAAGCAAAACTACTGGAGATCTTCCAAGATTGGGATGAGTCGCTCAAAAATTATATCCGCTACGCGGCTGATGCTGTTCTTCCAAGACGGATTTACATGTTACCGGTTGGATTCAAGTGGAAAAGGAACTCCGGTGTTACGCTGATCGGTGATGCGGCCCACGTCATGTCTCCGTTCGCTGGCGAAGGCGTTAATATGGCGATGCAGGACGCAATGGAGCTTGCACTTGCGATCGTACGGAATGAAGATCAAGCAAAAGCGATCGAGGATTATGAGGAGAAGATGTACGCCTATTCTTCGGAGATGGCTCGTGAGTCAAACGATAATCTCGTCCTGTGCTTCTCGGATGATGCAGCCCGGAAGCTTAACGAGCTTATGAATTCGTACCATGAGCAGTATAACGAAGCGAAATCGAGCCTGAAAAGCGGATTTACTATTCGCTTCCGGCATGATATAAGAGAAGTATGATGAAACCTAAACGTAAAATTGTAAGTCGCCGGGCTCGTCCGGCCAAAGAACCGCTCAGTCATGAGTTGATTGTAAAGACCGCCTATGAGTTGCTGAAAGAAGAAGGCACCCCAGGCATGAGCATGCGGAAGGTGGCCAAAGCACTGGACACCGGACCTTCCTCGCTCTATGTTTACGTAAAGAACTTGCAGGAGTTGAGCTCCTATGTGCTGGATTATGGACTTGGGGAGCTCGTGCTGCCAGAGCTAACGGAAGGCAATTGGAAGGAACAGCTTTTCCGGGCTTTGGATGCGTATGTGATGTTGCTAATCGAGCAGCCTGGACTTGCGGAGCTGTCACTTCAGGCAATTCCGGTAGGGACCCATGCATTCCGGTTGAATGAATACCTACTTACGGTCCTGCACAAGGGTGGTATTACGTCCACTTCCGCTGCTTGGGGAATGGATCTATTACTGCTGTATGTTTCCTCAGTCGCTTTCGAGAAGGCCGCTAGGTCCAGGCATGGAGAGGAACAGATGGATGCCATCCAACATTCTTACCAAGCTTCAGATCCGGTTCGTTTCCCGCTCATTCACAGTCTGAAAGAGGAGTTGTTTTCCGGAGACACCGTTTCGAAGGAACGGTTCTATTGGGGGATTGAAGTGATCTTGAACGGTATTGTGCAAGCTAACGGTTTGCAGCGGAGCTAGATCAGTTGTTGGACGGTAACGGCTTACTGGTTTCCCTTCAAGAGCGAATTTTTGAACAAAGCGAGAACAAAGAAAGGGCCGTCCCAACGAAGGATGGCCCTTAAAACTTGCCGTTACAGACAGCGCGGTGAACCGTATCACGGAGGCGGGTGTTGCTGGAGGAAGACATACAATTGGGGCTTCTCCTGATCAGTCAGCTTGGCCATCACTTATTGCGGCGACGGATGCGACAGTCACCGGAGATAACTACGTAGGGCTAGGAATGAATCCGCTAAGGGCTAAGAAACCGAAGTTTGTGGATTTCCCCAAAAAGGCATTGAACGCGCAGCTTGCGGAGAAGCTTTGGCTATTATCCGAAAAGTTAACTGGAGTACACTACGAAGTATAAATTAACTATTAAAGGGCCACCGGGTAACTAAGCTAATTAACCAAGGCCATTCTTTTTAGGTATCTTTCCATATCTGAGACATCGTTTGGGTTAGACGAGAAGTCGTGCCTATGAGTCATTCCGGGCAGCAACCATTGGGACACCGCCAAGGCGGAGCAACGATATTCGCTACAAAGACATGATGGTGATCCTCTATCAGGTGTTGGAATCATTTAACGAGCTGCCGAAGGGTTCAAGATGGCGCACCCTGAAAAACTTTCCGGATGCGGATGGCGTAGCCGATTATGCCCGAACCGCCATGAAGCGGTTTGTCGAAACCGGCATCCTTAGCGGAAACGGAGAGAGTCTGGCTACGCAGGCGCTTTTCATGAGGGAGCAGGCCGCGTAAGTGCGGTATCGGCTGTTGACCTAATAAAAGCGGGTGAGGCAACTCCGGAACGTCTCTTCCAGAGTTGCCTCGATAAATTACATTGCTTCAATCGTTCGGATCGTATTGAACCTAAAGTGAAAACTGTATAGGCTGTATTGCGGAAACGAATATAACAATATGATTAACGTACAATCTCATAAGCACGATCAGAAAATGTCAGCCGTTTGCCTGTTCAACGGATCTTCTTTCCTTCCATTGCCTCCGTCTGAGCATTACGGACACATATCCAATTCCGATCAAAAATACCGTTGTGGTGACGATGCTGCCTTCCAAGCCGAATGCCCCGCCCGTCAGCCAATCCGATCCGGTGAGTTGGAGATGGAACAGATGCCCACCCTCTGCCGCGCTGCCACCGACTTCTGCCCCGTAGATGTTGCCTAAAGCCCAGTTCCATACCGTGTGCCAGGCACACACTCCCCAAAGCGATCCTTTCGCGATGCGATAGAGCGCAAGAAATAACCCGAACAGAAATAGATTGCAGAGAACCAAAGGAGAGAAGCCGTTGTTCAGACCGTGAACACAGGCAAAACAAAGGGAAGAAAGCAAAACCCCGATCCAAGGGTTCGTGCGGATGCTGATCGTCTGAAGCAGCCAACCGCGATACAACACCTCCTCTGCCGAGGCTTGAACTGCCCACCCGAGGAAGACGAGAATAATTCCTCCAAGCGCTGGCACTCCTTCCAGCGGACCGCTTAAGGGAATGAAGCTTCCGATGTTCAAGAGAACCGCGATACCTGTCGCAAAGCTTATCATCAGGAAGCCGATACATAGGCCTCGGAGGTATCCAGAAACGAGCCCTTGGCGTGAAAAACCAAGTGTACCGAAAGGGCGGCGCTCGAACCATTTCAGCCACCCCCAGAGCATCAGATAGATGGGCACATTCAAAAGCCATAGGATGAGAATCTTCGCGATAGCAGAAAAGACGGCAGGCTGATGAACAAGAGACTGCTCAAGTCCTGAAAGAGCCATGTTCAAGGAACCGGACAGCGTTTCCGCGAGCAGGATACTGACAAGAACGAAAGCGAAGGAGAGCAGCACCGCTGCTATCGGATGAGTAACACGTTTCGTTTGAGTACGTAAGGTAAATGTCGGGGATTCGGGTTGCAATAAAGTCTTCATGGTCATGGAATCTTACTCGTTCCTCCCTTAAGGGTATAAGTCGTTTGATTTTGTATTTAAACCAGCCGTTCATCAGAAGCTTTCTTCATCGCCGATTTCCGGTTGTGAACATTTAGCTTGGAATAAATATTGGAAATATAATTTTTGACCGTACCTTCCGATAAACCCATGCGATCGGAAATGGCTCTGTTTGCGATCCCGTCCGAAATATACTTAAGCACTTGCAGCTCCCTCTCGGTTAATCCGTACGGGGATTCCTTCGGATTAGCCGTACTCAGAGAGCGGGCAAACAACGATTTGGCCACCTCCTGCGTAATCATCGTTTCCCCGCGGTACACCAACCTTATCGCTGCTGCGAGATCCAAGGGATGGATTGCCTTCAGGATGTACCCTTCAGCACCTGCATTTAAAGCACCGACGACGTAGCATACGTCTTGAAATGTAGTCAACACAAGGACCTTGACCTCAGACCACCTTGCTTTGATAATAGCGGTTGCCTCTACTCCGTCCATGATGGGCATATGGATATCCATCAACACCAAATCGGGCTGCAACCGATTCACTTGATCGACGGCTTCCTTCCCGTCGGCCGCCGTTGCAACGACTTTAATATCCGCTGCCGAACCAAGGACAATCTTCAGACTTTTACGAATGATCTCTTGATCATCTGCGATCAGCACTCGGATGTCTTTCATTTCCGGTGTATTTTTTTCGTCGGAATCGTACATGCAATTACCGTCCCATGGTCAGAATGTGAAGTTACAGCCAAGGTGCCGTTCAGATTTGCCGCCCGTTCGTACATAGCCTTTAACCCGAAGCCTTCGACCAGTTCACTTGCGCCCTTCCCGTCATCGGCAATTTTGATTTCGACGCATTCCTCCGAGTAGGCAAGCTCAATGCGGATCGAAGAAGCCTTTCCATGCTTGTTGGCGTTAGTCAAGGATTCCTGCAGACAGCGGATCATCGTCAATCGAACGTTTTCCGAGACCGTATACTCCGTTCCTTCGACATGCACCGCAATTTCGGTCCCCGTATGGAGCGCAAACTCATCGGCGATTTGCGAAAGAGCTTCCGTAAGCGTCCGCTCCTCCTGTTCCGGAGCAATCTGATGGATATGCCTTCGAACCTCGTCAAGTCCGTTTCTCGTCACTTCAAGCAGCTCCTGTAGACTGTTTTTCGCTTCTTGCGGGTCCACGTCGATGAGGTAATGCACCGCATCCATCCCCGTAATTGTCGTGGCAAACGTATGGCCGACCGTATCATGAAGTTCACGTGAAAGTCGGTTCCGTTCCTCCGTCAGCGTCAGTGCTTCGATTTGTTTGGCATAAAGCTCCAAAGTCTGGTTTTGTTTGGTGATCAATCCGTAGGAGGCAATCAACTTTTGAAAGCAGAAGCCGCTGCCGTACAGAACCCCGAATTCGATGGCCACGCTGATTGTCGTTTCTATCCCGCTCCCCCGAAACCATCCGACCAGTAATGGAATGACAATAACGGATGTTGCAGCCGAGAAGACGGCGATTCGGCCGACACTCATATACCCCAACATGATGGAAGGGAAATTATAGAATGCGAATTCGACCGTCGGGCTTGCTGCCATCAAACAGAAAAAGGTTCCGTTAAGCAATAATTCGGCCAGAACCGGGAACATCCGCGGAATGCCGCGGCGCAAAAAAAGTACCATCGGAGTAACATAAGCCAAGGTGTAAAACAGCAAAATGAACCACCGATCACCCGTGGCTGCAAACCCCGAGCTACCGCTTAATTCGCCGCCAGAGCGGCTTAGGAGGTAATGAACCCCCAGCAGGAACCATAAGGTCCGAGTGCCAATGATCACATAATCAAACCAATGCCTGTACGGTACGGCAGCTGCCACCTTGTTACGGACACAATCACAAGAGCTCTGGGACTTGGCGGACACAGGATTCCTCCCTCCTTTTCTCTAAGGTATCAAAAAAAAGTCATAGCAGAGTAGTGACTTTTTTTGATAAGAAAATGTTGTTAGAAATAGAGTCATGAGTGTGCTTTTGGCAACCTCTTTATCCATCCCGGCTAAATCTTTTTGTCTTTTACACTGAATAAGAATTGTTGGTGGCCCTGTAAGATTAGTGTCGTGTGTCCAAACTCTAACATCGACACCGCCATCTGCTCTTCCAGGACCAATTTCTACGAAATAGCCTTGTCTTTCAAAAAATTCAGCTGTTAGACCTTCAAATTTTCGTCAGTGAATATTTCCTATCTTATTGAAGTTTGCTCTTAAATAATCGATATAGCGCTGATTGAAGCAGCGGAAGATCGTTGGAATAATCACTCATCCGTAAGAAAATACGAGGTTAAGGTATGGATGGCGCAAGCAGGAAACCAAAAGCAGCACTGAGCCTTATACAACACCGCGCTGGATAAAAATAGTTGGATACGCAGTCATCGTTTTGCTCCTGATTATCATTGCTTTAATCCTATTCAATTAGTGAGCCTCCAGTTATTGGTGCAACAGGGCCCACGGGTTGATCTTTATGTCGTTAATGTCGGATTAGGGATTGGGATAACTGATATGATCGGGCTGTATTCAAAATATCATGCTCATGCAAAATAAAATAATTTGATTATCCAACTAACTCAGGATAGGTGATTGTTCCGGACAAAACACAACACTGAACTAGTCGGTTG
>NZ_BAABJG010000030.1:0-3024 GCF_039543185.1 Paenibacillus vulneris | reverse complement strand
CGTTACCCTACCAACTAGCTAATGCGCCGCAGGCCCATCTGTAAGCCACAGGTTGCCCCGTGTTTCATGATCCTCTCATGCGAGAGAACCAGCTATCCGGTCTTAGCTATCGTTTCCGATAGTTATCCCGATCTTACAGGCAGGTTGCCTACGTGTTACTCACCCGTCCGCCGCTATCCCCGAAGGGACCGCTCGACTTGCATGTATTAGGCACGCCGCCAGCGTTCGTCCTGAGCCAGGATCAAACTCTCCATTAAAGTGATCACCGAAGCGATCTATAACAGAGCTTGTCTTAAGCTCAAAATTCAATGCTAGCGAGAATTTTCATTCTCTGTTCAAACATTCACTCGTTGTTCAGTTTTCAAAGGACAATCTTCGTTCGTTTTCGACTTCCGTCAAAAGCGACCTTTATAATATAACACATCTGCCTACTCAATGCAAGCTTTTTATGATTTTATTTTTAAGTTCTCTTTTGAACTGCATTCAAATCAGTAAGCCTGCCGGCTGGGCAGAAACATAATATATCACGAATACCGCATCTCTGCAAGCTTTCATTTTAATATATACTAGTATTTCATTTCCGACTACTAATGTTCCTATCCCTCATCTCTTTTTTTACTTCCTTCCCATGTATTTCAATACTCAACATTCCTACAGGTACTTTCTCTTTCTATATGTATAGGAGAATACGAATTAGTACGAATTGATCTTTGATAATAATAACTTTATGGCATCTAGCAATACACCTCAAATAAAATGTAATCGTTTTACCAATTCCCCGATAAAAAAGGACAACCGACCATAAATAGGGAGTTATTGGTTTTATTTGTGCATTGAACATCCTATAGTTCTATGGTAATTTCTAAAAATGCCGAATCAAACTTTTATTAATTGTTTGTACGGGGGACGATTTTCATGGGGTGAATGTTTGGGTTATCCAAACTAGGGAGAAACCTCTTCCCGAATCCGTCAACTAACCTCGGAGGCCCAAGGAGGGACTATGAAACATTTTGTAAAGAGTTTTATTTTGTCGTCTGCGTTATTCCTTTCGGTATTAACGCCTTTATCCGCAGCTCATGCTGCGATTCCGCATGACGACAGCTACAAAGTACAGGTCAACGATGAACTGATTGCGTTTCCAGATGCTCAGCCTTTTTTGGATGGCTCAGGTTCATTACAAGTACCTATTCGCTTTGTTAGCGAAAAACTGGGCTATGAAGCCCACTGGGAGCAGACAGGTAAAGAACTAAAAATTACACTAAAAAACAAACAGAACAACGTTATATTTACCACCGGAGATTCAGCCGCCCTTGTTAATGACAAGCCGGTTGCTCTTCAATCCGTTCCAACTCTGGTCGACGGAAGAGCCTATTTTCCTGTAAGAATGTTAGCTAGTGTGTTAAATATTCAAATGCAATGGGATCCTGCTAATCACATCGCGATTCTGGATGAAGACGGACGGTATCATGCTCCTGCTTGGTATGCCCCATCTTATCAAAAAGTAATTGAGGCAAAAGCTACCGCATACACTGGAGCTCCTTCTGAAAATGGAGGACACCCAAGCATCGATTATTTCGGTAATCCCCTTCAGGTTGGAACGATCTCAGTAGATCCGTCCATCATACCTCTAGGTACCAAGGTGTACATTGAAGGTTATTCCTATGATGGACTGCCTTCTGGAGGAATGTTCGCTACAGCTTCCGATACAGGCGGAGCTATTAAAGGGGACAAAATCGACATTTATGTTCCGGACAGTAAAGCTAAAGCGGATCAATTCGGAATTCAGCAAGTTAAAGTATACGTTATCAAGTAAATACCTTCTTGTCTCCCTTTGGCAGTTGCTTTATGGCAGCTGCCTTTTTGTATATTCACGCCCATATAAGAGAGACTAAAACCACATACAGTGGAGGGAGGGACTTCTTTGATCCGGCTTCTATCCAAACTATTGCTCTGTGGCTCCTTAATAACCCTTACTACGGCTGCAACCAGCAAGCCAAGCAGCGAGGTCGTTTGGAATGTAACTACCGACCAAAAGCTAATCGCCCTTACTTTTGATGACGGGCCTAATCCCGTTTACACTCCACAAATTCTCGATATACTGAAGCAGTATGAAGCTAAAGCCACTTTTTTTGTATTAGGTAAAAGGGTCCAAATGTACCCGGCTATAGCCATCCGTGAAGTGAATGAAGGCCACGAAATTGCAAACCATACCTTCGACCATCATTATTTAAAAAATGTCTCATCTGAAAAGCTAATCGAGGAAATACGCCAGACACAGGAAGTTATTTTCGATATTACCGAGCAAATGCCACATGTATTTAGGCCTCCAGGCGGTTTTTATAATGAAGCTCTTCTTAAGCTTACTAAGGAAGATAAGTTAACGGTAGTTATGTGGTCTTGGTATCAGGACACAAAGGATTGGAAGAAACCTGGGGTAGATAAAATCGTAAACACGGTCTTATCCAATGTTCATAATGGAGATATTATTTTGTTTCATGATCTGCAAGGGGATTGCTCTCAAACCGTAGAGGCATTAAAACGGATTCTCCCTGAGCTGAAAAAGCAGGGCTATCAATTCGTTACGGTTACTGATCTTATTGCTAAAAATAAAAGCAAATAAAAAAAGCAGCTGATCTGATTAAAAGATCACCTGCTTTTTGCTTGGCGACGTTCTACTCTCCCAGGACCCTTCGGTCCAAGTACCATCGACGCTGGAAGGCTTAACGTTCGTGTTCGGTATGGGTACGCGTGGTTCCCTTCCGCCATCATCACCAAACGGTATCGACGTTTCTGCCAGGAAACATCAAGTTTCATTTCATTCAAGGTGGCTTGCACCCTGAAAACTAGATACGAAATGCATGCGTAAAGTTCGTGAATTAGTTTCCCGTTTTTTCCGGGCCTGCGACGCTTACGCATCGCAGCTCTCTGACCATACTTCGTATGGCAGATAATAGGTTAAGCCCTCGACCGATTAGTATTCGTCAGCTCCACACGTTGCCGTGCTTCCACCCCGAACCTATCTAC
>NZ_BAABJG010000029.1:0-382007 GCF_039543185.1 Paenibacillus vulneris | reverse complement strand
CAATGCTAGCGAGAATTTTCATTCTCTGTTCAAACATTCACTCGTTGTTCAGTTTTCAAAGGACAATATATTGCTAATTCATCTTGCTTATCCGTCGCTGTTTCAGCAGCGCGGAATTTCAATATATCATATCACCTTACTCATTGCAAGCTTTTTTTGAAATTATTTTTTCCAAGTCTTGCTTGCGTATCGGCCTGTCTCTTGGCCGGAAACCAATATAGCACGATTAAAAAAAGATTGCAAGTACTTTGGAACATTTTTTTATTATACCCAAACTCCCGCAAAACATAACAGCCCCAAACCATCCGAAAAAATCGATTGGTTTGAGGCTGTATCATGTTATCCGGACCTTCCTATGTGCTGCAGCCCGTTGCGTTGGCCTCCGTAAGCTCCTGCTGGAACTCCCCATGGATATGACCATTTGAAGCAAGAACATTTCGAACTCCTAGGGTATAAGGGTTACCTGAGGTATCTGTTACTGTACCCCCGGATTCGGTGATTAATAAAGCTCCTGCAGCCATATCCCAGGAATTCAAGCCGATTTCCCAGAAGCCGCTAAGACGCCCCGCTGCAACATAGGCCATATGCAGAGCCGCCGATCCGGCAACGCGGATATTGCGCACTTTGGGGGTCAGCGCTTGTACACCCTGGAGGTTGATAGGCAGCGCATAGGATCGGTCCGCCGGAAAACCGGTCGCTATCAAGCTCTCGGAGAGCTTGGTCTCTTTGGAAACACGCATTCTTCTTCCTTTGACGTACGCTCCTTTGCCTTTTTCCGCTACGAACAGTTCATCATGGATCGGGTTATATACAACACCGACGATGACTTCGCCTTTATGCGCCAACGCAATGGATACACTAAAGAAAGGAAACCCGTGAACAAAATTGGTCGTTCCGTCCAAAGGGTCCACAATCCATAGGTACTCGGCATCGCTTACCTCTTCCAATGCCTTGCTTGAAGCGGCCGGTCCCGGTTCAACCCCCTCTTCTCCAAGGATAGAGTGATGGGGAAAATGCGTTTGTATTAAATTGCGGATCATCTTCTCAGCGCCCTTGTCCACTTCCGTTACAAGATCATGAGGGGAATATTTCGTATGTAAGCTGTTGAAATCCCCCAACTTGCTCTGGATCCATTCTCCAGCTTTGGATGCGGTATTAATGGCCACTGCGGTAAAATTCTTACTTCCCACAATAAAGGATGTATTGCTTTCGTTAGCCATTTCGAATCATTCCTTTTCTCCCTTATAGATTAAGGGTTTGCAATTACACTCAGTATAGTGAATATACGTTTTAAAAGCTACAGCGTTTCACCCAAATAATGCTGTCGTTTATGACAAATCAACAAACTCCTCCGGTCATTTCCCCTCAAAATGGAAGATCACTCAGCTAGAGTGCTATTTCTTCCAAAAAACGCTGGAAACCCTCTGCCAAATCGGCAAAGGGTTCCGTCAAAATTCATTAGGATTGATTTATTATACACCTACGATATGATAGCCGTTGTCTACATAAATGACTTCGCCGGTAATGCCGCGGGAAAGGTGGCTCATAAGGAACATAGCCGTATCTCCTACCTCTGCTACTTCTGTAGTACGTCTCAGAGGAGCTTTCTCTTCAACCGTTCTCAAAATAGAATTGAAATCCTTAATGCCTTTGGCCGCCAGCGTACGGATAGGTCCGGCCGAAATCGCGTTCACGCGAACGTTATATTGTCCAAGGTCATTCGCCAGGTAACGCACGCTTGCCTCCAAGGCAGCTTTAGCCACGCCCATGACATTGTAGTTTTTCATAGCGCGTTCAGCGCCCAGGTACGTCATAGTCATGATGCTGCCGCCCTCGGTCATCAGAGGATACATCCGCTGTGATACAGCTACCAGAGAATAAGCGCTGATATCATGAGCCAGAGCAAAGCCTTCGCGTGAGGTACCTACGAACAAGCCTTCGAGCTCTTCCGTTTTGGCAAAAGCGATGCTATGTACAAGTCCGTGCAGTACGCCGAAATGCTCTCTAATTGCTGAAGCGAGCGTGTCGATCTCGGCATCTACGGTTACATTGCAGGGCAGCACAACGGAGTTGGGAATCGTATCGGCCAGCTTCCGAACCCGCTCCTCCACTCTCTCGCTTTCATAAGTGAAAGCTAAACGCGCGCCTTGCGCAGCCAATGACTGTGCGATGGCCCATGCGATACTGCGGTCGTTGGCAACTCCCATGACCAATATATTTTTTCCGTTCAACAGTTGAGTCATGAAACCTTAAGTCCCCTCTCCGAAATAAAATGAGGCTTGTCAAACCTGCTTCATTCTCAAAGTACCCCATTTTTACCAATTTTTCAAGAGAGAAAACCATCAATAAACCTCGCTCTTCGTATATCTCCGCCGGATAAGCTGAAGGCGCTGCTGAGACCAGTATCAGCCATGGAACTTATCCTATTTCGAAGGAGGCCTGAGACAAAGCTTTAATATCTGTGTGACGGCTCAAATCCTCCATCAGCTTCAGCAAAGCCTCGTCCTTTTTCTTGGCCTCAATCATAATATCCAGTCTGGGTGTGACAGGAGCGATTGCATGAAGGAATTCCAAAAGCACCGCCGCATCAATATAGTCGGCATGACTTCGCGGATCTTTGTCACTTTTGGGACTCGAGACGTGAATTTTGGGCGGAAGCGGCTGATCCGTACCCTGGGCTTTTTCATTGCGCCAAGTATGAAGAATGCGGGGCCATAGCTTCGCAGGGTTTTCGTGCCCCTCTTCATGGTTCACTTGATGATGATGAATATCAAGTACCATCGGAGTCTCAAGCTTCTCACAAATTTCTAGCGTCTCCAGCGCGGTAAACGTCTTATCATCATTCTCCAGGGTCATTCGTCGGCGAATGCGGTCCGGGAGCTCGGCAAACCTAGCCATAAATCGTTTGGAGGCCGCTTCCTTATTCCCGTAGGTCCCCCCTACATGGATGTTGCATTTGGCCGATTCGTCCAACCCCATTGCTTCAAGCATCGTCACATGCCGGTCCAAATCTAATAGAGAATTGCGGAGCACTTCTTCTCTCGGTGTGCTTAAGACGGTAAAATGATCCGGATGAAAGCTGAGCCTCATCGAATGCTCCAGAGCGTAACTCCCAAGCTCTTGGAAGGAATCGCTTAAGACCGTCATAGGGTCCCAGCCTTCTAGGGCTTCATGCCCGATCAGGGGGATTAGCTTGGAGGAACAGCGGTACATCTCAATATCATAAGCCCGATTGTGCTTCAACAGCCGCAACGTATTATGGATATTTTCCATCGCTATCCGTTCCAGCTTACGCAGGGCCGCTTCCCTATCCTCCAGCTTCATGAAGTTGGTTGCCGTCATAGTCTTCGAAGGGGAAGCGTTGGATACGAACATCGACATCGCAACATAGCCAAGACGAACGATCATTAGGGATACACTCCTTAAACTGCCTTTTGAGCTAGGTTCCCCTTAAACAAGTTTCGTCTATGTAGGTAAATGACACCGTCCTGATAGATTCAGGAGATCTCCTGCAATCGGCAAATGCTTCGCCTTTGTATGGCTGGAATGTGCAGCCCGCTTCTATGTATGCGGCGATAAGCCCGGGCAAGAAAAAAACATCCTTCCTTTTCTTAAGGAAAGATGTTTTTAACATCAGGGATGATTCAGTCCAAAAAACATTTCATGAGCCAAGGCGGTTTGTACTCTTGCTTCTTCCTCGGTCAATCTGCGCACCAGCTCCATTTCGACCTGGGTGACTTCCTCGCCTTGAAAGTTGATCTCCGCGATGGATGCTAAAATTTTTACGATAGCAATTGCTTTATTATCTGGGGAGTAGGCGATGACCATCTGTCCTGTAGGAAATACGCGAAAGCCTTTTTTCACCATTTTGCCTTTGCCGTATTCCAATAGCTCATACAGCTCCTGCTCGGATTTGAACTTGCAGACCGAATTGAACTCCGTTTGAAATCCCATGCGTAGCCCTCCTTATCAAGGATTCATCTTGTAATGCTTAGGATACTTATTCTACGTCAAAAGAATACTGAAGCCGTTGCTTCTCCGCATGCCGCTGCAGCGCCAGCGTAACCAGATCGTCGAGCAGCTGTTGATAAGATTTGCCGGTCTCCTTCCACAGCAGCGGATACATGCTGAACGGAGTAAAGCCAGGCATGGTATTGATTTCATTAATATAGATCTTATTATCTTCTTTCCTCAAGAAAAAGTCTACACGGGACAAGCCAGACCCATCGATCGCCTGAAAGGCGCGAACCGCCATCTCCCGAATTTGGTCCGATAGCTCCTGAGGGATTTCGGCCGGAATGATCATGGATGATTTTCCATCAATATATTTGGCTTTATAATCATAAAATTCATTGGACGATACGATTTCACCGACGACAGAAGCTTGAGGATCATCATTGCCCAAAACGGCAACCTCTACCTCCCGTGCGTTAATGTTCTCTTCTATGATGACTTTGCGGTCGAACTGGAACGCCGTTTGGATGGCGGCGATCAGCTCGTCGCGGTTTCCGGCTTTGCTGATGCCTACGCTTGAACCGAGGTTAGCTGGTTTGACGAAGCACGGATAGCCGATGGATACTTCAATCTCCATTAAGAAGAAGGCTTGATCCTTTTCCCACTGGGTTTTTGTAAAGTGACGGAAAACACATTGCGGCAGGCCCTCCTGCGCAAATACCTTTTTCATCATGATTTTGTCCATGCCGACGGCAGAAGCCAATACACCGGCTCCAGCATACGCAATGTTGGCCATTTCCAACAAGCCTTGAATCGTGCCGTCCTCGCCGAAGGTGCCATGAAGCAGCGGCAGAACCACATCGATGGGCTTGGAAGAGCCGCTTACTGCTGGAGAATCCTTAACCGAGCTGATCTCCGCCTTGTCCGCAGTCTGTAGAGATGAAAAGAAAGGCTGGAGTGCAAAAGTTTGTTCCGATTCTGCCTCATCCTGGAAGGTAAGAGCCGCAACATTAGGTACCGGACCGTTCAGCATGGGGCCGGAGCGCCACTCTCCCTGCTTGGTTATGTAAAACGGCTGAATTTCATATTTGTTCATATCGAACGCTTGGATTACGGCCATTGCCGTCTGTAGGGACACTTCATGCTCCCCCGACTTTCCTCCGTAAACTAAGCCGACGCGAATTTTGTCTTTCATAATAACCTCCGAATGGATATGTCATTTCATGCATAGTAAAATCGCTAATCTCGTAAGCTAAGAGCATTCGAGAAAAGAATGCTCTACTTCGGAAGCGTATGGAAGCATCGACTCACAAGAGATCCGCAATATGTAGAAACCGGTATTGAGTCTTCTCCGTCCAGGCTACGGAATCCTTGTAGCTCCAATAACGGCGGAAGCTGTTTGTGGTATGAGCATTAACCAGGGGCATGCCGTTCTCGTCCTTGGCCGTCACAATCGTGCTGTGCTGGAACCGTCCATTGCCGTCCCAATCATAGCTGATGACGTCGCCCAGCTCCAGCATATCGGCTTGAGGCACTTCCTCGGCGGTCAGTCCATTGCGGTTGCTTATTAAATACCGCTGCAGACTGTGTGCAACAGCCCAGCTGTAGCTCCAGAGCTCCTGTCCGTTGTAACGTCCCTTGTACCACCATCCGGAATCCCTTTTCCCAGTATAGTGCATTGGCGCCCCGCCTGCAAAGAGGCATTGGGATATATAATTGCTGCAATCGACTTCAAATTCAATGTAAGCCGGGTTCCCTTTATCCCACCACATATCGGCATACTGTACGGCTTTAACCCGGTCGTAGACGGATTTGCGATTGCCCGTCTCCAGATAGGGAAGAATATTGTAGTTCAAATAAGGAGTAGAGGGCATTCTGCCCGTTCCATATTCCTCCGAATAATAATCGGCGGGCTGATGTCCATTATCCAAGCCGGCTGTTCGGTGACGGGAATACTCCGCGCTTAACGCTTCGATGTTTATGATATACCATTTGCCGTCGTGCTCTTCCAATTGAATGCGCTCGGACTCTACTCGCTGCTCCTCATGATCCCGGACCCCGATGGAACCGACCGAGGTGCGGCGGAGCCTGACGTTCGCAATCACTCTACCCGCTTGTTCTTCGGCGTGAATAAACGATAGGCGGGTTTCGCTTTTGGACGGGGAAAAATTCCTATCCTGATCCGTTTGCGCCGTTCGGGCCAGCCGTTGAATTTGTGCCTGCAAGTACGCACGATCCGTTACTATTGGCAGTAAAGGCTCGACAGAATAATCCATATCCATTTGGTTTTTGTGGTGAACATAATCATAGAGCGTTGTTTTCCACGACATGCGGGCTACCTCCATTAATGATGAAATGGCTAAACCGAATACCCCCAGACTTCAACGTTCCGTCAAGGCTAAATTCCATCGACATCGGTTGATTGAGGTCTAAAGCTTACCGTTCTAGGGGAGTCCAATGCATAGTTCCTGCACTTTTTGTCGAAATTTAGGCTTTCGTCCATTGGAGGCAGCCCCCGGATTGAACAACCTGGCACCTAACAACCTATAGAAGATATCCCAAGAAGGCGTCGGGACATGCTGCTCTCGCACCTGTTTATCACTCCCAATATATGAGCAACGGGTGCCAAAAATGATTGAAATTGACCTTTACGCCGGGCCTTTCAGCATGTATACTTAGTGTATAGCAATTATGAAATCATGTTTCATCAAGTGAAACGATCTTGGTTTCAGCTTACTTTAACAACTTAAGGAGGAATAACCACTCATGGCTAAAAAAGACCATTACTCGGTCCGCAAAGCGCTTGATGTAAAGGGTAAAACATTCCATTATTACAGCTTGCCAGGACTTGAAGAGCAAGGCCTCGGCAACATTTCCCAACTTCCTTTCTCCATTAAAGTGCTTTTGGAAGCAGCTGTCCGCCAATTCGACGGCAGAGCGATCACTCCAGAGCATGTTAAACAAATCGCTAACTGGGCGAAAGAGCGTGAAGAGAAAGAAATTCCTTTCATCCCTGCACGTATCGTCCTTCAAGATTTCACCGGCGTACCGGTTGTCGTTGACTTGGCGGCAATGAGAGACACCATGAAGAAATCCGGCGGAGATCCTAAGCGGATTAACCCGTTGGTTCCAGTTGACTTGGTTATCGACCACTCCGTTATGGTGGATGCGTTCGGTACTCCAAGCGCTTTGGATACAAACATCAACATTGAATTTGAACGTAACGAAGAGCGCTACCGTTTCTTGCGCTGGGCGCAAACGGCATTCGATAATTTCCGTGCTGTTCCTCCTTCAACAGGTATCGTTCACCAAGTTAACTTGGAGTATCTGGCTTCCGTGGCAGCTACGAAAGTCGTAGACGGCGAAACTGAAGTATACCCTGACTCCCTTGTAGGTACTGACTCCCACACCACCATGATCAACGGTCTTGGTATCGTAGGCTGGGGCGTTGGCGGTATCGAGGCAGAAGCAGGTATGCTTGGCCAACCTCTGTACTTCGTAACACCTGAAGTTATCGGCTTCAAATTGACAGGCACATTGCCAGAAGGCGCAACAGCGACTGACCTGGCTCTGACCGTTACTCAAATGCTTCGTAAAAAAGGCGTTGTAGGTAAATTCGTGGAGTTCTACGGCCCAGGGCTGAGCAACATCAGCTTGGCTGACCGTGCTACCGTAGCTAACATGGCTCCTGAGTACGGCGCAACGATCGGCTTCTTCCCTGTTGACTCCGAATCCTTGAACTACTTGAGAAGCACTGGCCGTGAAGAAGAACAAATCGCGCTGGTTGAAGCTTACTACAAAGCGCAAGGCATGTTCCGTACGGATGAAACTCCAGACCCTGTATTCACCGACAAAATCGAGCTTGACCTTTCCTCCGTTGTACCTAGCTTGGCAGGTCCTAAGCGTCCTCAAGACCGCGTAGAGCTGACAGCTATGAAGGAATCCTTCAACTCGATCGTTCGCACGCCAATCGACAAAGGCGGATACGGCTTAAGCGACGAGAAAATCGCTGAAGTGGTTGATGTGAAACATCCAAGCGGCGAAGTGACTAAAATGGGTACTGGTGCTGTTGTTATCGCGGCTATCACAAGCTGTACGAACACTTCCAACCCAAGCGTTATGTTAGGAGCAGGTCTTGTTGCTAAAAAAGCGGTAGCTCGCGGTTTGAAAAAACCAGCTTACGTAAAAAGCAGCTTGACTCCTGGTTCCCTTGTTGTTACCGAGTACCTGAAAAATGCAGGCTTGCTGGAGTCTCTTGAAGCATTGGGCTTCCACGTAGCAGGCTACGGCTGTGCAACCTGTATCGGTAACTCCGGCCCATTGCCTGACGAAGTAAGCCAAGCAATTGCCGACAACGATATGACGGTAGCGGCTGTATTGTCCGGTAACCGTAACTTTGAAGGCCGCGTTCACGCTCAAGTTAAAGCTAACTACCTGGCTTCTCCGCCGCTTGTTGTTGCTTACGCTTTGGCAGGAACGGTGAACATCGACCTGGCTAACGATCCTATCGGCTACGACCAAGCGAACCAGCCGGTTTATTTGAAAGATATTTGGCCATCCAAAGACGAGATTCAAGAAGCAATCTCTACTGCAATGAGCCCTGATATTTATCGTGCGAAATACTCCAACGTATTCCGTGCTAACGAGCGTTGGAATGCTATCGATGTACCGGAAGGCGAATTGTACGAGTGGGATGAAAAATCCACTTATATCGCTAACCCGCCGTTCTTCGAAAACCTGGGTGCAGGCATCTCCGATATCGCCGACATCAAAGGCGCAAGAACATTGGCATTGCTGGGCGACTCCGTAACGACGGACCACATCTCGCCAGCAGGTAACATCAAAGTAGACAGCCCTGCAGGTAAATTCTTGATCGAGCATGGCGTGAAGAAAGAAGACTTCAACTCCTACGGTTCCCGCCGCGGTAACCACGATGTCATGATGCGCGGTACTTTCGCGAACATCCGTATTCGTAACCAAGTGGCTCCTGGAACCGAAGGCGGCGTAACGACTTACCTGCCAACCGGTCAAGTGGAATCCATCTATGATGCATCCATGAAGTACCAAGCTCAAGGAACTAACCTTGTTGTTATCGCAGGTAAAGAATACGGAACCGGAAGCTCCCGTGACTGGGCTGCTAAAGGTACCTTCCTGCTTGGCGTTAAAGCCGTTATCGCAGAAAGCTTCGAGCGTATTCACCGTTCCAACCTGGTCGGCATGGGCGTACTGCCTCTTCAATTCAAAGAAGGCCAAGGCTGGAAAGCGCTCGGTATTACAGGTACCGAAACATTTGACATCACTGGCTTGAACAACGACGTGCAGCCAGGACAAAGCGTAACGGTAACAGCTACCCGTGAAGACGGCAGCAGCTTCAACTTCGAAGCTCTCGTTCGTCTGGACAGCATGGTGGATGTGGACTACTACCGTAACGGCGGTATTCTGCAAACTGTATTGCGCCAAATCATGGCTTAAGGTTCAGCCTTTATAGCTACAGGAAAAGCCCCTTCGCGGGGCTTTTTTTATGTCCATTTCGAGGCTCCGGCATAGTGCCTGAATCAGCTTCAGATAGTGCCCCCACTTTTGCAGGGGACTGTAGGGAAAGCCTATAGACCTTAAACTATTGCCAATATACTTCGGTGGGGTTCTTTTTACGTCGGAAGACTAAGCGGCTCTGTTTGCGGAGGGAGGAAAATTTGTGTCCGCCGTCAAAATGATTCTACAAAAACCCTCTGGTACGGTCGATATAATAGTGAACGCATTTACCATATTGGACACCAGAGGAGATTGAACACCCATGTGGCTGAAAAAAACGTTATCACCATCCGTCGGAAAAAAGCTCTATCTCTCTTTTACCCTCATGCTTATACTTCTAGTGATTATGGGATTCACGGCCTTAAAGAAAATGGAGCTTGTTCAAGAGAAAACGAATGAAATCACAAACTCCTGGCTTGAAGGGGTAGAAATCATTAATAACATTAACTATTTAACAGAGCATGTTCTTTCCTCGCAATACGCCATCATGAGTGAGCCTGATTCCAATCAAAAAGCACAGCTCATCCAAAAAACCGATCTCATATTCGGCACTATCGACCAATCGTTCTCCCAATATCGCAAGAGCTTTGTGAATGAGGAAGACCGCAAGCTGTTTGACTCTCTCGAAAGCGAATGGAAACAATACCGTCAGGTCTACTCGGATACGATCAAGCTATCGGCTGAAATCAATCTTATTACCGGATCCGGCAAGAGAGCGGATGACATCAACGCCATAATCGACAAATCCCAGGAGCAGTACAACAAAATGCAGGACAAGATAGACCAGCTGGTTAAGCTGAATCATGACGGGGCTATCCTGGCTAAAAATGAAAGCCAAGCTCTCTACAAATCAGCGATGACCACTTCTATCGCGATCATGGCGCTGTCTGTTTTGCTCGGTCTTTGCTTGGCCTTCGTTATTACGAGAAATATTTCGAAGCCGGTACGAATCGTTTCGGAGCGGCTGCAAAGCATATCTCAAGGCGATCTGACCATGGATCGGGTATCCGTCAAAAATAAAGATGAAATCGGCCTGCTGGTCTCGTCTTTAAATCTTATGGTCGATAACCTCAAAGGAACGATCCATCACATCCAAGATACCTCCTCCGCCGTCGCGGCGTCCTCCGAGCAATTACTGGCCAGCTCTGAGGAAAGCGCACAAGCGAGCAAGCATATTGCGGCATCCATTCAAGAGGTCGCTCAGGATGCGGAAAATCAGGTACAAAGCGGCGAGGAATCCAGCCGTGCCATGGAAGAAATGGCTATCGGGATTCAACGAATTGCAGAGACCGGCTCGGAGGTGTCCGAGCTGTCGCTTGAGGCATCCAATCAAGCCGATCTGGGCAATCAATCGATCCAGGACGTCATCCAACGGATGGAAACCATCAGCGGCTCCGTAGAACAGGCTGGAGAAGACATTAAACAGCTCGCACGGCACTCCGATCATATCGGGAATATCATTAATCTTATCGGCGACATCGCGGCTCAGACCGGCCTTCTGGCGCTTAACGCGGCTATAGAATCGGCAAGGGCGGGCGAGCACGGCCGCGGATTTGCAGTCGTTGCCGGTGAGGTCAAAAAATTGGCGGAGCAAGCAGCAAGATCCGTTGAAGAAATCAGTGAAATTGTAGAGCACATTCAGAACGATACGGCTAAGGCTGTTGACACGATGACCAAAAGCTTGGCCGAGGTCCATGGAGGTAAGGATGCGGTGCATGAGGCCAACGAAAAGTTTCAGCTGATTGTCCAGGCCTCTCAGCTGGTATCGCAAAAAATCCAGGAGGTTGCCGCAGCGGCGCAGCAAATGGCGGCAAGCTCAGAGGAGGTCTCCGCATCGGTTACAGACATGAGCGGGCGCGCCAAGCACGCTGCGGCGGCATCGCAGAATGTGGCCGCCTCAACGGAGGAGCAGCTGGCATCCATGGATGAAATCGCCTCTTCCGCTAATGCTTTGAGCAAAATTGCGCAGGATTTGGCGGACTCGGTCAGCCAATTCAAATTGAAGCAGTCATGAGAAAACCTCTATCGAGGCCTTTCATGTTCTATTATGGTAAGAAAAACGCAGCAGTCCTTGGGTGGATTCCATCCTTCGGACTGCTGCGTTTTGTCGGTTATATGACCATCTTGCCCATGCGTCGTGCCGCTTCCATAAGCACAGGAGCATGCTCCATCATCTTCTCCAGGGTGAGCCGGTTGGAGGGCCCGCTAACGGCAAGGGCGGCGACTAAACGGTGCGCTCCATTCAGAATGGGCACCGCTACAGCTGCGGCTCCGGGCTCCCGCTCCTCGACGCTGGTCGCATAGCCAAGCGTCTTCGCCTCTGCGAGCTGCTGCAGAAAGGCCGCTTTATCCAAGCTTGCCGGCCAGCTTGGACTGGACAGCAGCTCCTGCTGCGCCTCAGGCTCGGCGAAGGCGACCAGAATCTTGCTCGATGCGCCGACATACAGCGGCATTCGGGCTCCGATAGGGGCTACTCTGCGGATCGCCTGATTGCTCTGAACGGCTTGTACACGGACCCGCTCCAAACGGTCGCTGACGTACAGGCTGATCGTTTCATCAAGCTGATCGCGAAGCCGCTCCATCTCCGGCAGGAAGATTTGGGCCGGATCGTCGCTGTGCGTTAAATTCGCGGAAAGCTCCCAGATGCGGAAGCCTAGCCGATACTTGTCCGAGGAAGGGTCGCGGATAATGAAGCCCTTCCCTTCCAAAGAGGCTAGCAGCCGGTGTACCGTGCTTTTATGCAGCGAGACCCGGGAGGCGATCTCCGTTAAACTCAAATCGGATGAATCCGCAAAACAAAGCAATATATCCAAAGCGCGCTCTACCGCGCGCACCGTTAATTTGCCATCTTCCATCTGCTATTCCCTCAACTTTCGGTTTCACTTGATGAAACTTTGTTACGTATAGTATAACTCATATCCCTTCGTATCGTAAAGTCTCTAATTCCCTTTTCCAGAGCTCATGAGCCTTTTTCATAAATCACCCTTCCGTCCTGTATAAGAAAAAAACAAAGCAGCCCTGGCGCGAACGGCTCAAGGACTGCCCGTTTCCTCCTACCTATCCATCGAACGCATTCGGGCCGAATGCTTGTGCTTGGCTTTTGCGGCCTGTTCATCCTCGTAGTCTGATAACCACAGCATGCCCATACCCAGCGCAAACATAACTACAACCAGAATCGTACCTGGCAGAAGCCAATCCTGAATTTCGAAATAGAGCAGCAATGGAATGCTCAGCATTAGTAGGCAATACATCGTGATTCCCGCTATTTTGACTTTTCCCCGCTTCACATGCTCTCCCCCGTTTACAAGTCATTGTTACTATCCTATTCCTGTATACAAGCTTTAAGACGGATTGAGAACAAGTCTTTTTCAGCTCTGCCCTTACTTCAATTTTGATATTATGAAATTCCTGCAACTGGAAACTACTTTCCTCTATTGTTACATCCATATTACAGCCAGTTTACATTTTTCGCGGCCGATTGACGGTTGGCACACTGCCATTTTACTATAGAAATAAGAGTAAAAGACCATGAATCCATCTATTTCTCCATACATGGTAATGACGCTCGCCACCAAGTCATCTTAGTCTACATAAGGAGGGATTTCGATGGAACCGAACCCTATGTCTCCCGTTCCCGTATCTACTGCCGCAGCTCAAGTTGAAATCGCTGTCAAACAGCCATCCATTGTTAAACGAAGGGCTCGGAGCATTCTTATCGCCCTTTTGTCGGCTCTGCTTTTATTAATCAGCCTCGTTATGGCTTTTCACGCTTATATTGCCTGGACGCTGGCCCGGCCTCATATTGATCCGCTGAAATCAAACCCGGCCGCCGCCATCGGCGTTGAATACCAGGATATCCAATTTCCAAGCCTTAATGACAGCTCGGTGCTTAACGGATGGTATATTCCTGCCGTCCAATCGGCTGCCTCTACCAAAACCGTTGTATTCTCTCATGGCTACGGCGGGAACCGTGAAGAAATATGGGTTCCTCTCTATGATTTGGCCAAGGAGCTCCATCAGCAAAATTACAATGTTCTGATGTTCGATTATGGTTTTGTACAGCCAAAGGAAAGTGTTACCGGGGGCATTCGCGAATCGCAGGAGCTGCTTGGTGCCGTAAAATATGCCAGGGATCACGGAGCAAAGCAAGTGTATGTATGGGGCTTCTCCATGGGGGCCGGAACGGCACTGCAGGCCGCTTTGCTGAGCGACGACATCGACGGAATGATTCTCGACAGCACCTTCATATTGGAGCCCGATACGGTGTACCACAACATGAAGCAGGTCGCCAATCTGCCGAAGTTCCCAACTCAGCCGCTCGTCTACTTGTTCTTCCCGTTCATCAACGGGGTCAGCCTGAATCAGATTCCATATAATCAAGTAAAAGAGACTAAGTATAACATCCCTATTTTCTTTATTCACGGCAAGCAGGACTTGAAGGCGCCTTACGAAATGGCACAGGAGATTTTTCAAAATCAGCCGCCGAATTCAGGCTCTCAGCTGTGGCTTCTGCCCAAGGACAGTCATGAGCTGATTTACAGAGCCCATCCCAAAACGTATTTAAGCCTCACCATGGGCTTCCTGAGAACCTTATCCTCCTCACACGACAAAGGACAGGAAGTGCAGAGTTAACGGCCGGTGGAGCAAAAATCGCCCCACTAAGCGACAAAAAAATCCCCCTCTCTACCGGATAACCTGGCAGAAGGGGGATTTTGCATTGGAATTATTGTTTGAGCAGCGACAGGAATTCGGCACGTGCAGCCGGATCCTTGCGGAACAAGCCGCGAACAGCCGAAGTAACCGTCTTGCTGCCAGGCTTCTTCACGCCGCGTGCGCACATGCACAGGTGCTCGCCTTCCACGACAACCATACAACCGTGTGGTGCAAGCTCCTCTTCAATGATGTCCGCAATCTCGGAAGTAATGCGCTCCTGCACCTGCAATCTGCGGGTGATGGCTTCAACCAGCCGGGCGAACTTGCTAAGCCCCGCGATTCTGCCGCTCGGCACATAGCCGATATGAATTTTACCGAAGAACGGAGCCATGTGGTGCTCACATTGGCTGTAATACACGATATCCTTTACGATAACAAGCTCTTCGTGCTTTTCATCGAACGCTACGCCGAGAATATCCTTGTAATCGGCTTCATAACCTGCGAAAATTTCCTCGTACATCCGGGTTACCCTAGCGGGGGTATCGAGCAGTCCTTCACGATCAACGTCTTCACCGATCAGACGCAAAATTTCACGGATATGACCTTCTATCAACTCCCGGTTTTCTGAAACTCGAGTGTTTTTGTAATCTTTAGCCGGCATGCTTGTTTTACCCTCCCTCTAAGCCGCGCACCTCGCGCAGCTTGCTCCGTAAGATATTCCTTAGTGCTTGTACCTGTCTCGCTCTCATCTGTATTCGTTTATAGTAAAATGAGCATAAGTGCCAGGGCTGTGAATCAGCCCTTTTACTTTCTTTTGGTTTTGCCCCCGAAATTTTGGCTTTTCATCATTTGCTGAGCCTTTTGCAGCTGCTGCTTGTTCATGTTGTAGCCCATTTTTTTAGCCATTTCCTGAAGCATTTGCGGATTATTCTGCATATTTTCTAGCTGCTTGCGCAAATAGTAGACCCCAGCGAAAAATCCCCCTACTGCCCCTACTATTAATGTTACAATGGGAATAACATAGTTCCACCACATCGTTGCTTTTCACCTCATAAGGAAGTCATCATTGTCCATAATAGCAAATACTAGTCATTCATACAAATAGATATTTTTGCCCTAGCTATAATTCACATCAGTACCTGCTCAATAAATACCGTCGTATGCTTGGCCAGGTCAATCTCTTTCACATCCAGCTCCCGATCCGCCCTATCTGATTTGACCACGCGAACGACCGGACGTCCAGGCAGACCCCGATGCTGACCAACGACGACCCCGGTTTCTTTGCTCGATAGCTTGACGGAGGCACCGGTCGGATATACGGATACGGTACGCAAAAAATGGATGACGATGTCGCGGTCCAGCTGGCTTCCCGCAAGAACCATCATATGCTCGCAAGCTTCATGCGGCAGCATACGGCGGCCTGTAGATAGATCGAATAACAAATTATCGTAAGTATCCGCAACGGCCGTTATCTTGGCATACAGATGAATCTGATCGCCCGGAAGCTGCCGAGGAATGCCCTCTCCGTCCATCCTCTCGTGATGCTGAAAGGCAACGTGAGCAACCAGCAGGCTCAATTCGCGCTTGTTTTTGAGCATCTCGAACCCGCGCCAGGTATGGTGCTTACGTACATCGTCCGCAGCGTCATCCGCTATTGCCTCAAGCTTGCCGATATCGTGCAGCATGGCGCCAACCGCCAGCTCCCGCAGCTGCTGAATGGAAAGTCCCATATGGATACCGATCAATACGGACATCATACAAACATTAAGCGCATGAACGTACAGTTCATTGTCCTTGGTACGGATATCGGAGAGCTGAAGCAGCACTTCTTTATTTTTCATAATTTCGTCCAGCAGATTTTCAATACTGCCGTTAATGGCGCGGGTGTTCACTTCCTTGCCCGAACGGATCGATTCGAAGGTCTCGCCCATTCTTTGCATGACGGCCCGTTTCGTCTCTTCAGACACCATATCGGCAACCTCGATGTCCTCAAACTGCGGGTCTTTGATGTAGAGCATGGTGACGCCGATTCTTTTCAAGGTTGTGATCATGTAGACCGTGAGCTGTACGCCCTCGGAGAGCAGTATGGCCCCGTTTCCGGAAAAAATCGTTCTTCCCAGGAACTGCCCCGGTTCGATGCTATCGATATGTATGTATCTCATTGTCGTCTCCTAAAAGTTTTCCTTAGGAAAACTATCTACGTAAGCATAGGTTTGTTTTCCATAGGAAAACTATCTTCGTAAGCATAGGCTTGTTTTCCGTAGGAAAACTATCTTCGTAAGCATAGGCTTGTTTTCCGTAGGAAAACTATCCTCGTAAGCATAGGGGCATCCCCCTTGTTTTGCATGCCGCTAAAACTAGGTTCTTGTTATTGAAAATGACAAGACCTGACGTTCAGGCAGGGATACTCCCCAGCTATTAGTCTATCAATCCAAAAGCCCCGTATGGGTCTATTTCCCAATATAACTATTATACCGCATAACCTTCATGCTGCAGTAGATGTATTTTCACATTCAAGCCGCCCCCGTAACCGACCAACGAACCGTCCGCACCAATGACACGATGGCACGGCACGATGATCGGTACAGGATTGCGATTGTTGGCGCCGCCTACGGCCCGGACCGCCTTCTCCGATTGGATCGCCTGTCCGATTTGCTTGTAGGAACGAACCTGACCGTAGGGTATATCGGTTAACGCTTTCCATACCCTGATTTGAAACGGCGTTCCCTGCAGATCCAGCGGCACATCGAACTCCGTTCGCTGTCCCGCAAAATATTGCTCCAGCTGCGCTGCGGCCTCTAACAATACCGGAGTGGCGTCTTGATTCCACTGGGAAGTGCCGTACCATTTGGCGGACCACTTCGTCAGCTGCGGCTCCACGTCGGCCACACGGCCAAATTCGATATGGCAAAGCCGATCTCCCGCTGCCGCTAAAACTAACGGTCCGATCGGCGACTCCAATTCAATGCAGTTTATGATCAAGCCGCTCATAAGCTTTATTCAGCTCCTTTAGCACAACTTCGTCCTGTTCCTTCTCCATAGCACTGCTAATAGCCTGATAGGCGTCCTCTCCGCCGATCCGTCCGAGCGCATAAGCCGCGGCTCCGCGAATTTCGGGACGCTCGTCCCGCTGCAGCAGCCTAATCAACGCCGGCACCGCCTCGCGCTCCTTAAAATGGCCGAGAGCAAAGATCGCATTGCGCTGGATCGGCTTCTTGCCGCGCCATGAGGCTGCGCTTGTCCCAAAGCGTTCCTTAAACTCACGATTACTCATCTCGAGCAGCGGGAGCAGAAGCGGCTTGGCCTGTTCAGGATCAGGCTGAAGCTCCGGATGGTGGGTCCAGTTCTTGCCTTTGTTCTTCGGGCATACGATCTGGCACGTATCGCAGCCATACAGACGATTCCCAATCTTTTCTTTGATCGTATCGTCTTCGACATGCCCTTTGGTCTGGGTTATAAAAGAGATACACAGCTGGGAATTAAGCCGCCCCGGCCCGACCAGCGCGCCGGTCGGACACGCATCGATGCAGAGCGTGCAGTCTCCGCAGCTTTCCGTTACCGGTTGGTCCGGCGGAAGCGGCAAATTCGTAATCATCTCGCCCAAGTATACCCAGGAGCCGAACTCAGGGGTGATGATAGCGCAATTTTTGCCGCTCCAGCCGATCCCTGCGCGCTCAGCTACCGCACGGTCCACCAGAGCTCCGGTATCGACCATGCTCTCTATTCTCGCATCAGGCACCCGTTCCCGAATCCATGCCTCCAGGCGCTGGAGCCGGTTTCGCAAGACATGGTGATAATCCTCTCCCCATGCCGAACGGGACAGCATGCCCCTGTAAGCTCCCGGCTCCGATCTCGGGACGTACGGAAGCTTGGACGGGTACGCTACCGCGATGGAGATGATCGAACGGGGCTCCTCAAGGCTTAGAGCCGGCTCCGTACGCTTCTCAATATCCGGCTCCTCAAAGCCGGACTCAAAGCCCTGTTCCCGGTGCTTCAGCAATATCGATTTCAACTCCACGAAAGGCTCCGCGCTTGCAATGCCGATTTTATCAATACCAAGCTGCGGCGCTGCTTCCTGCATATCACGCTTCAACTGATGCCAATCCATGCTGCTGCTCTCTGCCGCGTCCATCCGCATTCGTCTCCTTTCGCTAAGCTGTCATTTCTAAACCCGTCTATAGATTCTTCCATTTGGCCAATGGCCATACAATCCATTCCGCCCGGCCTTCCACCTGCTTCACGGATACAGCACCAAAGCTGCGGCTGTCGTAGCTGGCATAGCGGTGCCGGTTATCTCCCATGACAAATACGCGCCCTTCTTCCACCTTATACGGCTCGAAACGGCCGTCCTCGATCAGAGTATCCGTATAGGACTCCTTCGCTTCCTCTCCGTTCACATATAATTTGCCCTGGCGAATAGACACTTCGTCACCAGCTACCGCCACGACCCTCTTGACCAAATAGGGGTGCTCCGTATCGCTTTCATCCGGTTCCTTCACAACTACAACGTCGCCGCGCTGCAGTCCCCCGGTCAGCAGGATCGTTTTATTGATGAACAGCCACTCGCCCTCTTCAATTGTAGGCTGCATGGATGCCCCTTTGACCGTGGACAGATGAAAACCATACTGATGGATGAGCAGTACGATGAGCAGCGCGACAACGACGGATTTCATCCATTCCCATACTTCGGCTAAAAATCCGGCTGAATGGTCAACCGATAACGAATCTGCCGTAATTTCCCGTTCCGGCTTCTTCTGAGAGAACAAGCCCATGCTACGCCTCCGTTCCTTGGTCCTTCCACTGCTCCCATTGGCGATAGTACTCCAGCACCCAGTCCTCGCGAAAAGGTGCCCGGCCTTCCCGGATCCGCTGCAGCAAATCCTGAAGTCCCTGCCGGACCTTAGTATCCACGATGTTAGAGTAATGATAACTAATTTTATGCCGCTCATACTCTTCCTCATCTACGATATGAACGGCTCCTCCAGGCATGCGTATAACGTCCAAATCATAGTCGATATACGTAATGACGTTGCCGGCAACATAGGGAGGCGAGGCGATATTGCAGTAATAGCGGACGCCGGTATCCTCCAGCAGCGCGACAACATTAAACCACTGCTTCGGGATAAAAAAAGAAACCCCCGGTATGCGGCTGACCCATTCCTTGCCGTCCGCTTCTATTATTTTGGTCTGGCTGTTGATAAGGACCATCATTGATTCCGCTTTATGCGGCTCATAAAGCAGCGATTCAGGGACACGCCCATTCTCCAGCCATGTTCGATGCAGATGTCCGTCGTGCTTAAAGCTTTTTATTATATAGGAAGAAAACGTCGCCATGAGGTCCAAACCCTTCTTTTTAACGTACGGTGCGACCGATGTCCTTCAAATGCGAAATTCATCGGATGTTCGTCATGAAGCAATCTTTTTTATAGCATAAACTTATGTTCGACGGCTTTCAAGAGCCTCATCCTCAAATGGGGAAATGATCCTATTGCTTTAGGAAATGCTGCCTGCAGCCCGCTTCGCAAAGAGCGATTTCCGGAGGCTGTCTATGACGCCTCATGAACAAGGGGAAAGGCGGTGTCGGCTGCGATAGCTGCGCCGTATTTCCGGCAGGAATCCCCCTGATGATTGGCGGCAGGCGCGCTGCAGGCTGGTCCCTGAGCAGCAAAATAGCCCCATAAAGCGGGGCCTTGGCTCAAAGCGGATTCGGCACTTTGCGGGGTACCCGGAAAGGTACCAATTCCAGTAATGCCGAAAAAAAAGGCACAGCCTTTGCTAGACGCAAACGGGCTATGCCGATCTACCTTCCGTGCTGTTTGATTGCTCCAATGTGTCGGCTTTCAGCCGTTCACGATACTCAAGCGATGTGTCGTCCGCGAAAAGTCTTCCGCCTGGTAACCGGCCGATTCATATACCGGAATGACTGTTTCGTTGTGCGCATCCACCGTAATCAGGATACGGCGTACTTTTCTCTGAACAAACCGTTGTCTCAGCGACTCAATTAAGGTTTTGCCGATTCCTCTGCGTTGGTATTCCTTGCTAACCGCAATCCGGTAATAATAGCCGTTGTGGTTGTCAATCGTCCCTACAATGACACCCACCATTTGATCGTTTTCAATAGCGACAAGCACCAATTCACTATCCCATGAAAGCTGTCTGGCGAACGCCTCCATGGTTTCCTCATAACAGGCTTCTGACAATACGTTCTTGAACAGTTCGGTAACGGATACGTAATCGGACAATTGAAAGGAACGAACCAGCATCTTTGAACTCTCCCCGCGGCTTGATATGGTTATATTTTAAAATACGACAAATCTCGCAATAATCCTTCTAAATTTTCGAAAAAAACTCAATATTTCTTCATAAAATATTAAAAAAGTGTTGAAAGCGCTGTATTTAAAGCGTTTACATTATGTTTTCTCGTTATTTCGCCATTTCTAGAGGAGATTTTGTTGCTTTATCTCTATTGACAGCTTAGGAAATAATAAGTAAAATTCATTGAGAATGATTTTCATTATTGATAATATAAGGGGAGATCTACGTTGTTTTTTGCTAAAAGCAAAGGGATGAACAAGCATTCTGTATGGCTTCTTTCACTGCTCAGCATCATGCTATTTCTGGCGGGATGCGGCCAAAGCGGTACCCGTAATGACAGCTCCAACGGAACTGCGGGGACTCCTTCTAACCCACCGGAGAAAACCGCCGGCACCACTTACTCCATCCAGCATGCCATGGGGGAAACCAAGATTACCGGCAAGCCGTCCAGAGTCGTGGTTCTTACCAATGAAGGAACGGAAGTATTGCTGTCGCTCGGCATCAAGCCTGTCGGGGCAGTAAAATCATGGTCGGGGTCTCCTTTTTATGATCATATTAAAAAGGACCTGGAAGGCGTCGAGGTGGTCGGGGATGAGAATCAGCCTAACCTGGAGGCAATAGCCAAGCTGAAGCCCGATCTGATTATCGGTAATAAATTGCGGCAGGAAAAGGTGTATGCCCAGCTGTCCGCCATCGCTCCAACCGTATTCTCCGAAAAAATTAACGCAGATTGGCAAAAAAACTTTAAGCTGTACGCGGAAGCTCTGAATAAAAAAGCCGAAGGCGATCAGCTGCTAGCCAAGCTGGATCAGCGCATTGCGGAATTCAAATCCAAGGCCGGCGACAAGCTGAATATGAAGGTTTCTCTCGTTCGCTTCATTCCTGGTAAAACCCGTCTGTACTATAACGATACCTTCGCAGGCTTAATGCTTAAGAAAATAGGCTTCCAGCGTCCTCAGGCGCAAAATAAGGAAACGTTCGCGGATGAAATCAATAAAGAGCGCATCCCGGATATGGAAGGCGATATCCTGTTCTACTACACTTGGGATAATGACAAGCAGGAAGCGAGCGCGGTCGAGAAGGAATGGATCGGCGATCCGTTGTGGAAAAACCTGAATGTGGTGAAATCAGGCAACGTCCACAGGGTTAGCGACGATATCTGGAATTCGTCCGGCAGCATTATCTCCGCTAATTTGATGCTGGACGATCTTGAAAAGATCGTACTGAAGAAATAATAGGCTTCAAGAGGGATAACGCCGCCCATCTTCGGGCAATTGAGAAACCTGTAAAGCTTGAAAAAAAGCATCGGTCCCCCGGTGGGGTATCCCCCTCCGGCCGCTGTTGTTCTCGGAAAATTTTGATTATATCGCTTTACAGCGGGTATTTTCCGAGAACAAAAGCGGACGCTATCGCTCCTCCAAGGAATACCCCACCTACCACCTTTCGCATTTTTCTATATGAATGGGTTTCTCAACAAACTCTAGAGGGCTGACGCCCTCTTTTTTCATGTCCTGGTCTTTGCTTTACAAAAAGCGGATCGTCATGCACTATCTAAATAAGAAGACATGATAGGAAACGAAGGAGGAGCACCTCTTGGATACGATCCAACTGAAACGAACCGATTCGGCGAATCCGGACCTGCTGCAGCTGATCGCTCAACTAGATGAAGAGCTGTATGCCAAGTACCCGGCCGATGAGGTTTTTGTAGTCGATCTGAGCGATCCGTCCGTTCAAGACGTCGTCTTCGTTATCGCGTATAGCGGAGATGCGGCTGCCGGATGCGGCGCTTATCGTCCTTTGGACGAAGAGTCGGCGGAGCTGAAGCGAATTTACGTCGACCCCTCCTTCAGGAAGCGGGGCATTGCCTCACGTCTCCTCGGATGGCTGGAGCATGAAGCCCGGCAAGCGGGCTATACCACGCTGCGGCTGGAAACCGGGCCCGAGCAGCCCGAATCCATAGCATTATACGAGAAATGCGGCTACTATTTCATTGCCCCATTCGGAGAGTATGTCGATTGTCCAAGCAGCATCTGCATGGAAAAGAAGCTGGGATAATCCCTTTACTCCAATGGTTCACGGGAGGTTCCTTATGAGTACCAACGAAACAGGCACGGGACAGCTGAGCGAAGGTCAATACTCTATCGTGCATATTATAGGTGAACTGGACATTCGCAGATTGTCGCTGGAGGACGTGCCAGATATATTCAAACTGATGGAAGAGGTCGTATCCCGCCTCCCATCCCGCTCATTATTCGCTACGGACGACATGGATTACCTGTACTCTCACATTGAAGAGCACGGGGAAATCTACGGCGCATTTGCAAAAGGACGGCTGGCCGCCTACTCCGTCCTTGCTTTCCCCGGAGCTGACGCCAAAAATCTGGGGCGTGAGTTCGGCGTACCGGAAGACGAGCTGGAGCAAGTCGCGGTTTTAGATGCGACGATCGTTCATGAGTCGGTTCGGGGCCGGGGCCTGCAGCGGTATTTCCATCAATTGCGGGAGCAGCGCGCGCGTTCCCGGGGCTTTCGGTACCTGTATTCCACCGTCCATCCGGACAATACGGCCAGTCGGCGGAATTTGGAGTCCGCCGGATTCACCCTTCAATTTACCCGGCCTATGTACGGGGGGAGCCCCAGGCATTGCTACGCCAAGCGGCTCGATTAAAAAGCGCGTAACCCCCCTCAGGATGGAGCCGCGGTTCTAGAACGGCAAAAAAAGACATCGGACGTTTCTCCGATGTCTTTTCTTTTCTTTTCTTTTCTTAGCGTACGCCAAGTAAAATTTCGATAGTAAGCTGATCGAGTCTCTCGTAGTTAATGCCCTCTGCCCCGACAGCTGCGCGGTCAATCTCGTAGCCTTTCAATGCTTTCAGGCTATCCGCGGAGAATTTGAAATCAAAGCCAGGCAGATCCAGCTTCTTGCCTTGAATTTCTTGCAGCAGCGCTTGAATCTCCTTGTCTTCGTTGAATTGTTTTACTTTCTCTTTCAGGATCAAGTACGTTTTCATGTTGCCTTTGGCAAACTCGATAACGCCTTGACGGTCTTCGGTACGAAGCGCATGAGCATCGAAATGAAGCATACCCTGATAGTTATAGTCTTCCAGAAGCTTAACGAGGAAGAAGGCTTCCTTGATGCCGTCGGAGCCAAAACGCAAGTCTTGGTCGAAGCGGCCCATCTTCTGGTCGTTCAAATCGATGTGGAACAGCTTGCCTGCGTCCAGAGCTTGAGCAACCGCATGATAGAAGTTCAAGCCTGCCATACGTTCATGGGCAACCTCGGGGTTCACGCCCACCAGCTCCGGATGATCCAATGTACTGATCAAGCCCAGCATAGCACCTGTAGTAGGCATGTAGATATCGGCGCGCGGTTCGTTCGGCTTAGCTTCCAGAGCGAATTTGTAGCCGTAGTTTTGCGAAATGCTGTATTCGCACAAGAAGTTGATGGCCTCTCTGTAACGTTTCGTTGCTTCTACTGCGTCCTTCCCTGCATCGACCTCAGAGCCTTCACGTCCGCCCCACAGCACGAAGGTTTCCGCTCCGAATTCTTTGCCCAGATCCATCGCTTGCATCGTTTTTTGGATAGCGTAAGCGCGTACACGAGGATCATTCGAGGTAAAGCCTCCGTCCTTGAAGATCGGATCGGTGAACAGGCTTACCGTAGCCATAGGCACCTTCAAGCCGGTCTCTTCGAGCGCACGGCGGAATTCGCTAACGATACGGTCTCTTTCTGCTGGTGTAGCGTCGATTGGCACAAGGTCATTGTCGTGGAAGTTAACTCCATAAGCACCGAGCTCAGCAAGCATATGGACGGCTTCTACTGGGCTAAAGCCTTCACGAACAGGCAGACCGAAAGGGTCACGGCCCGGATTGCCTACTGTCCATAGGCCGAATGTAAAACGATCTTCTTTTTTAGGTATAAATTTACTCATTAGTGCACCTCCGGAAACTTTGTTTATTCAATGAACTATGTTTCTGAGAACTAGTTTACCACTGATTGGTGGAAAATAAAAGACCTGGCTTAGCCCTTACAATTAATTTTTTTACCGTCGATTCGATGAGGTAATATACGTCTATCGACGTTGTTTATATAATCTGATCTTAAAGTTTTGCCATAGCAAAACTCGCTTCCTAATGACCTCGGAGGCTTATACGCTCATGAATGTTTAAAGAGCCGCCTCCTATTCCCCGGCCTCTGAAGCCGGATGTATAGAAAACGACTCTTTATGAAGGTTCATCCATGATGCCAATCAGGCGTGCTGCAGTTGGAATACCGCTCGATTTTCTCCTACTTCCGTACCGCTGCCGTTACGAAGGATCTTCGGGTACAGTCCATATAACCGGTCTATGGTGGATGTTCGCTCATAGCCGATCTGTTCCAGAATGGAGGCGACAATCAGCGGCCACTTTTCCTCGGACCCGTCCATCACCTTGAGTGCGAACGCGAGTCTCTCTTTGCGAAGCCCGAAGCAGTAGACTCCCTTCGCTCCCCCTTTGGCAACGATGTTGTCATCGGACAGCAGGGTAGAGCAAATCATGCCCGTTCCTGCAACCATTTCGGGATGCCGGTTCATTAAACGGGTTATTTCCTCGACCGCCGCTCTTGTCGCAGAATCGTGGATCCGATCCGGACAAGCTAGCTTCAAATAAGCCAGCGCCAGATGCTGCAAAGGAATCGCAAATACAGGGAAGCCGCAGCCGTCAATCCCGATATGAATCCGCTCCGCCGGATATTCCGACAGCATAGCCAGCGTCTGAACGATTTCTTGCTGCGCCGGATGATTCGGGTCGTCATAGCCGCTTAGGCTGTACCCTCTGCTCTTGCAGTAGGCGAGTATGCCCACATGCTTGCCCGAGCAGTTATGGTAGAGACGGCTTTCCGGCTTTCCTTGTGCAACAAGGTCACGGTGTGCTGCCGCATTCAGGGGATAGGTCGCATGACAGACCAGGTCCTCCTCGGACAGTCCGGTCTTCTCCAACATCGACTCTACTGCGGCGACATGAAACGGTTCTGCACGGTGAGAAGCGGTCATAATCGCAAGCTCCTTCTCTGTAAAAGGATACTTCTGCGCTATGCCGTGGCGGAATGCCGGAATGGCCTGAATCGGTTTGGCCGCGGAGCGCAAGTAGGTCATATGATGCGGATTGCCGGTCCGGTACCGGATACCCGACTCGTCTACACCGCATATATGCCCGGCGTAACGGCACTCCACCAGTCCGCCGCGTAGTTCCTCTACGAGTATCTCATCCATAAGGATTCCTCCCGCGTTATGAATTGGAAAAGTTAGCGATGATTTCGGCTGCCGCGCGCAGCTTGGCCGGGTCCAACGGCTTCCATGGACTTGAGTCTACCCGGACGCCGGTTCCCAAGTGAACCTCTGAAACACCGGTTGCCGATAAGAAGGCTGCCAGCGATTCAACCCTCAGCCCGCTCCCCGCCAGCAGCGTCATCATCTGCTCCTTGCAAATCCCGTCAAGCCTCTTGATCGTCTCAACGGAATCAAGTACATTGGGCTTCCCGCCCGAAGTCAGCACACGCCGGATGGAGGCATACCGGCCTAATGTAAGGAGCGCCTGCTCCTGGTCCTTCACTTCATCTATGGCCCGATGGAACGTGACGGACATGCCCTCCGCCTCAACCAGCAGGCGCTCCATCACTGTAGTATCCACAAGCCCATCAGCCGTTAAGGCTCCTACTACAATACCTGCTGGCCTCAGCCTGCGAATGGATCGGATATCAGTCAGCATCGTTCTCACATCATCCTCGTCATAGCAGAATGTCTGGGCATGAGGACGGAGCATGACGTGGACGGGGATGGTTACGGCGGCAAGCACCTGCTCGATGAGTCCCAGACTCGGGGTGACTCCGCCATCCCCTATACCCGAAATCAGCTCAATTCTTCCTGCACCGTTATTTTGCGCCAATCTGGCATCGGCTACGCTTGTAGCTATCACTTCCATTAACAAAGGTTCTCTCCCTCTCTTCCCGTAATATCTATCAACGGATATCCACGATCTATAAATAGTTTCTCAACACAACCTGGGTTATCTTTATTCTATGTATAGAGCCTATCCTACGCCCGCATTCTAACACAAGCGATGTTTTTGGGTTTTTCCTATGTTTCGTCTTCGCTTTTTTCGGTTAATAATAGCTTGGGCCTCCTTACTCCGCAGGCATCCAGGTATAAAATCTCCGCTGCCGAGAAATGCTAATGCGGGAAATTGACAACAAGAGGAAAGGAGAACCGCTATGACCATCCAGGACGTCCGCCGCATTCATGAGCTGAATGACGTGAATACATCCGACTGGACCGAAGAAGAGCTTCACTATCATCAACGTGTGATGAGCGATCTGTCCCCTTGGCTCAATGTCCAGGGAACCGCGATGCTGAGCCAAATCATCAAAGAAATCCAGAAGCGGGATTAAAATACGCTCACTTTTTATACATACATGTTGATTTTATATCAAAAATAGAGGATAATAAGGTTGGAATTCGAAATTACATATTCTTAGGAGGTATTTACGAATGGCACATCAATTACCACCACTGCCTTATGCAAACAACGCGTTGGAACCGCATATCGATGAAACGACTATGATGATCCACCACGATCGTCACCACAACACTTATGTGACAAACCTGAACGCAGCGTTGGAAGGTCATGCGGATCTTCAAGCTAAATCCCTTGAAGACCTGATCGCTAACCTGGACAGTGTACCTGAAGCTATCCGTACGGCTGTTCGTAACAATGGCGGCGGTCATGCCAACCACTCCTTGTTCTGGGAAATTATCGGACCAAACGGCGGCGGCGCTCCAACAGGCAAATTG
Source organism: Paenibacillus vulneris (assembly GCF_039543185.1). Taxonomy (NCBI): domain Bacteria; kingdom Bacillati; phylum Bacillota; class Bacilli; order Caryophanales; family Paenibacillaceae; genus Paenibacillus; species Paenibacillus vulneris. The sequence goes on along the minus strand of NZ_BAABJG010000029.1, from coordinate 354,726 downwards.
GCTGACGCTATCAACAACGAGCTTGGCGGCTTCGACAAATTCAAAGAGGACTTCGCTAAAGCAGCTACAACTCGTTTCGGCAGCGGCTGGGCTTGGCTCTCCGTTACTCCTCAAGGCAAATTGGTTGTAAGCAGCACGCCTAACCAAGACAGCCCAATCATGGAAGGCAATACGCCACTCCTTGGCTTGGACGTTTGGGAGCATGCTTACTACTTGAAATATCAAAACAAACGTCCTGACTACATCTCCGCTTTCTGGAATGTTGTAAACTGGGCTGAAGTTGGCAAACGCTACGAAGCTGCAGTAAAATAAGGATTGTAACCTTTTAGAGAGGGACTTATCAGTCCCTCTCTTTTTACTATTAGGGGCTCCCTGCAAAGTATCCGAGCCGAATTGGAATCCCAACCCCTTTTATGGGATTATTTTCATGTTTTAATGGAATATTTCATAGCATTTTTTACCTTGATATGAAATAATGAGACATACGGAATTTATTGCGAAATGGATCAGGCATCTTTACTTTACTATACAGCAGCATGATCAAATAACCGAGTATAAAGGTGGTATTTAGTCGATGAGGCTACTCCCTATCTCAATGGTGCATCCCGGGATGAAGCTCGGCAAACCCATTGTGTCCGAAGAGGGGCAGACGATGTTGAGTTACCACTCGGAGCTTTCCCTGCCTGATATTCGCAAATTAAAGCTGATGGGCTTCCAGCAGCTGCATATCGACGATCCGCGGACGGAGGATATCCGGATTACCGATGCGGTAAGAGAGGAAACCTCGGCAGCCGTTCGCTATCACTTGATGCCCGCTTTCCAAAGATTACAGCAGTCGGGAGATTGGAACAGCGGAGACATGCGCTCCTTATCCCAAGCAGCGCTCCAGAGCATGAAGCTGATCGTTGAGGATCTGCAGGAGCAGAATAGGCAATCACCCGAGGATGACTCGATATGGCTGATGCACACTTACAAAAGTAGCCTGTCTATTCTGGATCAGCTATGCCAAAACGCCTTGAATGTGTGCGTCTATGCTACACGAATCGGCATTGTCGACGGCTATGGTCAGGATGATCTGTACGCTTTCGGACTTGGCGGCATGCTGCACGACATCGGAAACACTCAAGTATCCCCCAAGCTGTTGTTAAAAACAGCCCCCCTTACACCGCTCGAATATGAGGAAATTCAAAAGCATACGGAGTACGGCTACAAAATCGTCAAGGATGCACCGGATATCCCTCTGCTATCTGCACACTGTACACTTCAACACCATGAGAAGATAAATGGAAGCGGGTACCCTGCAGGCTTAACCAAGGCTGGCATCCACCCTTTTGCACAGTGGATCGGTTTATTGGACGCCTACGATGCCATGACCAATCCGCGCCCTTACCGGCCTGCCTTTTCACCTGAGCACGCACTGGAAAATCTTTTCACAAGAGCAGGAACATTGTATGATAGAGAGAAGGTAGATTCGTTTCGCAGCCGTGCTGTCATTTATCCCGTTGGCTTAAGCGTTCGGTTAAGCACTGGACAAATCGGCATCGTCTCGAAGCATAACCCCAGCTTTAAACATCGGCCGGTCGTCCGCATACTTACCAATGAACAGGGTCAAGAATTGCTTCAGCCTGTGGAGATCGATTTATCCCGGCATCTCCATATCCGGATATACCGCATTGGTGAAGATGCACTGGTACATTAAGTTTGGAAAGAGATGAGCTTTTCATGCATAGTATTGTCCCTTTATTAAAGGAAGTGCCATTATTTGAAGATTTTTCGGTCAGCGAGCTGATGTCCATATCGCCTCTTTTTACGGAACGTAAAATAAAGAAAAATACGGTGCTGTTTCACGAAGGCGATCTAGGAAACGAATTTTTCATTATCGAGACCGGCGTCGTCAAAATTTATCGGATTGATTATACGAAGGAAGTTATCCTCAGCTTATTGAGCGAGGGGGATTATTTCGGAGAAATGTCGCTGATTCAGCAGGACATGACAAGGTCGGCAACGGCGGAAACTTTGGCGAATACGACGATGTATTCCTTGATGAGATCCGATTTTATCGAATTTCTGGAGAAATCGCCCAAGCTATGTCTTAAGCTGCTGGAATCTACCATGGAACGTCTGCGCAACGCCAACGATCAAATCGCCAATCTGACCTTCCTGGATGTGCGTACCCGGACGATCAAGGTGATTGCCCGGCTGGCCGAGGAGCATGGAATCGTTCGCCAGGGCGGAGTGTTAATCAACATGAAGCTGACCCATCAGCAGCTTGCGAATTTGGCCGGGACCGTTCGGGAATCCGTCACGAAGGTGCTTCAGGAGCTTCAGGAAGACCAGATCATTACCATCGACAAGAAGATGATATACATAAGACGAATGGAAGCGTTAAAAGAGCGGATTGTATAAAACCCGCTCTTTTACTATGTTATCCTTCGGTTTGGGTAGCATCAGTTGCTATGCTCGGCAAAATACCGGTTTAATATTTTCAGAAATACATTGGGGAACGCATACTGCCCCATCGTATCCCGGTCTACCCATTGATAATGGGAGGGCATCAGCAGACTGCTGCCGGAAGGCAGAAGTGAGGATTCCAGACTACAGGCGATCACCTGCATATCCCAATGGATATGACTGAACGTATGTTCGGCGTGCATATACCATCGTTCCGGATGAATGCCGATGGTTTCCTCGGCCAAATGGTCTGCCAATATAGACACCGAGGAGGGAATCGAGTCTATCGAAGGATGCGCCTTTTCCGATGGGCTGTACGTAAAGGGAACATCCGTATGCGGCAGCTCCCACATCCGCGCAAGCAGTCCTTCCTGCGGGCGCTGCCGGATCAGCACCTTCCCCTGGTTAGGGCCTGTCCCTTCGATAAGAGCGGCGATCCGGTACTCGGGACGCGGGGGCTTGGCCTTCTTCTTGACGGGCAGCTCCTCCTCCATTCCCGCTTCTCTGGCAGCGCAGTGCTCCATCACCGGACAGGTCAGGCAATGGGGCGAACGCGGGGTACACACCATGGCGCCGAGCTCCATCAAGCCTTGGTTAAAGTCGCCGGCTGCTCCCTCCGGAATCAGCTCCTTCGCGAGCTTCTCCATAATTCCTCTCGTGCTGACCTTCATAATGTCTTCTTCAATAAGAAAATACCGGGATAGGACTCGCATGACATTACCGTCAACAGCCGGCTCCGGTTTATTGTACGCTATGCTTAGTACGGCACCGGCCGTGTAAGGGCCTACTCCCTTTAACGTAGATATTTCCTTCAGCGTATCCGGTACTGTACCGCCATACCGCTCCTGGACCTCTCGCACGGCCCCTTGCAGATTGCGGGCTCTGGAATAATACCCCAGCCCCTCCCACAGCTTCAGCACATCCTCCTCCGGTGCTTCCGCCAGCGCCTCCATCGTTGGAAAGCGTTCGATAAAACGGTGAAAATACGGGATGACCGTCTCCACCCGGGTCTGCTGCAGCATCACTTCCGAAATCCATATATGATAAGGGTTTCTGCTGCGGCGCCACGGCAGATCACGGCGATGCTTGCGGTACCAGGACAGCAGCTCTTCGGAAAAATATTGTTTTTTCAAGTTCGTATCCATGAGGTCTCCTTCTCTTGCGGAACGATATGGTATAATGATGGCATTTGAAAATCATCAGAGGAGTGAGGCAAATGTTAACTCCCGGTGAACTGGCGGCACGGCTTAATAGGCTTGTGATTTCCATCCTGTTGGTAGGACATCAAAAATGCAGCCCCCAGTGGCACCAGCTGCCCAGAACGATTCAGCATCATTCGATCTGGCTTATTATTAAAGGAAAAGGCACGTTTACGATCAACGGCACTCATTATCCGGCCGAGCCGGGGAAGTTTTTTTGCTTTAGTCCGGGCATGGTCGTTGAACGCCAAACGGATCCCGAGCAGCCGCTCGAATACTACTTCCTCCGTTTTCATTATACGGAAACTTTCGAGGAGAAGGAACAGTGGATTTACCGAAGCTCAACGGAAGCCTCCTTCCCGCTCGAGGGCATGTACACGGTTAATAATACGCCCCAGCTCATTTATTTGTTCGAGCAGCTCGATATTCTGTGGAAGCGCCGGGGACATATGACCGCCATGCGGAGAAAAATATTGCTTCTTGAGTTTTTCCTGACGCTGATTCAGGATTTCCGCGCACAAAAGATAGCCGGGGATACTACGGCTGCTATCGAGCTCACCCAAGACCACATGGTCGGGCACTACCAGGAGCCGCTTACCCTGGAGGGGCTGGCGCAAATGGCCGGTTTAAGCGTAAGCCACTATTCGCGATTATTCAAAAAATATATCGGCTACAGCCCTATTGATTACTTGACCCATCTAAGGGTCGACCGTGCCAAGGAGCTGCTGGTCTTGTCGGATTACCGGCTTAAGCTGATTGCGAACAGCGTCGGCTACACGGATGAATTTTATTTCAGCCGCATTTTCAAAAAGGTGACCGGCGTCTCGCCGCGGGAATATGCCAAAAAGCACCGGTTTGCCCCCTATATGGACCACTGAATTTCATGAGGCACAAGTTCATTCGTTGGTTTGACTTCCCAGGCTGGAAGGTGTACGCTACGCATAAGCAAGCCTCTTTTCAAAAGATTCGTGCCATAAGGGCAATCATCAGATGGTCTGACCCATCCGTACTATATCGTTTTCTTTCATATCGTAATAATATTTCATACCAATCGGTAGGGGGATAACCGGATGAGCAAAATCACCAAAGGGCTCAGTTGGGCCGTTTCTTTACTCATCGTTGGAGCGTTAGCCGGCTGCGGCGGCACCGCCAAGCAGGGCGGAGAGCCCTTCGGCGGCGGCAATAAAGCCGCCAGCCAAGGTGACGCGCTGACGAGTGCGCCGGAACAGGTACAAGCTCTGTATAAGCAGAGCTGCATTTCCTGCCACGGCAACAACCTCGAGGGGAAGGTCGGTCCCGCGACCAATCTGCAAAAAATCGGCGGCAAGCTGACGAAGGAGCAGATCAGCAAGCAAATTATTAGCGGCGGCAACGGCATGCCCGGCTTCGGCACCAAGCTTAAGCCCGAGGAAACCGAGGCATTGGCCGAATGGCTTGCCAGCAAAAAATAGTCTGCCGGCCACAGCCTTCATAGCTGGAAGCCGCCCATAAACCAAGACATCCGTTATACGATAACTGTCGTACAGCAGATGTTTTTGTTTTGTCCGTGCTGTGGATCGATCGAACAACCGGCACCGCCGTCAGCAAAAATTTTTTTCTCTCTTTGCATCCGAATTGCAACCTTTTTGCGGACCGTTCCGTTTGAAGAGGTGAAACAACATTTTGGTAATCGGGGGAATAACATGAAATCGACCGTCAAAAACAAGCTCATTATCGGAGTTGCTGCAGCCACTTTATTAACCGGCTTGACGTCTTTCACTTCACTGCATCCGGCAGGCGCTGCTACCGCCTATGCGGAGCAGGTAAGCACCGCTTACAGTAAAACGATCACCGTCGGAGGCGAAGGTGAGATCAAGGTCGCTCCAGACGTGGCCTATATCAATCTTGGCGTCATGACCAAAGCCGACACCGCCAGCGAAGCTCAAAAGCTGAATGCGGAAAGCTTCGCAGGACTGACGGCCCTGCTGTATGATACGTATAAGCTCGACAAGAAAGACGTGAAAACCTCCGGATTTTCCGTACAGCCTGTTTACAGCTATACGGACAAGGAGCCCAAAATTATTGGCTACTCCGCAACGCAAATGGTTCAAGTCACTTACCGCGATATCGATAAGGTAGGCGCCTTCCTCGATGCGGCATCCGTTGCCGGGGCGAACCAAATTAACGGGGTTCAATTCGATACCGAAAAACGCCAGGAATACGAAATCCAGGCCATTGACTCCGCCATGAAAAATGCTGAAGCCAAAGCGATTGCCATTGCCAAAACCGTTGGTAAAGAGCTGAAAGGCGTAGTGAACGTAGTTCAAACCGGAACCTCCGCTATTCCGGTTCGCCGTGAGTACAGCCCTATGCTTATGAAAGCTGCAGATACTGCTTCTTCAGCAACCTCCATTGCTCCTGGAGAACTAACCATTACAACGAACCTGAGCGTTCAATATGAGTTTTAATACTGCGGGATGAAGCAAAAAAAGAATCTTCCACCGTCCTGAGAGACTTTCGTGGGAGATTCTTTGTCTTATTCGCGCGTCTTATTGGATTCCATAACGGTCGCGAAGCACTTGAAGGTGGTGCAGCTCATGGCCGATGATGACGCAGGCCAGAGCTCTGGCTGAGATTACGCAATCACTCGCGGTCCCTTCTCTTCCCCACGCTTCCTCCGTCAACGATCTTAAGAGTGTCAGTGTGGCTTGACGGACAGCCTTAAAGTCTTCGAGCAGGTAAGCTAGCGTACAACGCTGGAACGGAGATCCCTCCATCAGCGTATCCTGATCGTAGCCCGGAAGCGGCGTCGTATCCCCTCTCGCAATCCGCAGAAGCCGGTAGCTCATGATCCGCTCATTATCCGTAATATGACCGATGACTTCTTTAACGCTCCATTTTCCTTCCGCATAGCGGTAGTTTCCCTGCTCTTCCGTTAATCCGCTTAAAAATGCGATAGTACGCTGGAGTTGATCCTCCAGGATTTGAATCAAATCACCTTCTGCAGGGACAAGCTGGATATAAGTGCCATAGTAAGGAGCATACTCGCTCGAAGCGGGTCTCTGGTTCATGTCGAATAACCGTCCTTCCTCTCGAATGTGATTGTGGAAGATTTAATAAGGATTGCTGTGCGTCTATTCCCACGGGAAGCGCGTTATCAAATGATCCGAAAACTCTTTGCTCTGCTCCCGGCGCGTTTTACGCATTTCCGCCCGTCTTGTCCCTGTCGCGTTCAAGCGGCGCTCTTCCTCGGTTTCCGGGATCACTTGAGGGACCTGTACCGGCCGTTTGTTCTCATCCAATGCGACGAAGGTTAAGAACGAAGTTGCCGCGATGGTTCGTTCCCCGGTCTTGAGATCCTCTGTGATGACCTTCACGAAGACCTCCATCGAGCTTTTGCCTGTCCAGGTGACGAACGATTCCAGGCAGACCGAATCGGTCGGCCGGATCGGCGACAAGAAGTCGACGGAGTCCGTAGAAGCCGTTACGACGGACCGGCGGCAGTGTTTGGATGCCGAGATAGAGGCGATATCGTCAATGTAGGCCATTAACTTGCCTCCGAATAGCGTATTGTGGTTGTTGACATCCGTTGGGAATATTCTCGATGTCTTGTACGTTCTGGACTCTTTAACAAATCGCTGCTCCATATAGCTTTCCTCCCATGTGTGACCCTTTCTTCATGAACCAGCTGCTTCCACAATGGCATAAGCCATTGCCGAAGTTTCCGTATGCGTGATGCTCAAATGAATTCTCGTATCCGGAGGCAGCTGCAGCCTCCGAAGCGCCTCCTCCGACACCCTGCATACCGGTTTGCCCAACGGGTCCGGAAGCACTTCAATGTCCTGCAGCGACACTTGCTTGCCGATTCCGCAGCCCAGCGCCTTGCTGACCGCTTCTTTGGCAGCAAAGCGGCCGGATACGAATTCGGCCAATCTCCCCTTGCGCTGAGCCGCCAGCTGCCGCTCCGCTTCGGTAAGCGCCCGCTGCATAAACCGTTCCCCTGCCGTGCCTTCCAGAATCCCTTTCACTCTCGCAATGTCGAGCAGGTCCGTGCCAATTCCAATAATCATGGTCAAACGTTCCTTTTCCAGCCAGACATGGCGTCCTGCCTTGCTGCATTGCTTAGCCGCTGCCTGGGTTTTAATCACATCGTATCGAATCTACATCCCAAACGCAAGAAAAAGAATGTCCCACCCTCTATGGTAATAAAATAAGCCGGGCCGCTGCCCGACTTCAACCTTCTAGAATTAAAAAGCTGGAACTTGCCAGTTACTCCGGTGAGGTATCCCCCTCCAGCCGCTGTTGAAACCCATGAATCAGATTAGATTTTAGTGGAATTTTCACGGGTTTCAAAGGCGGACGCTATCGCTCCTCCAGGAGATACCCCACCTAATCCTTGCAATTTTCAGTTTTTAATAGTTTCAGAAAAGCTTAGGCCGGGCAGCTGCCCGGCCATATCATCATTAAATTCCCGGAATCGGGGAACGTTTGTGCTCCGTCTTCAAGTATTGCTTCTCCAGCTTCTCTTGGACGGCCGGATCAATCTCCTTGCCCTCCAGGTAGTCGCTGTTGGCTTCATAGGTAATTCCCAGCTCATTCTCGTCGGTTTGGCCTTCCCATAAGCCGGCTGTCGGCGCTTTGTCCAGAACGCTTTTTGGAACGCCGAGCGCTGCGGCCAGCTGACGAACCTGACGCTTATTAAGCGAGCTGAGCGGAGTGATGTCTACGGCTCCGTCGCCGTATTTGGTATAGAAGCCGGTAATCGCCTCGGACGCATGGTCTGTCCCAACGACAAGCAGGTTCAGCTCGAACGCCAGCGCATATTGCATCACCATGCGGGTTCTCGCCTTCACGTTACCTTTGCCTCCGCGGCTTAAATGGCGATGCTCGCCAATGGATTTCAACGCATGCTCCGCTTCGAGGGCAATCTCGTTTACAGCTTCCTCAATATTCGTTTCCACGCGGTATTTCAGCTTGAACGCTTCAGCTACAGCATAGCTGTCCGCAATGTCAGCCTGCTCTCCATAGGGTTGAAATACGCCAAGCGTCTTATATTCCTTGCCCTTTTCCTGGGTTAACTCATCAGTAGCCCGAATGCAGAGACCTGTCGCCACAGCGCTGTCAATCCCGCCGCTAATGGCGATCAAGAGACCGTTAACTCCCGATGAAACTATGTATTCCTTCAAAAAATCGACGCGCTTGCGGATTTCTTCGTCCACGTTAATTTGCGGCTTTACGCCAAGCCTTGCGATAATTTCCTGCTGCATGCTCATCGTGAATCCACCTCTTCCACTCTCTATTTCCTATAAGTATAGTGCACTGTATTCAGATTGCAAGGGCCAAACGTCGCTCTGCTGCCAAAAGGATTTTCAAACATAAAAGAATCGAGTGAATCACAGTGTACATAAACTTTCCCATGCGGTAAAAAAACTCCGCATCGGCTTAGCCGAAGGGAGCTTTTTCAAGAAATCTTATTTGCAGTATTGCTCGAATGCGCTGATCAAATCTCCGGCGATCATGTCGGCCGAACGGTCTTCGATTTGATGGCGCTGGATGAAATGCACCAGCTCGCCGTCTTTCAAAAGAGCGATGGATGGTGAAGACGGAGGATACGGCGCCAAATATTCACGTGCCTTGGCCGTAGCTTCTTTATCCTGACCGGCAAATACGGTGAACAAATGATCGGGCTTCACATCATTTTGCAGCGCTTTGGCTACGCCTGGACGGCATTGACCGGCAGCACAGCCGCAAACGGAGTTAATAACCAGAAGAGCCGTTCCCTTGGCATTCTCCAGCTTCTCCACAACCTCTTCCGGTGTGCGCAGCTCGGTAATTCCGATACGAGTCAGCTCATCTCTCATCGGCTGCACCATATCTTTCATGTATGATTCAAATGACATGGACATTGACTTCCACTCCTTTACCTACATAAGAATTTACAAACTATCGTATGTCTCATTATACATCGACAAGGGGTGAAAGCAAAGTACCTGATGAAAGTTTGGCGCAGCCTATGAAGGTTATTCGGTTTTATCTGAAGCGGCTTGAGGTCCATTCTCTTGCTCGTGGTCCAAAGTATCGCTGTAGACGGGGTAAGCGACATTTTTGTCAGGATGTGAGAATCTTCCGGTCTCGGGAATGATCCCTTTTTCAAAGTAATCCCTATTTTCCGCAGATTGAAACCCGATATCCTTGAACGGATGCACCCACTCATCACCGGACATCACCGAAGGATCCGTCTCTTTGGACCAGTTCTCAAGCGGAGACTCGTCCGATTCATAGTCATGGTCTCCAATGACAACGCCATGCGAGTTGACAAACGGATCTCTCGGTCCCCTGCCTTCACGAAACTGCGGCAAAAAGTTAATTTCAAAAGGGTCCAGCTCGCTTTGGTCCTTGGTTGCGGCTTTGGGGAACTTCTGTTTTTCCTTGTCTTCTGAACTCACGCATTATCCCTCCCTATCCATCCTGGATCGTAAATGCCCCTCTATACCGAAGGACGGTTCGGTCCATCCAGCTTTTTATCCCTTATTTCTTCATTAGCTACTTCCGGAGTATGATTTTGCTTCGATTGCTTTTGCTGTTCTTCGGAATTTATTGTGCGATTGTTCGCCATAATGACCAGCTCCTTTCCCTGTTATTATGTTTCTCCGCATGAAATTAACTCAAAGCTTCAAAAATTGGAATGTAAATGAATGCTTGCTGAGCACATCGAATTGGTATCCCTGCTGCTTCAAATAGAGGATGATCTCGGGAAGAGCTTCGACCGTTGTCGTTTTCACATCCATATCATGCATCAGGACAATGATCCGATCCTTGCCCGCACTATTGCCTTTAACGGCATTAATAATCTCCTCTTTGGGTTGAACGACGGCAGCCGCATCCGTGGAACTCACGTTCCAATCGAAATATTGATATCCATTTTTCGACATTTCCCGGGTAATAGCATTCATCACCTTTCGACCTCCGAACCGCCAGCTAAGCCGATTATTCGACCCGCCGGGAAAACGGAGCAAATCGGTTTCAACCCCTACCCGATCTTTTAAAAAGCGATTCAATCGATCTGCATCGGCTTTGAAGGCCTCTACGGAGGTATAAATGCGCTGGTAGTCGTGAGAAAACGTATGGTTCCCTAATGTGTGTCCCATTTGGACGGTGTGTTTCAGGGTAGGAAGGTAATGCTCGGCTGCGCGGCCGGTAATAAAAAAAGTCGCTTTGACATCGTGTTCGCTTAATATTTGTAAAATCCGCTCCGTATTGCGGGACGGGCCATCATCGAACGTCAAATAGGCCACCTTCCCGGGCTTTCCTTGGGCATCCTTCGCTTGGGACGAGGGGACAGCCGCTTCAGAATGCGCCCTTGTCTCGTTTCCTTGGAGGCTCAGCTGTGTCGTCACGCGTTCCTCTTCTTTATCGTAGTCCGGGATAGGTGCCATAGCCGATTTTGGGCTGACAAGCCCGGCAGCCAGTTCATTGGAATGAGCCGGATGCTCTTCCTTTGCCGCGTTGTTCGAGCCAAGCTTTCCCTGATGAGAGAGGTTAGGCAGCCACAAGGTCCAAATTAACGAAATGGCGATACACCCGGCTAAAATCGACCATAGGATTCCGTTCCGCTGCTTCATGGCAGGTCCTCCAATTCCCTACATGGTAAGGTTATTATGGCTTTTCTTTTGCCGGCAAAGACCGTGGAATTGTTGGGTAGATTGGGATATTAATGCAATCAGGGCCATCCTTTGCATTGGGCTGGAAAAAGCGTACAATGGGAATGACGTTGATTGGAGGTATTCCAGGTGATGCTGAACGTTTAGGCGTTAAGCAAGTAGTTTGTTGGAAGCAAAGCTATCCTTTTGGTCACACACTCAAGTGACATGCACCCCACCCCGTAGGGTTAAGGGTCGAAATATATTCTAAATGCAAGGAGCTTCAAATCATTATGTCCTATGATGTTATCGTAATCGGAGGCGGTCCTTCCGGCCTCATGTCCTGTATTGCCGCCGCTTCCCATGGAGCCAAGGTGCTGCTCATCGATAAAGGAGATAAGCTCGGGCGCAAGCTCGGCATTTCCGGAGGCGGAAGGTGCAACGTAACGAATGCCAAGGAGCTGGACGAGCTGATTCGACATATTCCCGGCAACGGGCGCTTCCTGTACAGCGCATTCGCTCAGTTCAGCAACAAGGATATCATCGCCTTTTTCGAAGGGCTCGGGATTCGGCTTAAGGAGGAGGATCGCGGCCGTATGTTCCCGGTGTCCGACAAGGCCAAGACGGTTGTCGTTGCATTGGTGGGCAAGGTGCGCAGCCTGGGCGTGGATATCCGCGTTCATAGTCCGGTTCGACAAGTGCTGTACAGAGGGGATCGGGTCGCCGGCGTAGAATTGCAGGACGGACGACGTGTCGAATCCAGTGCGGTGATTATTGCTACTGGTGGCAAATCGGTACCTCACACAGGCTCCACCGGTGACGGTTATGCTTGGGCAGAGGCAGGAGGTCATACGATCACCGAGCTGTATCCGACCGAGGTGCCGGTGACGTCCAAAGAGCCCTTCATTCGCAGCAAGGAGCTGCAAGGGCTGTCCCTGCGCAATATCACGCTGTCGGTATGGAACCCGAAGGGGAAGAAGCTGATCGAGCACGAAGGCGACATGATCTTTACCCATTTCGGCCTCTCCGGCCCTGCTGTCCTGCGCTGCAGCCAGTTTGTCGTCAAAGCGCTGAAGCAGTTCAATGTCCCGACGGTGAAGATGACATTGGACTTATTTCCCGAGCTGGGCGCTGATGAAGTGTACAGCTATACTCTGTCTCTGGCTAAAGCAGACCCCAAGAAGCAGATCAAGAATGTGCTGAAAAACGCAATCTCCGAGCGGCTTCTCCCTATCCTACTGAATAAAGCGGGTATAGCCGAGGACGTCACCTTCGATAACATTCCTAAGCAGCCCTGGATGGAGCTGGCCCAGCTGTTAAAGGCATTCCCTATCGAGGTGAATGGGACCCTTTCCATAGAAGAAGCTTTCGTTACCGGCGGGGGAGTGAGCTTGAAGGAAGTCGACCCGAAGACGATGCAGTCCAAGCTGGTCACAGGCTTGTTCTTTTGCGGGGAAATACTCGACATTCACGGCTATACAGGCGGCTACAACATTACTGCGGCTTTTACGACGGGGTATACGGCGGGTAAGAGTGCGGCGGAATCGCTGAATGAATCCCGATAAAATGCAATAAGCACACCTTTATATGAGGTGTGCTCAAGTTGTTTCATGCTATTTCGGCATCCGGTTCGCCGCTGAGAAATACTCAGGGCTTGTCCCGTCCGCGAAGCGAACCGCTTCTCTCACTTTCGAGAAGTCGTTGCCGACGACGAACAGCTCGTCCGCGTTTACCTGCTCCAATGTCAGGAAAGCAGCTGTACCGCTCTCAGCCTTGCAGCCTTCGACAGACAGCTCTTGAACATCCTTCAGTTCAATGGCGCTGACATCCTCCTTAGCCGCCTTGCCGCGGAAGCCCTTGAGAGCCAATTGCTCGATATGCTCACCATACATCGCATTGGACCAGTGCTCGTTCGGCTCGCCATTCCATGTGACCTCCACATCGTCGAGCGATACATTCTTCGCGTAACGGCAGAACACGGCCGGAATATGATGCGGAAATACTCCTCGTGCCGAAGGCTGCGTGTCGAATAGGCCGCCGGGATAGCCGCTTTTCACTCTCATCGTATGTTTGAGTCCGCGAATCGAGATGTTCTCTATGACGCTTTCCTCCGAGCCTTCCAGATAGACGCCGCCTTCGGATTCCACCGTGATGTGATCAAAGCGGATATTGCGGATTTTACCCGGTGCATGCTGTGCACCATTGCGGCGTTCCGCCGTAATAAAAATCGGCTCGCCCTTGCCCCACCAGCGAAGCTCTCTCTCGGTCTCCTCCGCATCACTGAACAATCTCGTCTCGATGACGATGTTTGAGAACAAAATATTTTCGACAGTAGCGCCGTCGCGAACCCATAAACCGAGTCCACGGTTGGAATTGCGGATGACACAGTTCTGGACGACGATATTGCGGATATCGGCGTGGGTTTCCGTCCCGATTTTCACAGCGGAATCGTGTGTGACCAGCGTACAGTTGGTAACGGTAATATTCTCGCAAGCGCCGTAGCGCTCCGCACCGTTCTTCGTCGTTTTCACCACGATGCAATCATCGCCCGTCTCAATGTGGCAGTCGGAAATATGCACGTCCTTACAGCAATCCGGATCGATCCCGTCATTGTTCGGCCCGCGCTGCTGTCCCAGAATCTTAATCCCGTTAATATTGACGCGGTTGCAGCCGGTCATATGCAGTCCCCAAGAAGATGCGCGATACAGCGTTACATCCCGGAACAGCACGTCGGTGCAGCCCTCAAAGTCGATCAGCTTGGGGCGGAACCCTCCCAATGGAAGCAGCACATAGTCGCTCACCCCATCCTCAGGCTCCAGAAAATGCTCCCCGCGCCCATCAATGGTCCCAAGACCGGTTATCGATACCTTCTCGGCGTGCCGTGCGCAAATCAGCGCATTTTTCCCTTGGCCTTCGCTGTAAAAAAGCTCCTCCGACCCTGCCGTCATCGGAGCGACGAAATCCTGCTCCTCCATGCTGCTTACAATTCGCCCGGCCGGCTCCAAATGCAGATTGACATACGATTTGATCATCAGCGTGCCGGACAAATAGTCTCCCTTAGGCACGATTACCGTGCCTCCGCCCTGTTCAAAGCAATGATCAATCGCCGCTTGTATGCTGGCCGTATCTTTAGTGACTCCGTCGCCAACGGCGCCAAAATCTTTAATATTCACTATCACGCTGCTTCATCCTCTCTATATGCGTTCATTATGCTCATCGCCACAGTAATAGGCAAAGATCGGCTCGATATGCTTGAAGTACAGATGGCCATCCTCCCAGGCCTGAAAATGAAGGTCCATTCGCGAATCGTTCCAGTTCTCGGGAGTGCCTTTCGTGTTCAATTTCTTAGGAGCCAACGGCTCTTCCACGACCTTTGGAAACTCCTGATAGCCGAAGAGCAGGTTTTCGTGCATGGCGATAATTTCGTACTTTTCACCCAGGAAAGCCCGCTCCTCCTGCAGCTGGTAATGATAATAAATGTAGCTCGCCATCATCTCCGGCTTCAGATGTGCGATTCGGCCCGCCCTGCGCTCTACCGGAGCTTTACGAATCCAGTGCTCATAGCTTACCGGCTCGTTAAAATGAAACACGTCGACCATCGGAATCCATTGTCTCTTGCTCTCTTGTCCCGGCCAATCCTCCAAAAAGGGAGCCGCACCTTGGAACAGGGTGTCGGGGTGAATTTCTTCCGGAATGCATTCATAATACAAAAACACGTTCCTCATCCAGCGAAATGCGGCAATGGTCATCAAAGCGCCTTCATCAACGAGCCTTCTCGCGGCTTGGGACTCCAGCAGCTGCTTAAGCCCCGCCTCTTCCTGCCCCTCTCTGAGCTGTGCACGAAATATCATTCTTTTCACATTCATCTGCTCCAATCGTTTCCTGTCTTGCAGAGAATTGTTCCTGCATCGATCAAGCTTATTCTTCTTCATTCATACTACGTTTTTCATTTTCCATCAACAGGACATTTATGCAGCGGGGCCGATTGCGTTTGACTTTTATTGCTCGGTTGCTCTTATTTTGCAAAATAAAGAGCCGCCGGCTGCCTGTAACACAGGCTCCAGCGACTCTTAACGTCGTGAATGAATTATTTCCTGGCGGATGCGACGACATCCTTAGGAATAGGACATTGATAAGTGTTTCCTTGCAGACGATCCTTCAGCTCCTGCTTCGCTTGCTCGATGAGCTCCGGATTTTGAATCATCTTCATGGCTGTAGCCGCCATGACCTTGCCGGCATGCAGCATGCCTTTATGAGCGATGGAGGTAGCCCCCAGCGTTACCCACTGCCACGTATGCGGCGGCGAGCCGACAACGAAGCACGCGGTCGTGCATTGAGCCGTCGGCGTAATCCAGCTCACATCCCCTACGTCCGTTGAACCGTACAGCGGCAGCGTTCCCGTATAAGGATTCAAGCGGTCCGCCATCGCACGATCTCTCATTCCCGCAGGAATGTTTGGCGCACTGCTAATCTCCGCCTCCGATAAGGTCGCCTTTACCTGCCGCGCCAGCTCCAGCTCCGCCTCGTCATGCGCCGGAACTCCGAGCTCTGTGAACTGCTCGTACATGACCTGCTCCGTGACCGTATTCGGCACGAGGTTCGAGCAGGCTTTGTCGAATACAATGCTCACTTCCGTGCCGGTCATCAGGGCCGCGCCGCGGGCTATATCGCTGACCCGGTCAAAAATCTCTTTGGCCTGCCCAATTTGCGGTGCGCGGATCAAATACAGCACCTCCGCATTCGCCTGCACCACATTCGGGGAATGACCCCCACTGTTGGTAATAGCGTAGTGAACTCTAGCCTCTTGGATAATATGCTCGCGCAAATAGTTCACACCGATATTCATCAGCTCGACCGCGTCGAGAGCGCTTCGTCCCAGATGTGGACTAGCGGCCGCGTGCGCGCTTCTGCCTTTAAACTTATAATAGACCTGATAGTTCGCCAAGGAGCTGACCGACATGATGCTGTTATAGTCCATAGGATGCCAGCTGATGGCAAAATCGACGTCGTCAAACAACCCTTCTCTCGCCATAAAGGCTTTGCCGGAGCCGCCCTCTTCACCCGGGCAGCCGTAATAGCGAATGGTGCCCGGAATGCCGTTCTCCTCCATATACTGCTTCAGAGCAACGGCTGCGGCCAGAGAGCCGGTACCAAGCAGGTTATGCCCGCATCCGTGCCCGTTGCCTCCCGGGACGATCGGCTCCGCCTCAGGCGTCGCTTTCTTCTGGCTTAGGCCGGACAGCGCATCGAATTCGCCCAGTAGCCCAACGACAGGATAACCGCTTCCATAACTTCCGACAAAAGCGGTAGGAATGCCTCCAGCCCCTCTCTCCACGGTGAAGCCTTCTTGCTCTAATGCTTGACAGAGCAGCTCCGCAGAGCGGAATTCCTCGAAGCGGGTTTCCGCGTAATCCCAAATACAGTCACTGAGATGAATGAAGGTTTCTCTCTTCTGCTCGATAATGGCTGAAAGCCGTTCTGTTGGCTTCATCTTCATCAGTCCCTCACATTTAATAAACGAATAATTAACGAAAGTTGCGCTTATTAATATTATAGGACTTCTTACCGTTTATTTCAATCCGGAGGTTAGGCGGTATATTTTGCTTGGTCTCCCGCGTACCGAATGAAGCTCCTCGCCGCCGACCTCGGCAAGCCCGTATTCGACCAGGCTTCCCATAATCCGCTGCGCGTTGCGTATTGTCATGGACAAATGAGAGGCCAGGCTTGCGGTTGTGAACCCGTCCCAGCCCATACGCTGCACAAGCGCTTCGATCTTGTTGTATGTCTTGGCGCTGATGTTTGCCTGGGCCAGCTTTTCCAGCAGCTCCTTGTTATTGGTGCGGTAAGCATACGTGAGCTCTTCCTCTTCTCCTGCGGCTTCGACTATAACCCCGTTCTCCTGCACGATGACAATGCCTCTGTCTTCCTTCTCCTTGGCATGCTGCACCGCCCTGCGCGCATGGTTCTCGGCCGAAAAGGCCGTAGTGCCGAAGCCGATGCCTACGGCTACCGGAACGTTAGCCTCCAGAGACAGATGCTTCACCGTCTCCCTCAGCATCTCCAGTTCCCGCTCGATAGCCCCGCGGGAGCTGAATATTTGATATCTCCCGTTGCCGTTCTCAAGCAGGGAGCCGTCGATTCTCTCGCAGAGCAGCAGCAGCGCATGCTTGATCTTCAGCTCCAGATGCTGCAGATGATAACGAGTGCCGGATTTCTCGGAGATCTGGTCGAACTGATCGATTTCAATGATTTCTACACCGATCTGGGTATCTTTAAAAAAGGAGCTTTTAGCCTGCTCATGGATCATTTTGACAGCCAGGCGAATGTCCTGCTGCGTCATCCCGATACGGTATACCGGGAAGTCTTGTCCCTGCAATGCCTGATACACATAGGTCATGCATGTTAGGGCACCGTCGATTTTCCCTTCTCTCCACAGCTTGAGATGGTACTCAACCAGCTCATCCGGATCCGTATGCTGATCGAACATTTTAATATAGGTCTGCTCCATCGGAAAGCCCGCTTCCAATAACGATTCCTGTAAATCGAGATCCTCCGTATAGATCATATCAATGGAGATCCGTGTGGATACCTCACGGCGATAGAGGGACAGCTCCAGCAAGCTCTTGAACAGGCTCGCCCCGGTAGGCTTGCAATAAACGACGTTCGCATCGGTATGGAGCAATTCCTTGGACCGGAGATACGGTATGGGACCGGAGAAGAACCAGCCGTGCACCTCATGCCGATGCTGCTCTATGATAGCCTTCACTTCCTGCGGGTTTTCGTAAGGAAGCGGAATAAATTCAATTTCGTATGGACTTTCCTTGGAAACGTCCAATATTTTCTCAACGGATGGAACGGGTCCTACAACGCCGAATTTATACATCACTGCTCTTGCTCCTTCTTTAGTTCAGCTAGAAGATGATTCTATTATAGCAAGTTCCCCCGTATTCGGGAAAAGGAGAAGCTAGGGGGGGCGACTGGAGTTGCTGGCTTTACAGAGTCCCTTTCATTTAAAGGATGGGGCGTGAAGAAAAAAGAGGCTCCTCCTTATCCGAGGAGAGCCCCTTTCTGCGAAGTTGATTGAATCCTTTACAACATGAATTTATTTCAAAACTCTTCTGGCGATCCGGTTCAGCAGCTCAATGCCCCAGGGAAGCACTTCCTCCTCGATATCGAACTTCGGATGATGATGCGGAGCCGGCAAATTCGAACCGATGATCATGTACGTTCCCTTGCCGCCCAGCTCCTGCACCCTGCGGATCATGAAGCTGGCATCCTCGCTTCCGGCCGAGCTTGGCTCCCCTGTTTTAATGGAAGTAAAGCCCTCCACTTGCCGCGCTTCCTCCATCGCCAGTGTAACCAGCTCTTCATCGCAGACGATCGGAATCGCCGCGCCGATGACCTCTATCTTATAGGTCAGCTCATGCATGGCCGCACTGCTCGCAATAATATTGCGAACCCGGCGCTCCAGCTCGCTGTTCGTTTCCTCGGAGATGGAGCGGGTTTCGATGATCATTTTGGCATACTCGGGAACGATATTGGCCGCCGTCCCGCTCTGCAGCACTCCGACGTTAATGCGTGTCGAGCCCGTGCTGAACCGAGGCAGCGCATGGATGTTCAGGGTTGCTGTTGCTGCGCCAAGCAGCGCGTTGCGGCCCTGCTCCGGAGTAGCTCCCGCATGGGAAGCTGTGCCATAGAAATGCGCGGCCAGCTTGGTGCTTGCCAGGAAGCCGTAGGAGCCGCCGTGCATCTCCCCTGTAGGCACATCCGTGCCCAGATGGTGACAAAATAAATAATTGACGTCATCCAGATGCCCTTTTTGCACGATGGAATAAGCACCGCGAACCCCTTCTTCAGCCGGTTGGAATATGAGCTTCACCGTACCGGAGAAATCGCCGTCGGCCAGCTTCTCTGCCAGTCCCAGACCGATGGTCGTATGGCCGTCGTGGGCACAGGCATGCATATTGCCTTCATACTTGGAGCGGAAGCCGTTCGCTTGAGGAAAGTGGCTTTCCTCATCGCTTTCCCGAATCGGCAAAGCGTCCATATCAAACCGGAAGGCTACTGTCGGTCCCGGTGCACGCCCTTTCTTAATCCCGATGACAGCCGTATAGCCGCCTCTCATTCGCGCTGCGATATCCGGATTTGCTCCGTCACGCAGCGCTCTCTCATAAGCTTCTTCCAGCAGGTTGTCTGACGGAAGTCCCCGGCGGGACGGACCATCCAGCGCATCTTGTCCATAGATCACTTCATAACCCCATGCGGTCAGCATCTCCACAACCTTGGAGGCGGTGCGGAATTCGGTAAATCCGACCTCGGGATGTTCATGCAAATCACGTCGTACGGCAATAATGTCCAACGTCTCCAGCTCCTTTTAAATCTTTTTCTATATTTTCCGTTGTTGTTACATCTTCGGATATACGCCCGGCCCGATCGGCAGTCCAAGGAAAAACCAGATAACGAGCAGCAGCGTCCAAATGATAAAAAATGCGATAGGATAAGGCAAAATTAATGAGAAATACGTACCGAGCTTCGCATCCTTCTTATATTCCTGCAAAAAGCCGAGGAACAGCGCAAGGAACGGCGACATCGGAGCAAACGGAATGACCGAGGAATCCGCAACCCTGAACACGATTTGAGCAAACGCAGGGTGATAGCCGAGCGCCATAAACAAAGGAATGAAGACCGGCGCCAGAATCGACCAGATCGCCGAGCCGCTGGCAATAAACATCGTAAGCAATGCGGACAAAAACATCAAGCCGATAACGACCGGAATGCCGGTCATGTTCATATTTTCAAGGAAGTCGGTAATCCCCAGAGCCATGAATTTCCCCATGTTACTCCAGTTAAAGAAGGCGACGAATTGCGATAGAGGGAACACCATCACGATAAAACCGGCCATCCCCTTCATCGGGCTGACAAGCAGCTTCGGAATGTCGTTCTGGCTTTGGATCAGCTTCATCTTGATCCCGTAGGTAACCGCTATCGTAAGGAAAAACAAAATAATGATGGGCACAATGCCTGACATGAACGGCGACGGTATGACCGTACCCAATTTCGGATCACGCAGCAGGGCTCCTTGAGGAACAACGAGAATCGCCATGATGGCAATGAAAATCAGGGCCACGATACCGGTCGTGCGAAGCGCCCGGTTCTGCTCGTCAGTCAGCTTCTCCAGTTGCTTGTCCTTGCTTCCTTCGTACTTGCCGAGTCGCGGTTCAATGAACTTATCCGTAATGAGCGCTGCAACAATCGTCAGTACAATAACCGAGGTCATCATGAAGAACCAGTTGTCCGTGACGTTAACCGTCATTGCGGGATTGACCGATTTGGCGATATCCGAGCTGATGCCGGACAGCAGCACATCCGTCGTCACGATAAGAATATTGGCCGTAAACCCGGAGCCTACGCCGGCAATGGCCGCAAGAAGTCCTGCAACCGGGTGGCGTCCCACAGCCAGGAAGATGAGGGCTCCCAGAGGGGGCATAATCACCAGCGCCGCATCCGAGGACACGTGACTGAAGAAGGCAATGAATACGACAAGGTAGCTCGCATACTTGGCGCTGACCCGGGTCGTCATTTTACGCATAACCGCTTCGAGCAAGCCGACCTTTTCCGCCAGCCCGACGCCAATCACCAATGATAGGATTGAGGCAAGCGGTGTGAAGGCCGCAAAATTTTTCGTCACGTTCATGACGATCCATTGAATGCCTTCCTTGCTCAGAAGATTTTTCACATAGACAGGTTCCTTCTTGATCGGATCGAACGCAGCGACGTGAAAATACGATAATAGTGCAGTAGCCGCCATCAAGATGAGGATCAAATAGATAAACAAGATGAATGGGCTCGGGAGCTTATTGCCTACACGTTCCACCCATTTAAACAAGCCTGATTCGTTTGCGCCAACCACTGGATTTGCAGCCTTTTCCATATTTAGTTCCCCCTGATCAATAGTGTGTAGGTCGTA
This sequence comes from Paenibacillus vulneris, assembly GCF_039543185.1. Lineage (NCBI taxonomy): Bacteria > Bacillati > Bacillota > Bacilli > Caryophanales > Paenibacillaceae > Paenibacillus > Paenibacillus vulneris. The sequence continues at coordinate 333,490 of NZ_BAABJG010000029.1, read as the reverse complement.
TGATGCGGTTGCAGGGTGACCGAATCAAACTATCCCCGGTTGTCCTCTCAGCTATCTAGTAACGGCTCAAAAGCTTGCTTGCCCCATGTCACGGTCATCTCGCAGGGATTCCTTCCATTTCAATATGCCCTTCTTCACTTGCTTGTCCTAATAGGAAGAAGCTGGTTGAGCATTTGAAATCGCTTTCTTATTTACCTGAGATAACCGTTCCTTTGACCGTTTTCATTGAAAATGAAAGCGTCAGGAACGAGCGGAAACCATTAATAGATAATATAGCGAAATTTTCGTTAAATTTATTATATATTCGTTTTATTCAGATTTCAATACCCATGTCACGTTTATTATCATTTCCAATTTCTTACTGGAGCTGCCGGTGAACGGGTATCCCCTGAGCAGAACAGCAAAAAACCGCAGGAACCATGCTGCGGCTTAAACAAACTCATAAGGGCAATTTAACAACTGCCTGAATACGGCTCAATATGAACGTGTACGTTCTCGATTTGATGCTTCTTGTTCATGCGTCGTTCGATTTCATCGCTAATATCGTGGCTTTGCTCCACACTCAGCTCCGCTGCGACCTCTACGACAACATCCAGAAGCACGCTGCTGCCGTGTACACGAGCTTTAATGTCCTTGATTCCTTTGACCCCGGGGGTATCGCCGACCGTCTCGCGGAACATGGTCAGCTTCTCTTCATCGAAGCCGTCTGTCAGGGCATGAGTGGCTTCGTAGAAAATATCCCAGGCCGTTTTGCAAATAACGATCCCTACCGCAAATGCGGCAATGGCATCAAGAATAGGCATTCCGAGGCGCGCTCCGAATATGCCGACGGCGGCCCCAATACTGACGAGCGCATCCGACCGGTTATCGTAAGCGGCGGCCATCAGCGACTGATTGTTGATTTTGCGGGCCAGACGGCTGTTGTATAAGTAAACGAACCACATGCACGCAGCACATATCAGGGCGATCCATGCGGCTATCATGTCCGGAGCCTGTCCCTTGTCTTCGAAGAAGCTCTGGCCGGACTGAATCAGCACCTGGATGCCGGCAGCGAACATAATGAAGGACGCCACCATAGAGGCGATCGTTTCCGCACGCATGTGACCGTACGGGTGGTCGTGGTCGGGCGGCTTGCGCGAGATCCGCAGGCCGATAAGTACGGCAAGAGATACGATAATGTCGGTTGTATTGTTAATCCCATCCGCTGATAACGCTTCTGAGCCTGTCAGGTATCCCATAGTGATTTTGAATGCGGATAAAATAATGTAGGCAATGATACTGACCCATGCGCCTCTCTCGCCCTGCTTCAGATTATCGTATGTGTCCACGTTGATTCTCCCCCAAGCTTCCTTTATCGAAAAATACGCTGCTTTTTGACCGAACCCCATCATAACAAACGAAACTTGTGTGGGTCTAGAGAAACAGTGTTTTCCTAGCAACGAAAAATAGGGACAGCGCAACTTTGTTTTCTAAGGCAAATCTTTTTCACCCAAGCTAATTTCTAGTCTATATTTATAGAAGATACGGGGTAGCACTCCAATAGAAATCCTGACAAAAGAAAGAGCAGCCTCCGCATTGTGGGCGTGAGGCCGCTGCCTGGCTTTATTGCCGATCCTTTGTTCAAACAGCCGACCTTATAATCGGACTCCGGCATCAAAATAGTTGTAATCGTCAGTAGAAGGATCAAATACCGGATGGCCATTGCCCGAATCCGACTCTCCTGCAGCAACGCCCGGGAACGTATCCGCTGTCGTGCTGTCGTTCTCCATTAGATCTTCATTGATCAGATGGGCCGGGATGGAGATATAATCGGCTTCATTATAAGCCATCGCGTAGGTATCGCTTTCCGTTGCGGCACCTTCCATTTCCTTCAGCCTGCCCCCGTGCGCCTGGGCAATCTCCAATGCCGAGGTCAGATCGTTGTTCTCGACATCGATATGCAGCGCAGGCAGCTTCCATTCCCGGTGCAGTCCCGTATGGTACCCGAGCTCCTCCAGCGTTTCTTTGGCCAGCAAAGCCGACTTTTCATTTTCAAACTCAAAAAAGATAGGCACACCCGTCATTCGGTTCGTTCCTTTCATGAAAAAGATGGTTTGGCTTAGATTCCCCGCGGACGCGCCAAACTATTCCTTTTTCCGCAAACAGACATACGCTTGAAATCCCTTGCATAAATTGGTTACAAAACGATTCAGGCATGACCATTCTTCTTATTAGAAAGAGGTGTGTGCATTGAGCCCATTGAACGACGATGAAAGAGGCTACCCTGCGGCAAACGCTCCGTCCGGGGTCGATCCCGCTGATGTCCATCAGAACAAATGGCTTGCTGTGGCCGCTTATATTATATTTTTCATTCCGCTGCTTGCCGCGAGACAATCCCGATTCGCCATGTACCATGCCAATCAGGGGCTTGTTCTGCTGTTGTTCAGCATCGCCTGCAATATTGTGCTCGGCTTTATTCCGTTTATCGGCTGGATCCTGCTTCCGATTGCCAATTTGGCCACATTGGTTCTTGTCATTATAGGGATTCTGCAATCGGCCAACGGGCAGCTGAAGCCTCTGCCTGTGATAGGAAGCATTTCCCTTCTGAAAGTTCCGTAGGTCGAATAAGAACACGCCAAAAAGCCGACCCCGTTGTTCAACGATGTCGGCTTCCTTTTTTATGCGAAGATGATTATACGCCTATGGCGTAAGCTGCCTCCAGAGGAAGAGGAAAGCATTCGACCAGCTGCCCTTGGCGGAAGATACACCGGTATTCCCGAGGCTCCTCCAGATTCAGCATGGGCGGCAGGAAATGCCGGAGATGATTGGCGACTCCCTGGTTATCCGGATGAATGACCCATTCGATAGGCTTGAATGCCAATATCCCCTCGGCCGTCCCGACCGGATGGTCAAAGTCCTTCCCTCTCCCGGGAGGCATATCGGCCAGGTACACATACATTCCGCCGATGGGCTTGCCGTCGACTTCCCAAGTAACAATCCCGCCAAAATGCGCCTCAGCCAATAGGATCCCGGTCTCCTCACGCACCTCCCGAAGGACGCTCTCACAGGGGGATTCCTCCGGCTCCAGCTTACCGCCTACACCGTTCCAGAGCCCAAGCAAGGGAGACTTATGCCGGTTCAGCATCAGCAGCCGGTCACCTTCACGGATAAAGCACAGATTATACTTAAGCCTCATGAGGTACCTTCCTTTCGACCATTAAATATGTATGTGTTTAATAAATCCTAATCCTCAGGCTCCGTTAATCTCGGCCGCCGTAGGCGAGCTTCTCCGCCAATGTCACGGCTAATGTCCCGGCCAGGACCCTCTTCCGCTCCCACTCATGGAGAGGCATGGAGATGCTGACTGCTCCGCAAACCTCTCCCCCAGGCTGCTTAATAGGGGCGGCAGCGCAGCAGAAGCCCATAACAGCCTCCTGTTCATCGCAAGCCACCCCCTCCAGTCTCGCCTGCTGTACCTGCTTCTTCAATACCTCAATCGAAACGATAGTGTAAGGGGTCAGCTGAGCTAACGGAGTCTCGGGCGGATACAGGCGTTCCCACATCACCTCATCCACTCCGGCCAGCATGACTTTGCCGAGACCCGTGGCATGAGCGGGGAACCTTGAGCCCGGTCCGGAAATGACCTGCACCGGCGTCGGGGCCGCTTCCTTCGCCAAATAGACGACCTCCGTGCCCTCCAGCCTCGCAAGCTGAACGGATTCTCCGATTTCCCTCATGATCGCAGGCGCTTCCCGCTTGAATAGGTCAATCAAATTAAATTGCTGGAAATACGCGCTGCCAAGCCAGCCGAAATAACCGCCGAGTCCATAGGAATCCGCTGCATCCTTCTCAATCCAGCCTAATTCCTCCATGGTCTGAAGCAGAGAAAACATCGTGCTCTTGCTGACATGGGTCCGCTGGCACAAATCAGTGAGCTTGAGCCTTCCCCTCTCTTCCGCGATTTCGCGAAGTACACGGTGAGCCCGGTCCAGAGCGGGCACCCAATATTTTTTATCCATGGCTTGCATAGCCCCCATTATTATTATTCATGGCATAAATATGCTTCACTGCGATTGTGCTCTGCCGCGGTTGAGCCTTACTATATAAAAAATAAGTTCACAATAATGAACCTTGTTTCAAAATTCTATTCCCCACATTTTATCACCTGTCCCGACCAAGGGTCAATGAGCGCCTCTCCCCAAAAGAAATGCGGAGCCGCCCCGTCTTTTCCTGAAAAAACGGGCTGTCTTGAAGTTCCCAAATTTACATATAATGTTTGTCAATTGACCATTGTTTTGTTATCATTGACAAGTAGTTAATGATGTGTAATGATAGGGTTAGAAAATACCACTTTATCGCTTGAAAGCCAAAAAGCTTCGAAGTAGCGAAGTATTATAAGGTGGCCAGCATCGCCCGCCATACGGTTTCTTTGCCGGGCTGACTCCGCCACAACGAGAAAAGGAGCACATATTATGACAAGAGGTATGAATCACAAAATTTTGGACTGCACGATTCGTGACGGAGGTCTCGTCAACAATTGGGATTTTAGCGTAAAAATGGTACAAGATATGTATGCGGGCTTGAGCGAAGCCGGCGTCGAATATATGGAAATCGGCTATAAAAACTCCGCCAAGCTGCTTAAAGGTGCCGATGCTGGCCCGTGGCGCTTCCTGAACGAAGATTTCTTGAAGGAAGTTATCCCTAACAAAACCGATACCAAGCTGTCCGCTCTGGTCGATATCGGCCGTGTAGACGAGAACGACATCCTCCCTCGCGAGCAAAGTCAGCTTGATTTGATCCGCGTAGCTACTTACATCAAGGATGTAGATAAAGCGCTCGAGCTGGTACGCAAATTCAACAGCTACGGCTATGAGACCAGCATTAACATTATGGCGCTGTCCCACGTGATGGAGAATGAGCTGACCGAAGCTTTCGAAGAAATCAACAAAAGCCCGGTTGACGTCGTCTACATTGTAGACTCTTACGGCAGCATGGATTACAGCGATATTGATTACCTCGTTGCCAAATTCCAACGTTTGCTTCCTGAGAAGCAGCTCGGCCTTCATATGCACAATAACATGCAGCTTGCCTTCTCGAACACGATTATGGGCGCGAGCAAGGGTGTGCAATTCCTGGATGCTTCCGTATTCGGCATGGGCCGTGCGGCAGGTAACTGCCCTACCGAGCTGCTGGTAAGCTACCTGAAAAATCCGAAATACGAAGTACGTCCGGTTCTGGATCTGATTGAGAGACATTTGGTGCCTATGCGCGAGAAAGTCGAGTGGGGCTACATCGTTCCTTACATGATTGCCGGCGTATTGAACGAGCATCCTCGTGCCGCCATGGCTCTTCGCGCAAGCGATGATAAAGATAAATACGTAGACTTCTACGATAAACTGACATCTCCGGAAGCGATGCCTACCAATCATCATTCCGACTAATTCGTTCCCATAAGCAATTCATGAGAGACGGCTGCCCTAGGCGGCCGTCTTTGCATATTATTACCATCCCCTACAGCGGCATTTGAAGCGATAGCTCCCATTTTTTGTGGATATGATATAGCTAGTACCACTATTGATCATCTTTTCAAGGAGGCAGTCAGATGAACAACAAAGTATGGGGATGGGCCGCTGTCACGGCTCTTATTATCGGTGCAAGCATGATCTTGTCTCATCCGGCTTCTGCGGATCCTGCTTCGGTCCCGGCTCCAGCGGAGTCAGAACAAATGATGAATTATGATGAACAAGTCGCGGCGGAGCAGGCGGAACTCCAGAAGCAAGCCAAAATTACAAAAGACCAAAGCGTCACCATCGCCAAGAAAAAGGTAGACGGCAAAGTACAGGAAGTTATGCTCGGGATCGAAGATGGCACTGTCGTCTACAACGTCTTCATTGAAGATAAGCATTCGCAGGTGATGGAGGTTAAGGTCGACGCCAACACCGGAAAAGTCATTGCCGTGGAACAAACCGATAACGACATGGAAACCGTTGAAGATATGGAATAGTCGATGTTTAAGCCTTCTGCCCGCCGGGTGCCGAGGGCTTTCTTTTTTGCCGCGGCCAATCCGGGTGTCCGGGAACAATCCCTCTGCGAGTGCTTTTTTTGCTATAATGTAAGGTACGGCTGGCAGCCGAAACTTACACTCGCCTTTCGCAGCAGCGCGCTTCCTCATCTATCAACCCTGGAGGTGATCATTGATGCAGCCGACCCTTACACATAAAGCTCCCAAGACGCTACTTAATCCAGCCGGCGGTTACTTGACCGGATACAGCCATACACTGAATCCCTATACAGGCTGCGCATTCTCCTGCTCCTACTGCTATGTGCGGGAAATGCCGGTAGCCAAGTTCCGTTCCGAGCCCTGGGGAACCTGGGTCGATATTAAGGAAGGGGCTGCCGCAATCCTGTCAAAGGAGCTTACCAAGGCGCGGCGCAAAGGTCCCGTAACGATCTTCATGTCGTCCAGTACGGACCCTTATCAGCCTGTAGAGTACCGCGAGCGGCTCACCCGCTCCCTGCTGAAAGCAATGGTGCAGACACCGCCCGATTTTCTTCTCCTGCAGACACGCAGCCCTCTCGTCACACGGGATATCGATCTGCTGCTTCAAATGAAGGAGCACGTCCGGGTCAGCGTCACGGTGGAGACCGATCTGGAGCCGATGAGACGTGCGTTCACCCCGGCAGCGCCGCCCTTGGCGGCAAGAATGAAAGCGTTGAAGCAGCTTACAGCGGAGGGTCTGGATGTACAGGCGGCTATCTCTCCGGTACTGCCTTCCTCGGATCGGTTCGCCGAACGGCTTGCCGAGGTCGTCGATCGGGTGTGCATTGATGACTTCTTCATGGGTGACGGAAGTCTCGGCAAACGGACCGAGCGGCTTGGCATTCGCCGTATCTACGAGGAGCTCGGAATGACCGAATGGTACGACCGAAGCGCTTATGAGCGCGTATGGAATAGGCTGAAGGCTCATTTCCCCGAACATCAGATCCTGGTCAGCCAAGCAGGCTTTTTGCCATGAAGCCCGGACCTTTCATTGCATCATAGAACAGTAACGCCCCTTAAGACTTCTGCCATGCAGCAGTCTAATAGGGGCGTTCGTCATTTCATACCCAGGCTGTAGAGGCACGTCCTCTGTCTCGCCAGGATGGAATTACCCTTTGACAGAGCCGACCAAAGCACCTTTGGCGAAATATTTTTGCAAGAAAGGATATACGATCAATATTGGAAGAGTTGATACCACGATAACGGCCATCTTGATCGTTTGCTCTGGCGGTTTGATGAAATCGTTACCCGTATCCGCAGCCAATCCGCTCGCCGCGATAACGATCTGACGCAGCAGAACCTGAATCGGCCATTTCGACGCATCATTAATGAACATAATGGCGTGAAAATAGGAGTTCCAGTAGTTTACCGCATAGAACAAAGAGATAGTGGCCAAGGATGGCAGAGACAGAGGCAGAACGATTTTGAACAAAATTCCGAAATCGCCGCAGCCGTCGATTTTGGCAGATTCCTCAATCCCGTCCGGAAGTCCTTGGAAAAAGCTGCGCAGAATGATCAGATTGAACGCGCTGATTGCACTAGGCAAAATCATTGCCATGTAGCTGTCAATCAAACCCATTGCTTTCACGACAAGGAAGGATGGAATCAAGCCGCCGCTGAACAACATGGTGAATACGATCATCAGGTTAACGGTAGTACGACCATCCAAGTCTCTTCTTGTCAGACCGTATGCCATGAGCGAAGTCAAGAACATACTGATGATGGTACCGCCAACGGTAACGCCAATAGATACAGCCAATGCTTTAAAGAGTGTTCCCGTCGATAAAATATATTGATAAGCGCTCAGCGTAAATTCACTTGGAATCAATACGAACGGCTTGCGCGCCATCTCTTCCGCTGTAGTGAACGAGCCCATAACCACGTGAAGGAACGGCAGAAGCATGAGCAGCGAGACGATGACAAGGAGCGTAATATTGACAAAGTCGAATAAACGGCTGGCAAACGTTTTATCTTGAACCATTTTGATGCCTCCTTTGAAGTAACGGCTTAGTAGATTCCGTCCTCGCCGAATTTCTTAGCCAGCCAGTTGGAGAACATCACCAGAAGCAGGCCGATAACGGATTTGAACAAGCCGACAGCGGTACTGAAGCTGTATTGCCCTTGCTTCAAACCGGTTGTATAGACATAAGTATCAAGGATTTCTGCTACGTTCTTATTCATGGAGTTGAGCAGCAGATAAATATGCTCGAAGCTGGTATCCAGGACGTTACCAATTTTCAGAATCAATAGAACGATAACTACACTACGGATACTCGGAAGTGTAATATGCCAGATTTGACGAAAACGTCCGGCTCCATCCATCCGCGCCGCTTCATACAAGCCCGGGTCGATAGCCGCCATGGCCGCCAAGTAAACAATCGTTCCCCAGCCCGCTTCGCGCCAAATCACCTGAATGACATAAATCGGATTAAACCATTCCTCACTCATGAGGAAATTGATCGGCTGTCCGCCGAAATAAGCAATCAGCTCGTTAATAAGACCGCCATCCATCGTCAGCATAACGAAGGAAATGGATACGACGATAACCCATGACAAGAAATGCGGGATATACACAATCGTTTGCACAACCCGCTTGAAATACGAACTGGCGACTTCATTAAGCATAAGTGCCAGCAAGATCGGTACGGGGAAATAAAATACGATATTGACGACAAAGACAACTAATGTGTTTTTGAATATATTCCAAAACTCCGAATCGGTGAACAATCGTTCGAAGTGCTTCAGTCCGACCCATTCACTGCCCATGATTCCCTTATAGGGCTGGTAATCCTGAAATGAAATCACCAGGCCGAACATAGGAATGTATTTAAAAATCAGAAAATAGAGAAAGCCCGGCAATATCATTAGATAAATATAACGGTTGCGAACGACACGTTTCCAGAGACCGCTTTGAGGCTTTGGAACAACTACGGGATTAGACTCAGCAGCCGTATTATTCATTACGTTCATTCCTTTCTATCGTTAGCAATCGGAAAATGCAATCGAGATAGGCTAAGGCTGCCGATCTGTTCCAGCAGCCTTTCGCCCTAAACCACCTCTTATGGGACCTTCTTATTTGCCACCAACGCTTTTATATTGTTCATTAAATTCATCGATGATTTTTTGACCGCCATCGTTTTGCCATTTCTTGATAGCTGCTTGGTAACCGGCGTCATCAATTTTGCCCATAACATATTGGTACGTTGCGTCTTTGATCAGATCCTGCAGTCTTGCGCCTTTTTCGTTATACGTTTTGGAATCCAACGACACAGTAGGATCAGTTACCATGAATTTCGCAGCTGCGTTGGAGAGAGTGTTTGCTTTCTCAGCAACCGGCAATGTGTAGAAAGAAGGCGTAATATTCGTTGTTTCATACAAAGCCATGTTCAAGTAAGGTCTTACTTCTTTCTCAATGAGCTTGCTGTCCGTAGAAGGCAATACCTTGCCGTCCTTCATCGTGTAATGCTCGTTTTCCACACCGTATTTCAACAGGTTGGCAACTTCCGGCGAATAGAACTTATCCATGACGTTCAGGATGTTTTTCAGATCATTCTCGGTTTTAACGGAGGATTTAGGGAACAGAACAACGGTTCCGTAGCCTGGAAGTCCCCAAGTAATGTTTTTACCGGATTTATCCTTAATTTCGTTAACTACATCAAATTTCGCTTCAGGGATGTTTTTCTCTGTTTTCTCTTGCATTGTTTTTACATCGCCCATAGTTCCGATGTAGGCTCCGGCTCTGCCTGTGTACATCAGGTTCTGCTGGTCGGTTTTACTTGTTACAGGGAAGTCTTGGTTGATCAAGCCTTCGTCACGCAGCTTTTTGTAAAACTTCAGCGTATCCATGTAGCCTGGGGTCATAAATTCCGGTGTCAGCTTGCCGTCTTGAACGCCCCAGCCATTCGGAGTGCCGAAGTACATGGAGACGGTTTTGAACGAACCGTAGACTAAATCGTTACGGTCAGCCAAAGGAATCGTTTTGCCGCCGCCCGCCAAATCGGCTTCTTTAAATTTCTTAAGCATGTTATACAAATCATCAACGGTTTGCGGAGCCGGAATACCTAATTTATCCGCCCAGTCTTTACGATAGATCAAGCCGGAGCGAGCCGGTTGTCTTTCCTGGTACAGGGAGTAGATTTTGCCCCCGACTTCCGTGTTTTTCAAAACCTTTGGATCCAGATTCTTCAGATTCGGATAATCCTTCAAATAAGGACCTACTTCCCAGAATTGGCCGTTCTTGATTGCATCTCTCATCAAGATGAAGGACGCCTGGTTTTTAAGGTAAACCACTTGCGGCAGGGAGCCTGTTGCAAATGCCGCTTGGAATTTCTCATCATAAGAACCATCCGGAACCCATTGAATATCAAGCTCGGAGTTTGTTTTTTGTTCCAGCAATTTTTCGATTTTATCGGATGGTACTTCCGGTGATTGCAGATCGGCCATCACTGTAATTTTAACCGGTCCGGCACTGTTACCGTTCGAGTTTGATGCTGCGCCGTTAGAATCCGTACCTTTACTGCTGCTGCAGCCGGCAATGACGGAGCCGGCAAGAGCAAGGGTACATACTGCACTGATCCATTTCAAATCTTTTGAAGATTTACTCATTTTCTCTTCCTCCCAATTTCATCACTATATGGTTCAAAGTTGTTCAAAAGGTTTGTACGTAATTGCTTGTTCTCTTTTCGAGTTATAATGTAACCCTTAATTCAGATTTCGTACATTATCCCTGACTCACATCTTATAAACCCAGTAACGGCGCGGGTTTTCGCCTATCTTATATGCAGAAATTAACCTTATATAGCCCCTATGTAATTGCGAAATCTACACGCTGCCGGGGCTAAAGATAGTCTTGTTGAGAGCCGCTTTCGAGTCTTTTGTGCCCATTCTGCCCCCCTTACATTCCACCTACTAGAACAGGTACGTAGAACCAGGACGATCAGCAGGGTATGATTGAGAGGATACTCGACCTTCCAATATTTGTTAGTTAATAGACAAAAATCCCCACAAAGCGGGACCTCGACATCCAAGCTAAATTCATATTTTGCGGGAGAATCCAGATGATAAAAGTTCAAAAAACCCGCCAAGAAGAACTTGGCAGGTTACGCAGCGTGACGCATTTTATGGGTTATTCGACTTGCTTTTGCTATAGGATTCTTCGAACTCTTTAATGATCTGGGATCCGCCCCTGCTCTTCCAGACTTCAATTTCATTCCGGAAGCCGGCGGCATCAATTTTGCCGAGAATGTAGTTGTAGGTTGCATTGGTCATGATAGAGGCTAATTCCGTCCCATGGGCATCGTAATATAGAGAAGACAAGCCTACGGTCGGATCATGAATCAAGATGTTATCATTATCGGCGACAAGCTTATTCACCTGCTGAAGGATAGGCTCCTGGTCCGTTTCGCTCTGCTTCAGCAAATTGGGGTTGCTGATATTCGCAATCATAAGCGACAGTAGTGGACGAACCTCTGCATTCATGCGCTGAAACATATCCGGGGGAACGGCCACTTGTCCGTCCTTCAATACATAATGCCTTCCTTCCTGACCGTACAGCATCAGATTGGCAATATCCTTATTCATGGTCTTGTCAAAAAAAGCAAGAATCGCCTTCAAATCCTCCTGCGTTTTGATCGCTTTCTTGGAGAAAAGGAACAATCCGCTGTAATCCGGAATCGACCAGATCCCATACCCTTTGGGTCCTTGGATACGATTGACGAGCGCCATCTCGGCGTTAGAGTTCACCTGCTTCATCTCTTCAAGCATTCGCGGCGCATCGGATAGGCTTCCGATATAGACGCCCGCCTTCCCGCTGATCATCATATACCGCTGTACCTGCTTGCTGGCCACAGGGAAATCCTTGTTCATAATATTTTCGCTGTATAGTCGTTTCACAAAATTCATCGTATCCATATACTCCGGCGTTGCGAAGTCCGGAATAAAGGTACCCCCGGATAACAACCAGTTATTCGGCGTCCCGAAATAGGAGCTTAAGGTCTTGAAAGCGCCGTACACCAAATCATTGCGGTCGGTCAATCCGATCGTATCCTGCTTCCCGTTGCCGTCCGGATCGTCCAGCGTGAACGCCTTGATGACCTGGTACAGCTCCTCGGTCGTGGACGGCTCTTTGAGATGCAGCCGGTCCAGCCAATCCTTGCGGATCATAATGCCCTGACGGGAAGAGGACCGTTCATTGTACAGGCCGTAATATTTGCCGTCGAGCTTCGTCTCGTCCAGCGTCTTCTTGCTAAGGTTTTTCAAATTCGGGTAGTAGTCCAAATAAGGGCCGATGTCCCAGAACATATCGGATCGTATGGAATTCTTGACCAAATTATAGTCGATCTGTCTGACATAGGTTACCTGCTTTAATGTATTCGTTTCCAGTGCATTCAGCATTTTGCTCGTATAAATATCATCCGGGACCCATTGAACGTTCAGTTCCACGCCCGTTTTTTGATTCAGCTCATTCATCAGTTCATCCGTAGGCGGCTTGGGCTGGAACAACGGCACCATCATACTGATAGGAGTGGGTACCGGCTTGTCCTTCTCCGTCTTGGAGCTGCTTTGTCCTGAGGAACAGGAGCTAAGAAGCACGGCGGACAGAAGGGCGAGCGCAAGCAGTCGGATCCAACGCGGGGAATACCAGCGGTTCATTATGATTCCATCCTCCTTCCACCTCATTCTAACATTTCATTATACACGAAAAAAGTCGAAAAACTGGCCTATCGTGACGAAATTTTGTTATATTTGTCATGAATACGCATTGATATAACAACTTTAACCTTGCTACAATTAGAATAGCGCTTTCCGGCCTGCTCTCGCAAACGTGAGGCGGCGTGGAAGAGGAACGGATAGATCAAGCTGAACGGCGGATCAAGCGCTGTGCTTATTTTACTATTACGAGGGGAGGTCCGACCTATGAGAAAATACAGCTTTTTAACGAAAATGACGCTGTTCGGCTGTATTTTGTGTACGCTTCCCGTTATCTTTATAGGTTTCTTTTCCTATATGAAATCTTCCAAGGAAATTCAAAAGCAGGTCAATTCAGAGCAGCTCCAAATATTGACCCAAATGAACTCCACTGTAGAGCAGACACTGCAAACCGTCAATCACGCCCTGGACCAGCTGAACAACTCTACCGTAATGTCCGAGGCGCTGCGGCGTCCCTTAACCGAACAGGATTTCATGCTCTATAAGGATTTGCGCAAGGAAATCAGCAATACCCAGTCGTTCTATACGAATCTGGAGGATGTCGTTATCGTGAATCTGAAGCAAAACTGGATGCTCAAAAACTCCGGCTTTTACCGGATGGACCAGTACATCCACCGCTCCCAGATCGCCAATCAGATGATGCTTCCTAACTCGACATCCTGGGTGCTGAACCCGAGCCTTTGGTTTTACAGTGAAGAGAAGGCCAATGCGAGCACATGCCCTTATACGATCAGTCTTGTCCAGAAGCTGCCTACCCAGGACCTGGATAAATACGGACTGGCTATTGCCAATATTTCATCGTGTAATATGCCGGGTATCCTGAATTATAAGCCCCGGGAGTCGGAAACGGTGATGATCTTGGACGATCAGGACCGGGTTATTTACCATAATGATCCTTCCATGATCGGAAGGTATGCTATCAATACGGGCTTCATCAAAAATCCGGCGATCTTCGACAAGACCTCCGATCAATTCCAAACGGAGGTTAACGGGCAGAAATATACGGCAACCTATCTGCGGTCCTCCTACAACAACTGGATCTATATGTCGGCTATTTCCATAGATAGTCTCACCAAGGAATCCGTAAAAATACGGAATTATACTATTCTGATCAGCGTGATTGTCGTTCTGGTCTTTATGACCGTGGCCTGGATCTTCTCCCGGAGAATGTATAGCCCCATCCGGCGTATGATCAAGCAGATCCCTGTGAAGGATTCGAACATAAACGGACCGCGATTGAACGAATTCGACATTATCGGCCGGACGATGCAGGACCTGTCCTTGTCCAAAAGCCGATTGGAGCAGGAAACGCACCGGCATTATCAGCAAGCCAGGGACCTTTTTCTGATGAAGCTGTTTCAAGGAACGATGCGCCGTAAAGATATTATGGAGAAGATCGAGCAGCTCGGCTTCATTGAAAAGCTGAGCGACTGGAAGGTCATGTCCGTCATCACTATCCAGATCGATACGCTTGATAATACCTCCTACGAGAAGGACGATCTGGACCTGCTCCTGTTCGCCGTCAGCAACATTGCGGAGGAAACGATTCCGAAGGAATTCAGCCTTCCGCCGGCCACGATCGATCAAACTCTCGTTATCCTGGTCGGTCAGCAGGAACGTCATTCGGAGCAGTATAACAGCTGGATCTATTCCCTGACGGAGTCTTTACAGCAGATGATTCAAAATGTCCTGAAGCTGAAAATGAGCATCGGCATCAGCCTTCCGTTCGACGATCTGAAGCATACAAGCATCGCTTACCGGGAGGGCTTGGAGGCGTTAAAGCACCGCATTCACTTGGGAGTCGGCGTTATCATTCATTATGCCAATATGAACGCGGGCAAGCACCAGATGAACCTGGATTATCCATGGCTGACGGAGAGCGAAATGTTCGATGCTATCCGCTTGGCGGACGAAGAGAAGGTCATGGAGCATTTCGAGCATTTGTTCCAGGTAATTTTCAAGCATGAGATGTCGCCGCAGGAGTATCAGGTTCCCATCATGAGATTGCTGAATAATCTGCTGATCATGATTCAGGAGGCCGGTATTCGTCTTAACCAGCTCAATCCTGGAGGAGAATCGTTCTACGAAGAGCTGAATAAGCTGCACATTGGCAAGGAGATTGAGGAATGGTTCCTGTCGAGGCTTATTCTTCCTCTCATTCAAATCTTCCGCGAGCGGCTGGACTCGCAGTACCAGAGCATATCCGAGACGGTCCTCGACCGCATTCACAAGCAGTTCGATACCGATCTTACCATTGAGCAGTGTGCGGCGGACCTGCATTATAACGCGAACTATCTGAGCAGCGTGTTTCGCAAGGAAACCGGTCAAACCTTTAGCGAATACCTTACGGCCTTCCGCATCACCATGGCCAAGAAGTGGTTAATCGAAACCGATATGCCTATTAAAGATATCGCTCAAAGACTGCAGTATCAGCCGCAGAACTTCAACCGCTTTTTCCGTAAGCAAGAAGGGATGACACCGGGACAGTACCGGGAAAGCTTCCGCAAAAATCAGTCCTGATTTAGCTGCTGAATGCCTGTTGGCGAGCAGCAGCAAACGAAACAAGCTGACTTCACCACGAAGTCAGCTTGTTTCCTTATCCATGATTACCGGAGGCCGTGCGTCAGTCCGATCATGGTCAGCAGCCCTGCTATGAAGGCAAAGGTTGCCGGCCGCTCATGCCCGTCGCCATGGCTTTCGGGGATCAGCTCCTTGTACACGACATAAAGCATCGCACCGGCTGCAAAAGCAAGCCCATAGGGGACAACTCCACTAATCCGCGAAGTAAAATGAAACCCTGCGAAGCAAGCGGCCAGCTCAATGACGGCCGTCCCGGCCGCTAGCCAAACCGCCTTCCATTTACTGACCTGGTGGGAGATGAGGAAGAAGGAGATTAAGAAGCCCTCGGGCACATTTTGCAGTCCAATGGCAAACGAAACGAGAGGGCCCAAATCCGTATGCTCGCTGGCATAGCTGACACCTACGGAGAGGCCTTCCGGCAAGTTGTGCAGCCCCATGGCAAGCAAAAAGAAGAGCGATTTATCCTGCATGGCCTGCTTATTCGAAAAACGCATCGATTCCGAGGACGGAATCGCCTTCTCCATAAGAGTAAGCACCGCAGTCCCGGCCAGAATGCCGGCGGCAAGCACTGCGAGATTGGAAAGCTTCAGCGCGGAAGGGATAAGGCTGTATGTCGAAGCAGCCACCATAATACCCGCGGTATAAGCCAGAAGACTATCTCTTCTGCGATGCGATACGTGCTTGAACAGAAGCGCGGGAATCGCTCCAATCACCGTACATAAAGAGGCTATAATCCCGCTTAGCGCCATGTGTTCCATCCGAACCAACTCCATATGAGACTATCAAGCCCTTATCATCATATGTACAAGCTCGAAAAAAAGAACAGGTATCCGTTGTAGTCCTCTCATCTGCACTCCGGAAACGCCTCGATCCTCCTTCAGCTGTCTCCACAATTAAAGAAGGGATCCCCTTATGGAGATCCCTGAAATAACTATATAATCATCTTCTCATAGTATCCGCAAATCAGCGGAAATCCTTCGGAATACGACGGGCTACGCCGGTTTGAATGGCCGCTTCAATCACGGCATGACGCACGTTGGTCACCACATGCTCATTGAAAATACTCGGAATGACATACAGTTCATTCAGCTCCGCATCACTTACTACCGAAGCGATAGCGCGGGCAGCGGCCAGCTTCATCTCTTCGTTGATTCGGCGGGCGCGGCAGTCAAGCGCTCCGCGGAAAATGCCCGGGAAGCAAAGCACGTTGTTGATTTGGTTCGGGTAATCGCTTCTTCCCGTTCCCATAACACGCACATACGGCTGCGCTATTTCCGGATCGATCTCAGGCTGCGGGTTTGCCATAGCAAACACGATAGGATCTTGGGCCATCGATTGTACGTATTCGACCTTCAGCAATCCTGCGCGGGATACGCCGATAAATACGTCCGCTCCCTGAATTACCTCCGCCAGGGATCCCGGCTGCGATTCAACCTGCGGCTGCTGGGCAAGCCACTGCCACATAGGCTGCTCGTACGTTCCGCCTTGGACAATCGCTCCGTCACGATCAACCGGTACCAGTCGGTTTACGCCGGCGGCCAGCAGCATCTTGCAGATGGATACTCCCGCAGCACCGATGCCGTTAACGACCACGCGGACGGACTCAATCGGTTTGCCCACCACTCTTAGGGCGTTAAGCAGGCCCGCCATTACAACGACCGCCGTACCATGCTGGTCATCGTGGAATACCGGGATATCCAGCTCTTCTGCCAAGCGGGATTCAATCTCGAAGCAGCGAGGAGAGCTGATGTCCTCCAGATTAATTCCACCGAAGATCGGGCTGATCGCTTTCACGGTCCGGATAATTTCCTCCGTATCCTTGGTATCCAAGCAAATCGGGAAGGCATCAACCCCCGCAAGCTGCTTGAACAGCATCGCTTTCCCTTCCATCACCGGCGCCGCCGCTTCCGGTCCGATATCTCCCAGACCCAGTACAGCCGTACCGTCCGAAATTACGGCTACCGTATTCCGCTTGATCGTAAGGGAGTACGCTTTATTCGGATCCTCATGAATCGCCGTACATACACGGGCTACGCCTGGAGTATAGACACGGGACAAGTCGTCGCGATTCTTGATCGGCATGTTGGGAGTCATCGAAATTTTGCCGCCCAGGTGCGCCAGGAACGTCCTGTCGGATACGTTGATCAGCTTGATACCGGGCAGCTCTTTGATCCCCTGAACGACTTGCGCTTCCGCCGAGTCTTGAACATCGACCGTGATATCCCGGATCGAGGACTCCTTTCCGACGCGGATAACGTCGATAGATGTCACGTCTCCCCCTGCACGGCTTATGGCTGCCGCCACGTCACCGAAGGTGACTTCGCCATGAGTTAGCTCCACACGCAAAATAATACTTGTATTTGCCATAAAGAATGCCTCCTTTAGTTCTATATTATGAACTTATTTCCATATACTGAATTTCAATATTTCAAATCATATCATGTAAGCTTTTATTTGTGCAATATGAATTTTATCCGCTTTCATTTGAATTCCCGGAATGATGGGGCTCCAGCACCTAGCGAACCGCTTTTCTCAGCATCTCCTCGTCCATAGCTCCCTGATGTTTTTTGCGGATAATCCCCTGTTCATCCAACACGTACGTTGCCGGATAGGCCGAGACCTGATACGTTTTTCCCACTTGCCCGTCCGAATCCAGCACTAAAGGAAACGTAAGTCCCCAATGCTTCCGAAACGATTCCACCACTACCCGGCTGACCTCGGTATGCATCGCATCGACGGATAGGATGACGACATTGTTATCACGGTTCTCGCTATAAAATGTTTGCATTACCGGCATCTCTACTCTGCAAGGAGGACACCAGGTGGCCCAAAAGTTGATGAGCACCTTTTTTCCTCTAAAGTCCGACAGCTTCACCTTCTCGCCCTCGAGCGTCATCAATTCAAAATCGGGAGCCGTCTGACCGATCCCAATGCCGATCTCATCCGATGCCTGGCTCTGCAAGCCGGATTTATCCCAGGTGTTCGCGGCTACGGCGCTGAACAAGGCATGTACCAGAACGAAGGAGAAGAATAAAGTCTGCATCCTTCTGCGCCCCGCTTGAGGCTCTCTCATCCAGCCGATAACCACGGCGCCTATGCCGAGCAAGGCAATAATGGCGTTCGTCGTCACATTCCCCTCTAAGAATGCGATGTCCAATATGCGGTATACTGTATACCCTGATAGGATGGAGATAAGCCATGAATCTATATAAACGGCAAGATTAGGCGACGAGCGGTCTTTATACCCCACATAACAGACAGTAAGCACGGTCGCCAGCCAAGCGCCTCTCACACCGCCGCTAAAATAGATCAGCCTCATCGGGTCGCTCCACACGCTCTGCGTCTGAAATAGAATGACGCTCAGCTTCCAAATCAAAAACCAGAGCAGTATCGCTTCAAAAGGTCTGTCATAACCTGTTCCTGCGGGCAAAGCGCCTCTCAGCCTAAGCTTCATTACAGCATAAGCTGCAATGACCGCAGCGATAACGGCAAGAACTTGTCCTGACATGACCAGCGGTCCTAACGTCCATGTATTCACAATGCGCTGCCTCCTCACCCTAGCCTATTTTTTATTGTGTATCGGATGAGTGGGCATGTCAAATCACTACTTTTTTCACACCATATAGAACTCTCTTATAAGGGTTCATTTGGAGAAGCGGTTTTAGGAGCCTCTCAGCCCCATGGAAAGGGTGAAGGGCGTTAAAATCAAGGCTCTATGGATTATATTCGACGCCGCTTTCGCCCGTTTGCACTCTCAAGCGCTTCCCCAACATTTGGACCACCTTCCACTTGAATCCTACCGACAATCCACTCTTATAATCATTAGCCCGGCTTGCTGCGCCTCACTCTTGTCGATGTTCTACGTTCAAGAAGCTGTCATGACAGACTGAATATTCTATACCCTCGTATGGTATAATAGGAATTAAATCATTTTGCTCTAAACGGAGGTAAGTCCGAATGAAATTCCCTTATTGGATTCCGCTTTCCGGAGTCGTTGCACTGTCAGTTCTCCTATCCGCATGCGGCTCGTCTTCCGGCAAAACAACGACAGCCATGGCTCCTCATTCTGCTCACCAGCAGCACGCCCCCAACGGCGACCTTCAGGAAACGACCTCCGGCATCACTCAGCTCCCTACCTTCCTGGATAAGCAGCGGCCCGAAATCAAACAAGCCTACCAAGTGGCAGCTTCTGTATCCGATCTCCTGCAGTGGATTCCGTGCTATTGCGGATGCGGGGAAAGCGCGGGGCATACCAGCAACAAAAATTGCTTTATTAAGGAAATAAAGCAGGACGGCAGCGTCGTATGGGACGATCACGGAACTCGCTGCGGAGTATGTCTGGAAATTGCCGTAACGTCGGCAAGAATGAAACAGGATGGCAAATCGGCCAAAGAAATCCGCACCTACATCGATCAAAAATATCAGAAGGGCTACGCCAAGCCTACCGATACGCCGATGCCGGCATAAATGAAAAAACGAACGAGGGCCAAGCCCTCGTTCGCTCTTTTTTTGCGGCAGCGTCACAATCGGATAGAGAGAATATTGGAAAGCGGGATGTAAAAGCTGTTGCCGGCAGTGGATACGACCTGGATATTGCCGCCCGTTACCCCTTGAAATTTTCCTGTTACCGAAGTACTGTCGTAAAACACTCTGATCGTTTGCCCGAGAGATAATCTAGCAACGATAGCGGCAATTGCAGCAGAATTACTAGAAGAAGACCGACTGCTCATATAACCACCTCCTTTTTCTGCGGGAGATGGTATAGTATATGATATCTATGAAACTATGACTAGATTCATATACACGGATAACAATCCATTTTATAGAATCCGTTCTGATAGATGATGCGGCCTGTCCATAGAAAACCATGCTTGGCCCTTACCAAAGTCGGCTTGTCTGCAAAAGGCAGGAATAGAGCGGGATGCTCCCTTGTATTTCTTTGCTTTGCTACACTGAGCTTGGCAGCCTTACGGTCACCGTAGTCCCCTCTCCCTCCTTGCTGCTCACCTGGATTGTCCCCTTGTGCATCGATACAATTTTGCGCACCAAGGATAGTCCCAAGCCGCTTCCTTCTGTAGCTCCTGTTCGTGACCGGTCCGCCTTATAGAACTGGTGAAAAATCATCGAAAGCTCCGCTTCCGGGACACCGATACCCGTATCGGCGATAATCACCTTGACCTGATGCACCTCGGCGGCCGCCCGGACCCGAATCGTTCCCCCCTCCGGCGTAAATTTGATACTGTTGCCGAGCAAATTAATCCATACCTGCTTCATTAAATCCTCATCCGCCGCTAGGATCGTTTTAGGTAAATTGAGCTCCAGGTTAAGCCTCTTGGCACTCCACTGGGGTTCGCAAACGACCACTACGTGGCGTATTTGCTCATCAAGCCGGTAAGTCGCTTTCTGAAACGGATGATGCTTTGATTCCAGCGACGCCAGCTTCAGCAGATTATCGCTTAGACGGGATAGCCTCTCGCTTTCGGATTGAATGATATCCAGATAGTACATTCGCTCCGCGGCGGGCATGGCACTGCTCTTCAATGCTTTGGTAAAACCGATGATGGAGGTCAGCGGAGACTGGATCTCATGCGAGACATTCGAAACGAAATCCTGCCTCATTTGCTCCAGCTGCTTGAGCTCATTCGTCATTTCATCAAAGCTCTGGGTCAAGATACCGATCTCATCGTTGCGCTTCAAGCTCATCTGAACGTTAAAATTTCCTTTGGCCAGCTCCCTTGTCGCCTTTGTCAGCATATTCAACGGCTTGACCAAATACCGGGCGGCCACTACCATGACAAGTCCACCCAATATCAGCACAATCAGAAGATTAAGCTGTATGGTTCTTTTGATGCTCTGACTTATCGTCAGATAGTTCGGCTGAATAAACAAGGCAAACGTGTCGGTTCCTCGCTTTACCTGAAAGCCCATAAGCCAAGCAGGAAGCTCATGATTCCGGTTATCCATAAACTCCAGGTATGAGCCCCCGGATAACACCTGCCCTACTTGGTCGTCTGATACTATAAAAGCCAGGCTCGAACTCGCTTGCCTATTGCCTGATGCATCATAGATTGCGATATAGGAGGACTTCATGTCCGCGAACCGCTGCAAAATCAAGTCCCAACGCCCTGGATCGGATTCCCGCAAAATCTCCATAATTCCTTCTGCCGAACGGCTCGTATCGTCCCTTATCCAATCGTGCATCTGCTTCTCGAACATCCGGTTGGTCACGAGAAGAGAGCCTACCAGCCCAATCATCACCGCCACGATAAAGGCTACAACGACCCGGGTGTACAGGGATTTGATCATTCCTCCATCTCCAATCGGTAGCCAAGCCCGCGGATAGTGCTGATTTTGAAGGAAGTCTCCTTATCGTGGAACCGTTCCCGCAATCTTTTGATATGGACGTCTACCGTCCTCTCATCGCCTTCATAGTCAATGCCCCAAATCTGCTGGATTAACTGTTCTCGGGTGAAGATTTGCCCGGGATAGCTGGCCAGTTTGAACAGCAGCTCGAACTCCTTTAGGGGAAGGATGAACGATTCCTGTCCTATCTTCATTTCATGCGCGGAGTGATCCAGTACCACATTGCCAATCTGCACGACATGGGAGGCTGCGATTTTATAGCGCTTCAGCAGCGCTCTAACGCGAATTACAAGCTCTATAGGATCAAAAGGCTTCACGAGATAGTCATCCGTCCCCAGCTCGAATCCCTTCACCTTCTGCCCGGTTTCCCCTTTTGCCGTTACCATAAGAACGGGGATGTCGTAATGCTGCTTGATTTCCCTGCACAGCTCCCAGCCATCCATCTCAGGCATCATAATATCGAGAACGACCAGATCCATTCGCTCCGCCTCCAGCAGAGCCAGCGCTTCCTTCCCGTTATAAGCCTCGCGCGTGACCCAGCCCTCTCTCTCCAAGAATAAGGTCATCAGCTTGACGATATGCCGATCATCATCCACAACCAGTATATTAGCCATCACCGATTCCCCCCAGAATGGTATGTAATGACCATAGTATAACCAGGTTTCCAGAACGGATGAATGAAGGCAAAAAAAGACTTCGTTCATTGAACGAAGTCTGAGTATCGTGAAACCAGAAGAGCTTGAAATACTGCTAGTACACTCCGGTGGAATATCCCCCTCCGGCCGCTGTTGTTCTCGGGAATTATAATTATATTCTTGTAGCGAAAATTTCCCGATAACAAAGGCGGGCGCTATCGCTCCTACAGGAGATACTCCACCTACCGTTATAGCAAATTTCTCGCAAATCGGGTTTCTCGAAAGTCTGTTCGAGAACGAAGTCTTTATATTAGAGAGACTAGAGTCCCAATATCGCATCGATCATAGGCTTCGTATCTCCGCCCGGGTACAACACGTACAGGAGAACGTAAACCACCACGCCGGTAGGAGCGGTAATCAGCCACATGACGGCCGTCCAGCGTCCGATCTTTTTGTGCTTGGCAAATCTCTTGTTGAACGCGTGCAGCAAGGTGATAATACCGAAGACACCGGCTAACGTTGCCAAAGTAATATGGAAAAAAAGGAATAAATGATACGCCAGCTTAAGCGATTCCGGACCCCCGAACGTTGTGTTTCCTACAAAGATTGTCCGAGATACGTAGATTAGGAAAAAGGCAAGGGCAAAGCCGGCTCCCCACAGCATCAGCTTCTCATGCCCTTTACGGTTTCCCTTCAATATTTGTCTCCAACCGAAGGCTACAAAAATAGCACTGATAACGATAAATGACGTGCTAATCGTAGGTAAAATGTGCATTCTCGTTTCACCTCATCTTCCATAGTCAGGCCCGGTTTGCATTGACCGAGGAATGAGCGAACGGCTCGTTCTGCATGTCCTCATCCTCTTCCTCCTGCCGTTCCCTGCGGTACCAGCGGAAGAACGTGTAGGCCAATGCCCAACCATAAACAATTTCCTGAACGATCTTCATAATAACTCCGCCCAGCTGCTGATCATTTAACACGGACATATACAAGAATTGCTCAGATACATCTTTGTAATTGGCATACATAGGCTCGCCGGCAAAAATAATGAGCGCACACGCCGGTGTCAGCAGGATCCCGTTAACGAAAATGTAGGCCATTTTCTTAAGCTCCGTCATCCGGCTGTATTCAGGCAGCGGGCAGAACACAGGGAACCACATTTGGAACGCTGCAAGGATAAACACCGTGTTGTACACATCATGAAGCAGAGGATTTACCATCAGCGTGTCCATGATCATCGGAATATGGTAAAAGGAGAATACCATGTTAAACACGAACAGCGAAACCAACGGGGACGTCAATGCATACATAATCTTGTGGGCTATCGGATGCTTAAAGAGCGGGCGCAGCAGCCAGCCCGGAAGCCCCAGCATCAGTACCGGAGGCATAACCAAGTATAGCAGGGATTGCTGGAACATATGGGCGCTGAAGCTGTAATGATGCCCATAATAGCTCAGCGGGCTCCCCTCCGCTATATAGTACAACAGCAAGCCGGAATAAAAGTAAAAAAGCTGCTTGAAAGAAACAGGCTCCGACTCTGCAAACTTATGGCGCCAACGGCTTATAGCCAATCCATATAACCACCCGATAACAACAAGAATGAGCAGCAAACCTGGGCTCCATAAATTCGCAAAATCAGCAGCCCCGCCATGACCTCCATGTCCCATCGTTCCCATTGGATCCGTATTCATGTTAACCTCTCCTTTCCTAACTATGGATGTTATAATTTGGATTGTTACTAATTTGTGAAAAATGTTGCAAGCTTAAGAAAAAAAGGAGAGCTTTCATTTCTAAAAGCCCCCCTCCTAATTACCACCAAGTCCAGTAAACCGCTGCAGCTACCGCTGTCAGAGCAACAATCGCTCCGAAAAGCAGACCCACGATCGGGAAGAGATGTCCTCTTTCCTTCATGTGCATCCAATAAGCTAACTGGAACAATACTTGCACGACGCCGAGGCCGCTCAAGAACCAAAGCAGGAATGCGCGATCCAAACCGCCGTAAAGTACCGCTGCAAAAGCAATCATCGTTAGTACAATGGATACAATATAGGACAAGTAATGGTTCTTAGGGCCTTCCAACTTATGCCGGTTACCGGCTGACGATGTATGTTGGCTGCTCATTTACGGTCCCACCTTCCCCATCAAGTACACTACGGTGAAGATAAATACCCAAACTACGTCGATAAAGTGCCAGTACAGACCAGCTACATAAAACTTCGGTGCCGTTACTACCGTTAATCCCTTTTTCAAAGCGGACAGGATCAGCAGGGTAATCCATAGTACCCCGAATGCAACGTGGGCTCCATGGAAGCCGACTAATGTATAGAACGATGTAGCAAAAGCGCTCTTGGAGAATACATGACCTTCATGTACATACTCCATAAATTCATAAATTTCAAGACCCAAGAAGCAAAGACCCAGCAGAACCGTAACACCCATCCAGGTCAAAAGCTTGCCGAGCTGACCACGGTGCAATGCCATGGTAGCGAATACACTGGTCAGGGAGCTCGTCAACAGGATAAATGTTGACAGAGCTACCGTACCCAATTGGAAAATCTCTTGTCCAGTAGGACCATCAGGAACCTGGTTACGCAAAGCGATAAACGTAGCGAACAACGTACCGAACAATACGCACTCTCCGCCAAGGAAGAGCCAGAAGCCCAATACTTTATTTTTACCTTCTAATGTTGCAGTTTCCGCGTGAGGTGGCAGGGCACCGCCTACTTCATGATGTGCACTCATGCCTTTACCCCCTTATCATTGAGTTCTTCTGGTTCAATATGATAACCGTGATCATCATATACGGATCTTAAGAACATGGTAAGCAGCATAATTCCCAAGCCAATTCCAGCTACCCAATACGTGTGATACATGAAGCCGAAACCGGCGATGAAGAAGCCGATCGAGAAGATAAGCGGCAAGATCGAAGGCGACGGCATATGAATCGAACCAATCGGTTCTGCAGGCGTCATCTCTTTGTTGCCAGCCATTTTCTCTTTCCACAATGGATCCAAACCGCGTACAAGCGGAGTTTGCTTGAAGTTGTACTCTGGAGGCGGGGAAGGAATCGCCCACTCCAACGTACGGCCATCCCATGGATCCGCAGGAGCATTCATAGGCTTCATAGCAGTTGCCACAATATTGATCAAGAATACGATCGTACCGATACCCATCAGGAAGGCACCGATCGTACTGATAAAGTTACCTTCTTCCAAACCAACGCCCGGCTGGTATGTAAATACGCGACGAGGCATCCCCATCAATCCCAAGAAGTGCTGCGGGAAAAATGTCATATGGAAGCCAATAAAGAACGTCCAGAAGTGTACACGGCCTAAGGTTTCGTTCAGCATACGGCCGAACATTTTTGGCCACCAGTAATATGCACCGGCGAACAAGCCAAGCACCAAACCACCAACGATAACATAGTGGAAGTGAGCAACGACGAAATATGTATCATGGTATTGGTAGTCAGCAGCCGGAACGGCAAGCATAACCCCTGTCGTACCACCCATAACGAATGTCGGGATAAACGCTGTTGCAAAAATACTTGCTGTCGTAAATGTGATTTGACCGCCCCAAAGCGTGAACAGCCAGTTAAAGATTTTAACCCCTGTTGGTACGGCGATAGCCATCGTAGCAATCGCAAAGATTGCGTTACCGACAGGACCGATACCTGTTGTAAACATATGGTGAACCCAAACCATGAAGCCCAGGAACCCGATTAATGCTGTTGCGAATACCATGGAGCTGTATCCGAACAAACGCTTTTTCGAGAAGGTACTTACAATCTCAGAGATAATACCAAATGCTGGCAAAATCAAAATGTAAACTTCAGGGTGACCGAAGATCCAGAATAAGTGTTCCCACAGAACGCTGTTGCCACCTTTGGCAACATCGAAGAACGCACCGCCGAACAAACGGTCAAACATCAGTTCAACCAAGCCTACCGTAATGGCAGGGAAAGCGAACAAAATCAAAGCGGATGTGATGAATGCAGTCCATGTAAACAACGGCATTCTCATATAGGTCATACCAGGAGCACGCATGTTGATGATCGTTACAAGGAAGTTAATCCCCCCGATCAGCGTTCCCAAACCGGCAATCTGCAAACCAAGGACGTAGAAGTCTACACCATGGTAAGCTGATGTTGTGTCAACGATACTAGCAAGCGGTGAATATGCCGTCCAGCCTGCTGCTGGCGCTCCGCCCAAGAACCAGCTGGTATTGAGCATGACACCACCGAAGAAAAACAACCAGAATCCAAGCGCATTCACAAAAGGGAATGCTACGTCGCGCGCACCGATTTGAAGCGGTACAACCGCATTCATAAACGCGAATATAATCGGCATCGCTGCAAAGAAGATCATTGTCGTACCGTGCATCGTAGTCAGCGCATTGAACGTATCGCCGATAAAAATCTTTTGGTCAGGATACAAAAGCTGAATCCGGATCAGAACCGCTTCCACACCGCCCATCAGGAAGAACAAGCCTCCTGCAATCAGATACAGTATCCCGATTTTCTTATGGTCAACTGTAGTAAGCCAATCCATTAAACCGGTGTAATGTTTTGCTTTGTGAGAGTGAGCCAACGTATTAACCTCCTTTGTTCCAAGATGTTCGTTATTTCAATGAATTCAAATATTTAACCAAGTCGTTGATTTGGTTATCCTGCAATGGAACTTGAGGCATCTTGTTGCCCGGTTTCACCGATTGAGGATCTTTAATCCATTGTTTGATGCTTTCATCGTCGTGAGGCAGAATGCCTGCAACCATTTCACGACTTCCGAATCCGTTCAAGTTAGGTCCAAAGCCAAGTCCTTGTGCGTTAACCGCATGACAGGACAAGCAATTATCTTTAAAAATTTGTTCCCCGTTCTTCGCTTCAGCTGGAATTGTAGCCGGAGTTTTCATTTTTTCTACCCATTTGTTGAAATCAGCTTCTGATTTGGAGATGACCTTAAAATCCATCAAAGCATGGGATGCACCACAGAGCTCGGCACATTTACCCATAAAGGTATCAGCTTCGTCCGCTTCCAAATAGAATGTGTTTGTCATCCCTACGTTTGTATCTTGTTTACCGCCCAAGGATGGTATCCAGAAAGCGTGAAGCACGTCAGCAGATGTAATCTCGAAGGCAATCTTTTTGCCTGCAGGAATAACCAGATCTTGCGCTGTAGCGATTCCAAGTTCCGGATACTCAAATTGCCACCAGAATTGGTGTGCCGTTACTTTAACATGAACTGCGTCTTTCTCACCGATGTGATTTTCCGCCAATTTCACCGTATAACTCACTGTTGGCACAGCCAAAATGAGCAGCAAAACAATCGGAACCACTGTCCAAATGATTTCCAGCGTATGGCTTCCTTCAACTTGCTTCGGAATGATATCTTTATCGCCTTTCTTCTTCCGGAAGCGAACCAATACGTAAATGTAGATTACGAATACAACCACGACGACCAAGATCATAATGCCCAAGCTCAGCTTCATCAAGAACAGCTGGTCTCTGGCTACCGGACCTCTTGGCTTCAAGGCGGAAATCCTATCGTCTCCACACCCCGTCAGAAGCAACATCATCAACCCGAAAAGAGGGATGAAACGCCACAGATTTTGCCATCGATTCATCTTATCAATCCCACCTCTAAAGCTAATATTTTTCGAACAAAAGGTCATATATTGTCAATGAACCTAATCACCATATTAACTATAAATTCGTACCACTTTTTTGTCAATGAATCTGAAGAAGTTCACAAATTGTTCTCAAACGGCTATTTTCATAGCATTTTCATTGGTTTTTCTCCTTTGCCTCTCTTGTTTTATTTCCATAATCCAGGGGTTTTATGCATCTCGACGTCTTTTGTCGAATAACGCATATTTCTCTCGAATTAACGGATTCTAATGTAGAAGAAACACATTTGCAGTTGCCGGAGGATGTCCCGCTATGTGAATCAGTTTTCTCAATTGGCCCCCCAAATTATGCTTGCACTGCAAAACTTATGAGGAGGTTATGATGATGTTCCGTCTTCGACTTTCATGGGCGGCTGTTTGTACAAGCTCCCTTATTCTCCTTAGCGGATGCTTCGCCAAATATGATTACAACAGCGCCAACAACTTCGGCAGCAAGCGGGATGCCCCGAGACAGGACACTACTCGCGCTTATCAAACGCAGCAGCAATATGCCAGCGTGTCCCATAAGCATTCCACTTTGGAAATGAACCAGTTTTTATCCGATCAGGTGGCTGCAATGGATGGAGTCAACAGCGCTATCGTGATGCTCGCCGATAACACGGCTTATGTTGCCATTACTATCGACAAGACGGCAACGGGTACCCGCAGCGGTCTTTCCGGCCAAGAAACGAATAATGCCGGAACGGTAAGAGGCTTGTACAATCCGAGTACTCCCTTCAGCGACTACGCAGACCCGAATAAGCTGGCGACGGGCAGCAACTCGTATGATACAGTCCAAAACCATACGCATTTAAGTCATTTGTTCAAGCAAAAAATCGCCGAGAAGATACGCTCCCTTCAGCCGACAGTAACCGATGTTTATATCTCTGCGAACCGCAACTATATCAACGAGCTGAATCGAATTGCGCAGGAAGCATGGAAGGGTCAGGATCTCAAGCCGTTCCTTCCCCATTTCGACGCGATGTCTGAAGAAATATTCGGCACTTTGCCGACCCATCCGACAAGCACGGAAAGATGATGCTGCCGTTCGAAGGCACGGCATGGTCTGCCTCCTCGAGTATCGCTTCATATTATATATGAAGAAACTCGGGGTTTTTGGGCTGTGAAGCATAGATCGCGACACTATAGTCATAATGAGGATAAGCCCTTTTTCGCTATACAATTGCTGTGTGTTTTATCTGATCATTCTGATTTATATATAAAAAGGAAGAACTTCGGTTTCTTTTTCCTACGGCTTCCTGTAGAATGCATGTAGACGTCACAAGTCTGTTCAATGTTACATGCAGCCGATCTCAACCATAACGGCTTCTTCCGGAGAACGGCGCTTTCTATAATAGAAGAGATTTTTTTGCTGCAGGCTGCTTACTTGGATAAAACTGAAGGTTTAAGACTGTTTCGGAACAGACTTAGGATGAATGAACTGGAAGATAAGGAGACAATCTATAATGAAAACCAATTTATTTGCCTCATTAGGCATAAGTGAAGAAATTACGGAAGCCTTGAGCAATCAGGGGTATACGGAGCCTACGCCGATTCAGCAGGAAGCCATTCCCGTCGTTCTGGCCGGAGAGGACGTCATTGCTCAAGCCCAAACAGGCACAGGGAAAACACTCGCCTTCGTCCTTCCGATCTTGGAACGGATTGACCCTAAGAAAAACTATACCCAGGCGCTAATCGTAACGCCTACCCGCGAGCTCGCTATCCAGATTGCCGGCGAAGTAAAAAAATGGGCGCCGATCAAAGGCATTCGGATTCTGGCTGCATACGGCGGGCAAGATGTCGAACGGCAGTTAAAGAAGCTAGAGGGCACTGTACATATGATCATTGCGACGCCTGGCCGTTTGCTTGACCATTTGCGCAGAGAAACCGTACAGCTGCAGCGCCTGTCCACCCTGGTTCTCGATGAAGCAGACCAAATGCTGCATATGGGTTTTCTGAACGAAGTGGAGGAAATTATCGTACAGACGTCCCCCAAAAGACAAACCCTGCTTTTTTCCGCAACCATGCCCGGCCCAATCCGCAATCTGGCCAAAAGCTACATGAGGGATCCTCAGGAAATCAAGGTCAAAAGCAAGCAGGTTACGTTAACGGAAATCGAGCAGATTGCCGTAAAAACGACAGACCGCGGCAAACAGGACGCCCTCTGCCGTCTTATCGACGAATATCGTCCTTATTTGGCGATGATTTTCTGCCGGACGAAGCTTCGCGCCTCCAAGCTGAATGAAGCGCTGCAGGACCGGGGCTATGCTTCGGATGAGCTCCATGGAGATTTGACGCAGGCCAAACGGGAACAGGTGATGAAACGATTTCGTGAAGCCAAGATTCAGCTTCTCGTAGCCACAGATATCGCAGCCCGCGGGCTGGATGTGGAAGGCATCACCCATGTGTTCAATTACGACATGCCTCATGACGTCGAGAGCTATATTCACCGGATTGGCCGGACCGGCCGTGCTGGACAGCGCGGCGTAGCCGTTACGATGGTAGCGCAGCGGGATCAAGGAAAGCTCGAGATGATCGAGAAGGGCATTCGCTCCGAGCTGGCCAAACGGACCATGAGAGCGGACGGGGAATTGAGCGAGGCCAGAACCAGCGGGACGCGCCGAGAGAGCGAGCGGGCAGATGCGGAGCCGCGGGGCGGCAATGGACGCGGCGACCAGGCCCGGACAGCAGGGCGCGGGCAGCGCAGCCGGAGTGCTGGCGCGGAGCGCGGAACGCAGCGGGCACGCGGACGCGGCGACAGAGCCGAGACCGCGGGGCGCGGACAGCGCGACCGGAGTGCTGGCGTGGAGCGCGGGGCGCAGCAGGCACGCGGACGCGGCGACAGAGCCGAGACCGCAGGGCGCGGGCAGCGCGACCGCAGTGCCGGCGCGGAGCGCGGAGCTCAGCAGGCGCGCGGACGCGGCGACAGAGCCGAGACCGCGGGGCGCGGACAGCGCGACCGGAGTGCTGGCGTGGAGCGCGGGGCGCAGCAGGCACGCGGACGCGGCGACAGAGCCGAGATCGCGGGGCGCGGGCAGCGTGACCGGAGTGCCGGCGCGGAGCGCGGAGCGCAGCAGGCACGCGGACGCGGCGACAGAGCCGAGATCGCGGGGCGCGGGCAGCGTGACCGGAGTGCCGGCGCGGAGCGCGGAGCTCAGCAGGCACGCGGACGCGGCGACAGAGCCGCAGGCAAGCGCGGCACACAAACGAACGGCGGAGCACGGGCGGGACGCGGCAATGCAGGCGGGCGCGGACAACGCGGACGCTGACCATCACGTAGGTGATCCGTATCTCTTGATTGTCAATACCTTTACCTTGGCATGGAAAACATGTAAAATAAGGTATACGGCAAGTCGGCAAGGAACTTCCAAAACCAAGGAGGGGTTTCTATGTACGAACTAAGGGATAAGGATTTTATCTTTATTTTCACCGGGCCCAACGGTGCCGGTCGTAAAACGGTCGCACAAATGTCGGGCGAGACGCTCGGAATGAAGAAAGTGATTTCGTATACCACACGGCCCCCTCGTTCCGCGGAATTCGACGGGCAGGACTACCATTTTGTAACAAGGGATGCGTTTCTTGAAGCGGAACGCAATAACGAGTTTGTCGAAGTCATTGAGATGGACGGCAACCATTATGGAGTTAAAGAAAAGGACGTTGCCGAGATGCTTCAGCAATATGGAGCGATCTACCTCGTTCTGAACCGTTTTGGAGCCGAATCGCTCAAGAAGCTGTATGGCAACAAGGCTGTCCGTATTTTCATTCATGCCGATCTGAAAACCATTGTAAAGCGTGAAGAGGACCGCGGAGATTCGCCGGAATTGATTCAGCGTTATACATCCCATTATGAAGAGGAAATGGCGTATAAGGATCAATGCGAGCATGTTTTCGAGAATATTGACTTGGCTCATACGGTATTCGATCTCACAAAAACTTTGGATGACAACTATTTGCACCGCAACCTGATTGATAAAGATTGAGTTGCGGAATAAACCTTTAGAATTAAACCTAACTCTTACAATAAGATGTAGGATACAAAAGAGTCCGGCTGTATAAGCCGGACTCTTTTGTATGTATCCCCATTCTCTGATGTTACTTTTTCTTCAACCCTTCAATCAGCTTATTGATTTCTTCATCGCCTTCCCGAAGCGCCGTATTGATATCCTTGCCCTCCAGAATGACGTCGAGCAGCTTATTATTCACGACGGCATCGGCACCCGTAGGAATCAGCGACATAAGCTCAGGCGATCCGCCGGAAGCCGGAGTCGGCGCGGATTGATTGTAATAGTAAGCGCCTACATTTTTTCCGCCCATTAAAGGTGAATCCGAACCGAATGCCTTCTTGATCTGATCGTTCGTTGTCGGTGTTCGAACTCCCCGCTTGGACTCGGACATAAAGAACTCATCGGAGGTCAAATAAGCAAGCACTTCAAATGCGGCTTCCTTGTGCTGGCTTGTCTTCATAATGCTGTACATCCACGGAGACGGCTGGTCGGCGACTTTGGGCTTATCGGCAAACGTAGGCATAGACACGACGTCCCAATTCATGCCCTCCGGTATTAATTTCACGTGGTTCAAGTCATTATTGATAACGGCCATTGCAATCGTCTGCTCCTTGGCAAACGCCTGAAGCTCCGGATTCGTGGCTCTTGAATTAGGTCTGTTGTTACCCGGAATTTGATAAATGCGGGCCAGGTTTTGGTACAGCTTCTTCCACTCCTCGGTATTCAGGCTCGCTTTGCCGGTCACCGGATCCAGCGGTCTTAATCCGTAAGGATTTTCCCTCAATAAATATCCGTGGAACGTGGACAGCCCGCGGTATTTCGTTCCGTCGATTTCCCGCGTCATTTTTTTGGCCAGCTCATAGACCTCATCCCAGGTCATTCCGTCCTTCGGGTAAGGCATACCGAACTTATCGAATACATCCTTGTTGTAATACATAACGGAGGTGCTCGCAACGAAAGGAAGGCCATAGACGCCTTTGCCGCCGGTGTACTGATCCAGCGCCTTCAAGGAGGCAGGGTCCAGACGGTTGGTATCATAGTTATACTTCTTGATTAAATCGGACATATCGTATTCTAGACCCAAGCCCTGAATCAGGTTGGGAAACCGGTTATAGACATACCAGAATATATCCGGCGTTGTCCCGGCCGTGACGAGATCCTCCAGGTTGCTGCCTTTTCCGCGTTCAATATATTTCACTGTAATCCATGGGAATTTTTTTCGGATCGGATCTCCAATCTCTTTCTCAAAATCTTCCGGCGTTTTACCCAGTTCCGAAGAAAAAACAAGCTCAACCGGTTCTCTATTCTGCGGTTCTTTTGCTTTGCCCGAGTCGGCAGTCTTGCCGTCATTGCCCCCTTGGCCGGAAGAGCATGCCGATAGCAGCATACTTAAAGCTAAAAAAGGCACTACCTTGCTCATTTTCATTCCTGTAACCCCTCCTGAAGATATGTGATATTTTCAATTTCCAACCAGCGATGCTTTCACACCGGAGTACAGCGACATTTTGTAATCGCTTGCAAACTATTATATCAGCCCGTTTTTTAAAATTGTGTTGCTGCGTTAGTGTGAAATGTCGTTAGGATATTCTAAACCTCATGAACCATATGTTGATAACTTTTCATAGGATTGGTTGTCATACTTCAGAAGGAATGATTCTGGCTCGAGTGCTTCGCCCTGCTAAAAAAATAACCCCTCAATGGGGGCCACACTGTTGAAAAAACCTGTACGCGTGAACTATGCTGCATCTGGAGGCGGACTATGTCTCGGAGGATTTTTGGGGAAACTCCTATGAGAAAACCTCTATTGGGCCTTTCAAAGACGTGCGACCGCGTTTAGAGGTAGATTATTTCGCCAAATGGATTGTTCACATCCAATGACCTCGGAGTCTTATAAATTATGATAAAAAAAGAGCTGAGCGAATACGCTCAACTCTCTTAATAATTAACGATATATCATTTACTGCTCCGCAAGAAATTTGCGCAGCCGGATCGTTTCGATCCCTGCGAGCAGCACGATCCCTATACCATGCGTATCATTCAGCAGCCAGGACAATTGATCCTTATAATATAATGAAGAAAAAGAATAGCCGGATCCCCGGCATACGCCGTAAATGTTGCCGTTCTTATCGATGCAGTGGGCGGCCAAACCGTCCCATCCCTTGAATACGGCTTGAATGTAAGGCTCCGGATTTGGAAGCCAGCCAAAGCGTACCGCGCGGGCAAATGCGTACATGAACATGGAGGTGCAGGAAGCTTCATCATAGGATTCCGGATCGGTCAGCACCTGATGCCACAGCCCCCGGACGCCCTGCAGACGCAAATAGCCTTCGCACAATTCCCGCAAAAAGCCGATCAGCTCCTCGCGAAGCTCATGATCTTCTGGCATGACCGACAGCAGCTCTGTCAGTGAGAACAGCACCCATCCGTTCCCTCTTCCCCAAGGCACGCCGTTCGGTTTATTGAACTTCAAATCGTAGACATGATGCATAATTTGCTTGTCCGGCATGAAGAGTCTGCTTTTATATAGTAAGAACTGTTTGGCCGCATCGTTCAAATAAGCGATGTCACCCGTCAGCTCGTAATACCTGCAAAGGAACGGCGTGCTCATATATAAATCGTCGCACCAGATCGTATCCTTCATAAAGTCGACGGTTCCATGTACACGGTACAAGCAGCCGTCCTCTAACCTGTCCTGAACGCTTGAAATATAGCGGGCAATGATATCGGCAGCCCCCCGCGCCCCTTGAAGCTCCCGCTCCTTATTCGTCTGAAGCATAGTGGCGCCGAAAGAGCCGCAGTCATCCAGACTGTCGATTAGAGTCAATTGGCTGTTCAAGCCCGGAGCGCCATACTGCGTGCTATCCCAATAGGCATACTCATTGAACGAAGTACACTGCTCAATATGATCGGCCACATAATCGATGTAGGTGGTTCTCCCCAGCTCCTTGCCCGTTTGAAGGATGCCGTACAGTGTTACGCCGAGCGGATAGTTCCACTTGCCGAACATAGCGTTCTCCAGATAAGGCCTCACCCAGGTATCGGGTCTGTCCACGCGCCAGTAGGTTTCTTGTCCAAGCGGCCCGAATACTTTATCCAGACGGGTAATTTCGTTGGCTGAGGGAGCTGATGCCGAGGAAAACGGCCCAAGATAAAGCCAGGTATCGTTCAAGCCCTCAATAGGATGAGGAGGAACCCATTGAACGTCATTCCCGGTTAACGCATCAAATTGGATGTCCCAACCGCCGGACTGGCAAGTCGACTGTACCACAACGTCATGAGAACCGGGAGGTACGGATAAGGAAACCTCGAAGTCGCCGCTGTTCTCGTCTCTTCGCTCCAGGAGCCCGCCATTCATGTAGATGGCCCATGGACCCTTAAACGTCCCTTTTAACGTGACCCGCTGAGGTCTGTAAGCCTGATTATGGAACCTGGACCATGCAAAAGCCTGTGTTCCGCTTTCATTCCCGAACATGCGGGCTAAGCGCCCCTGGCTGCTGCTTTCCTCGGACCACTGGTCGCGGGGAAGCCATTGCAATCCGGTATCCGCTTCCGCCGTACCGGCTCCCGACAGACTCGATGCCGGCCATCTCTCGATTTGCGGCTCGGTATAGATCCAGCCCTCCTGCCCTTCCCTCTCGGCGGACGGAGCCAAAAAGTGCAGCGGGAAGCCTTTGGCCGAACCGGTACCGAATCTGCCTCCGCAGCCCGTGCCCGTTTTCACAAATTCCAGCACAAAATGGTTCCAGCCCTGAGACAACCGGGCCCGAAAATCCGTTTTAAGCTCCGGAAACACGTCCTGATTAATGTTGGACTGAAATTTTTTCTCTCCATTAATATATACTCGTACAGGTCCGTAGCAGCTTACCCGAAAAGGAAGATCATTCTCCTGATCCATCCACAGCTTGCCCCATACATAAACGAAGCTTCCATCCGGCATATCCGGAAATGCCTCATGAAGCTTCATCTCATAACGGAAATCCTTGTTTCTGAGAAAGCCTCCCTTATGAAACGTGCGGAAGACCGGTCCTTTCTTCGGATGGGACCCGATGAACCGGTTGCTTACTGTCGCCAGCACCTCTTCAATAGATGCATCGGAGCCTTTCATTATCGAATCGCGTTCATGGAAATAGTTCATGATTTCATAGCCTCCATCAGATTTCCCCGCCGGGATAAAGTGTTGAGAGATACAACCGCTTGCTCTGCGGCAAAGCTTGTCCAGAGATAGAAGCTGCCACATCGTAATAGCTATGGGAAAAAATCTCCGCCTTCTGATTATCGTAAATAACGATTTGCTCCTTGCCGGAGCCAAGCAAGTCGGCGTGGGTTACGTAGCCTTCCATCGGAAACTCGACGACTCTATTCATATAACCGTCATACAGGGCTGGAAGAACACCGCCGCCTCTCCGGTAAGCCAATATGTAATCCAGCGAGCTGTCGTCCCAGCCGCTTACGGTCTCAATGATGGTCAGCCAGCCGTCCGTCTTCCGGTCCTCCTTCCAAACCTCTTGGCCCTTGGCATCCAGCAAAAAGATGGCATCCTTGCCTTTGCGCGATCCCCGGCCGTCTCCTCTAATGATGCGGTCAAGACCAGCAACCTGCAAGCCGGGAAGATCACTGCGAAATTTGCCCAAAGCCACATGCTGGGATTCCACCGATCCATCATAGCGCCACAGCTCCTGTCCGGACGCATCGTACATGACCGTCACGCTTCCGCCGATGACGAGCTCCGGCTGTCCGTCTCCATTGACGTCCCCGATCCAGATGCAGTCGGCATGATCCTCCAGATCGCGACAGCTCCATAGGAGCTTGCCGGCGGGATCAAGCAGATCATAGCCTGCCATCACTTCGTCACGTCCGTCGCCGTTCAGGTCGAAGGGCCACGGAAAATGTCCCGGATTGCCTTCATGGGTCCACAGCAGCTCGAATTCCGAGTTCAACGCCCACATGCGGTGATACCGGTCCTTCAAGATCACATCCCTAGCGTGGTCTCCGCCTGTCAGGTTAGCAATAATAATGCAGTCATGAGCTTCCGGGCCGGGGAGCTCAAAGCTTCGCTTCGACTGGCCTGTCCTGCCGTCGAGGATATGAAACCGATCGTCCATGACGCAAAGCACCTCAAGACAACCGTCGCCATCCCAATCATAAATTTGCGCCGGATAATCCGAACCCGGGCCTCCCGCTTCCGGATCGGGAGTGCCTGTCTGCCACAGCAGCCTGCCTTGAAGATCGAATGCAGTTACGCACTGCACCTGATGGGGAATGTACCGCACATCCTGCCGGTTATCAGGCTGTACCATGACTATCTCCATACGGCCGTCTCCGTCAATATCGCCTAGCAGCATTTTGCAGCGAGGTCCTGCTGCGCTGATATCCAGCTCTCCCAAACTGCGGACTTCATTCTCAACCGCTCTCAATCGTTCCCCCGCCTTTCATTTTTCGTTCCATGGACCAAAAAGCCACGTATGCCTTCATAGTTTTCCAAGTTCATTAGCCAACTTCCTTGCGATGAGTCCTGCACAGATACCTGCCGGTTCCCGCAGGATTTGCATTCTTCCTAATCATATCCAGAACAAGCATTTATCTACAACCATAAATTTTTGCTGATCCGTCCTTCTCCTGCCGTATTCTGCCGCAGGATGCTTGGACTTTTTTGTTTCATTAGGGGTTTTCAAAAATGATGTAAAAATTAGAGAAGGTTCCGCCCTCCTCCGTTCGCATCGAAGCCCAAAATAAGTTAAACTGAAAGGGAAGAACCTAACTATCATCTTCGGAGGTTTCCTTATGAAGCTTATTTCTATAGAACCGACGCCAAGTCCCAATTCCATGAAGCTTAATGTGGATGAGGTGCTGCCGCGGGGCGTGCGGCTGACCTATACATCCAGCCAGGCCGGGGAAGCGCCCGAGCCGCTCAAAAGCTTATTGGCTATCGAAGGAGTGCGCAGCCTGTTCCGGACCGCGGATTTCATCGCACTTGATCGCAAGCCGAGCGCCGATTGGGCCGCTATTCTTGCTTCGGCGAGACAGCTGCTGCAAACGGACAGCGGCGAAGGTCCGGCGGCCGAACAAGCTGCAGGCCCTTCGACAAGCTTCGGAGAAGCCCAAGTGCTGGTCCAAATGTATCGGGGTATTCCGATTCAGGTACGTGTCAAATCCGGGGATAGAGAGGTGCGGTCCGCTCTCCCCGCCATCTTCAGCGATGCGGTCCAGCGGGCTGCAGGCTCATCGATGATCAGAGAACGGAAGCTGGAGGAATTCGGGGTTCGTTACGGCGAGCTGGAGGAGATTGCGGCGGAAATCGTCAGCGAATTGGAAGCCTCCTACACTGAGGAACGGCTCGATGAGCTGGTGAAGCAGGCAATAGAGCAGGGCAGCAGCGCTCAGGATGCTCCCGCGCCGCCCGCACGGCCTGCTCCCTTATCCTTGTCCGAGTTGGAAGAGCAATTCCAGTCCGTGGATTGGAAGCAGCGTTATGCCGCATTAGAGCGCTTCGAGCCGACTATGGAAGCTCTGCCGCTGCTGGCCAAGGCCCTGTCCGACGTTAACGCGTCGATCCGGCGTCTGGCCGTCGTCTATCTGGGCGACCTGCGCCAATCGGAGGCGCTGCCTTATTTGTTCCAGGCACTCAAGGATTCTACCGCAGCGGTTCGCCGTACAGCCGGCGATACCTTATCCGATCTGGGCGATCCGGCGGCTATCGGTCCCATGATGGAAGCCTTGAGCGACAAAAACAAGCTCGTTCGCTGGCGCGCGGCCCGCTTCCTCTACGAGGTTGGGGACGAATCCGCCATAGAGGCGCTGCGCAAGGCTTCCAACGATCCCGAGTTTGAAGTGCAGCTTCAAGCCAAGATCGCCTTGGAAAGAATCGAGCGCGGCGAGGAAGCGGCGGGCTCGGTATGGCAGCAAATGACGGAAAGCCGCAAGGAAGGCAAAGAGTAGGCTTGCAGCAGGAGAAACCCGGATGCTCGAGCCACAGCATTGGCTAGATGGCATGAACCGCGTAACGGTTCAATGCATTAATATTGTATGTGGTTAAAAGCAAGAAGCCCCCTAGGCATCCTAGGGGGTTTCTTGCTTTAGCGTCTCGCCATGCAGGAGAATGCGCAGCGCCTGCTCAGGAAGCTCCCGCCGCTGCCATTCCGCTGTAAGCCGGTCCAGCGCCTCGCGCGGGGTATCGTCCGCCAGCCGGAAGGCACCGTAGTGCATCGGGATGAATATCTCCCCCTGCACGTCGAGGAAGGCTTGCACGGCCTCCTCCGGCGTGACGTGCTGCATAGACATAAACCACTCGGGCTCATAGGCGCCGATGGGCATCAAAGCATAGCGGATCGCGAAGCGCTCGCCGATCTGCCGAAAGCCGGGGAAGTAGCCGCTGTCCCCGGCAAAATAAATCGCCTCGCGCTCTCCGCTTCGCTGCGCGGGCTGAAGGACCCAGCCGCCCCAATGGGAGCGGTTGGTGTCCCACAGCGTACGGCGCGTCCAATGCTGCGCCGGAACAAAATGCAGCTCGAGGCTCCCGAGCTGCACATGCCCCCACCAGCTGAGCTCCGTGACACGAGCAAAGCCTCGGGCCCGCAGCTTGCTGCCGAGTCCCTCCGGCACGAACAGCTGGGCGGTTTTAAAAGAACGCAGCGAACGCATATCCATATGATCGTAATGGCTGTGCGAGAGCAGCACCGCATCGATCGGAGGCAGCTCCTCCATACGCAAGCCTGGGGGAGCCAGCCTTTTGGCAAAGCCCATCCGTTCGGCCCATACCGGATCCGTCAGAAGATTCATCCCCCCAAGCTGAATAAGAAAAGAGGAATGCCCGATCCAAGTAATCGTCGTATCCTGCCGGTTGCTGCGCAAATATTCGATTTGTTTATGCTCTGCGGCCGGGACCGTGTAAGACAAATCCTTCACCTTTGCCTTCCGCTCCCTTTGCCACTGCCGAATCTCTTTGAAGCCCTTCAGGTTTTTGACCCCAT
The DNA here is from genome assembly GCF_039543185.1 of Paenibacillus vulneris. Classification (NCBI taxonomy): domain Bacteria; kingdom Bacillati; phylum Bacillota; class Bacilli; order Caryophanales; family Paenibacillaceae; genus Paenibacillus; species Paenibacillus vulneris. The sequence goes on along the minus strand of NZ_BAABJG010000029.1, from coordinate 293,550 downwards.
TCATATTCTCGTATCGTTTTCCCGCCATAGACTCCTCCGCCCTGCCCTTTATCTTTTCGCCGAATCTTCACGAGCTGACTAGATAGCATGAAAAAACCATTCTCATTCTACTATACCGCTTACGCCGGCTCCGTGCAAAACCACAGAGTCGCAGCTCTGCGGGCAAGTTAAGGAGGGTCCTGCCAAGGTGAAGCATCGGGTGAATCAGCAATGTCCGTTCGCCGCTATTTGCTTGAACAGGTTCATGGCTATGTGCAAAAACCCTTCATCATTCGGATGCAAATATGCATCCCCGAACAAGGTCGGCAAATGCGGGATCAGCTTCTGTCCATCCACTACCGTTATGTTCGAATAAGGCCGACAAACCTCACGTATCGTGTCGCTCAGCTCTTGCATCGTCCCCATCGGAACCTCCTTGTCCTGATCGGCTCTCCAATACGGAGTCAGCACATAGATCGGAACCCCGGCATAGAGCTTGGCGGCCTTATCTATAAATCCGAAGCATTGCCGCCGGAATACGTCCAATGTCTCGAATCGGCCCCAGTCATTCGTTCCATAAGCGACTGTCACAAGATCCGGCTTGTATGGCAAGCTCTCATCCAGGCTATCCGCATCGAATACATATCCGCCCACCCCATGATTCAATAGGTTCATTTCAAGTGCCCGGGACAGCAGCACGGCATAGGTGGAGGACGGCTTCCTTGCATCCATCCCCTGAGTGATCGAATCTCCCAGGCACAGCAGATTGCGCTTATAGGGCTCAACGGCTTCAACGGCTGCCCCTTCTGAGAGCTTCAGCGACTGAATTGCCACCATCGTATTTTGCGGCAAATAGATTGTCCATCTTCTCGGCTGTCCGTTCTGCATTCCAGCATGCAGCTCATAGGCAATCCTGCCTGGATCCTGCTCCAGCGTATCGGCACCCAAGCTCGCTGCCATCACTCCATCTATATAAATATCAAAATTAGCCCATTTGCGAACCGCGCTGCCAAGTGAATACTTGAATTCGATGGAGGTCGTATCCGATACAAAATCCAGGCAAATGCCCGCCGGACAATGACTGCGGATACGGAATCTTTCCTCCTTGCTGTACAGCTCCATCTGTCGCTCCGTAAATCGGACCGGCATCAAGCCTTCCTCCGTATGTATCCAACGAATCGCATTGGCGAAAAGCCCTTTAGCGGCTATCTCTTCAATTCTCATCCGTGCTTCCTCCTGTACTTGAAATGGCTGACTGAAAGGTCGGGCTGCTGACTGGCCCGCAAAGCGGTGTCTTGGCCTGATGCTTACTCGTACTGTGCGGTGAGCCCTGAAATCGATAAATGGCATCCTGTTGAGAAAAAGCATACATTCTCATTGCAGCATCATTAGCTGCACACGTTAACATTATCATAGAACGATGAAAGCTGTACACCTTCATTAGAAAAGGATATGTGCGTTTTGAATCCTCATTTCTATATCGCCAAGATCGTATATGTTAAAATGGATAGAACGATAAGCTGTTCTATACAGAAAGGAACAAACGAAAGATGACGAACCCTTCCCGCATTCTTATATATTCCGGTGGACATCTCGGCCCATGGGCGCTGCGGCTCATCCAAGCGGGAGACCTCATAATCGGAGCCGATAAAGGAGCCCTCTTCCTGCTGCAGCATGATATCATCCCCGATCTGGCTCTGGGTGATTTTGATTCGGTCACTCCGGAGGACCTTTTGCGGATCCAACGGGAAAGCAAGCAGTTCATCAGCTGTGATCCGGTGATGAAGGATTTGACCGATACCGAGATGGCCCTGAACTGGGCGCTGGAGCAGCATCCGCAAGAAGTCGTTCTGTGCGGCGTACTCGGTACGCGCTGGGATCATTCGCTGGCGAATCTCCATTTGCTTCGCAAAGCATTGTTGGCCGGCGTCTCCTGTTATATTGCCGACGCCCATAACCGGATCCGGCTGATGGACAGCCGTGAGCCCTTGAAGCTTCACAAGGGACGGCACAGCAACGTCTCTTTGCTCCCCCTCAGCATGGAGGTTGCCGGCATAACCTTGGAAGGCTTCCAATATCCTCTTCACAATGCGACCTTGACGATAGGACAATCGCTCGGTATCAGCAATGTGCTGATCGAGCCCGTCGGCGTGATTACTATCACCTCCGGACTTCTCCTGGTCATCGAAAGCAGCGATGTCCCTGAATAACTACCTATACAAAAGAGCCCCTTTTTGAGGGGCTCCGGGTTGTTGTCATACGGAAAATGCGAAAGGTGATAGGTGGTGTATCTCCTGTAGGAGCGTTAGCGTTCGCCTTTGTTCTCGGGAAATTCCCGCTAAATAATGCGAATATAATCAAAGTTTCCCGAGAACAACAGCGACCGGAGGGAGATATCCCACCGGTGTACCGCAGCAAATTTTCCAGATTTTCAGGTTTCTCAACAACCCTACCCTTCATAAAGGGCTCTTGTCACCCGATCCAATCCATAAACGGCACCGCCAAAGCAGCCACCACCAGGGAAGGAAGCAGATTCGCCACATTGATTTTGCGAAGCTCCAGCAAATTCACCCCGATCCCCATGATGAGGATGCCTCCGACCGCCGTTATTTGGGCGATGATCTCATTCAGCATGTCCTGTTGAAGCATAGAAGCGATCCCGGCCGCCGCCAGCGCTATGGCCCCCTGGTAGACAAACACGGGAATCGCCGAGAACAAGACGCCAACCCCCATGGTGGAGGCAAATATAATTGCCATAAATCCATCCAGCATAGCCTTCGTGAACAAAATATCATGCTCACCGCGCAGGCCGCTTTCCAGCGCCCCCAGGATCGCCATCGCTCCAACGCAGTAGATCAGCGTCGTGTTGACGAAGCCGGTCGCAATCCGCCCCTGCTTCACTTCCCCGCCCTTATCCTCCAGGCTGTTCCTGCCGCCCAACCGTCCTTGAACGCTTCTACCGATACGCGATAAAGCATGGACTCCCTTTTCAAGCTGATGCCCAAGCTTCTCCAAGCCTTTTTCCAGCTGCAGCAATTCGCCGATAATTCCGCCCAAAACAAGACTTACAGCAATCAGCAAAAAATTGCTGGATTTCAGTGTCATGGACAAGCCAAGGGCTATCAAGGCCATGCCGATCCCCTGCATCACGGTGCTGCGAATTCCCTGACTCATCCGGTTCAGCACAAGACCGAGCATACCGCCGATCAATATTGCCGCCGCGTTGACTATCGTCCCCCATAAGGCCATGCCTGATCCGAACCTCTCATTCTGTGTTTTCTCTTAGATGTCATAATGCAAATTCTATATGCATGAATATTTGATGGCATTAATGAATGGAGCCGCCGGAAAGCCCGACCCGATCAATGATTTTGCGGCTCTCGGAGTTTAGTCCTACAAGGGTGACCTTCTTGCCTATCGCAGCGTATTTGTGCGTGACCTTGGATAAGGCGGTTACCGCCGAATGATCCCACACATGAGATGCGCTCAAGTCCACCACAATGTGCTCGGGATCTGCCGAATAGTCGAATAGATCAACAAAATGCATCATCGTTCCGAAGAACAGCTGCCCGGAAATGGCATACACCTTATGACCGTTCTCATTCGTAGTGGTGCTGCAGCGCAGGCGGGCCATTTTCCAGCCGAAATGGACGGCACTCAGAATGACACCCGCAACCACCCCGATCGCCAAATCGGAGGTCGTCACGACAATCGCAACCGTCAATACCATGACAATGGCGTCACCGCGAGGAATTTTCCCGATGGTTCGAATCGAATTCCAATCGAACGTTCCGATGGACACCATAAACATAACTCCAACAAGGGCTGCCATCGGAATCTGCTTCACGACGTCTCCCAGCACCATGATCAGGAACAGCAAGAACATCCCTGCCACGAAAGTGGACAGCCTCGTCCTTCCTCCCGATCTGACATTAATGACGGTTTGTCCGATCATTGCACAGCCTGCCATGCCTCCAAAAAAGCCCGTTACAATGTTGGCGATTCCTTGCCCGCGGATTTCGCGGTTTTTGTTGCTCTTCGTTTCCGTCATCTCATCCACAATTGTCGCTGTTAACAGTGTTTCGGTCATTCCTACAACAGCCAGCGCCAGCGAATAAGGCAGCAGAGTCAGCAGAGTTCCCAGCGTCAACGGCACCTGCGGGATGTGGAACAGAGGCAGCGCCTGACGGATCTCTCCCATATCTCCGACCGTGCGCAGATCGGCTCCCGTAGCGATCGTAATGATCGTCATGACAATGATGGCAACCAGCGCGGAAGGGACGGCTTTCGTGATACGAGGCAGCAAATAAATAATGGCTAGCGTTCCCGCAACCATCAAATACATGATCCACGTCGCTCCGACAAAGTTAGGAAGCTGTGCCATGAAGATAATGATAGCCAGCGCATTAACAAATCCTACAATAACCGATTGAGGAACGAAGGTGATAAACCGCCCCACCTTACATGCACCCAGTATCCATTGCAGAACCCCGGTTAACAGGGTCGCTGCAAACAAATAATCCAGCCCGTACTTGGCTATAATCGGCCCCATCAAGGAGGCCATTGCTCCGGTTGCCGCAGAGATCATCCCTGGACGGCCGCCTACAATCGATATAGTCACGGCAATGGTGAAGGAGGCGTACAAGCCGACCATAGGGTCCACGCCCGCCATAATGGAAAACGCAATCGCTTCCGGAATTAAGGCAAAAGCAACCGTTAGTCCGGACAAAATATCGTTTCGGACATTACTAAAAAAGCCTTGTTTTACCCGTTCAAAAAACAAGAAAAATCCTCTCCTATTCCGTTTCTTCTCTTGTTGGCGCTCCACTCTCAGGATTGCCGGGGCCGATAGTCACTGCCCTAGATTATAAACGGTTGCGAGGAATCTTTCACCTGCTTGATCAAGCATAAGAGACGGTATACCGCCATTAGCTGCATTTAAAGCCGGATTCCCTCCATTTTTCTCGATATTACGCAGCTATCATTTGAACCAGCCCTTATGGCGGAACCATAAGAACATGCCGATTCCGATTCCGAACATCAAGGCCAGCACGGCATAATAACCCCAAGACCATCCCAGCTCCGGCATATTGTGAAAATTCATTCCGTAGATGCCCGCAATAAAGGTTAACGGCATAAAGATCGTGGTAATGACCGTGAGGGTTTTCATAATATTGTTCATCCGGTTGGAATTCAGCGAAATGTAGCTGTCCCGCAAATCCGCAGTTACATCCCGGTTGGATTCCAATATTTCCGAAAGCTTGAGCAAATGATCGTAAATATCCGAGAAAAAGAATACCTGATCCTTCAGCCCCATGATCCTCTCCGAGCTGATGACTCGATAAAGAAGGTCGCGCATAGGAAAGATCGTACGCCGCAGCTTCAACAGCTTGGAACGAACCTCGAACGTCTCGCTCATCAGCCTCTCTATCGATTTCTTGCTCGTATTGCTTTCGATCTCGTTAAGCTGGTCTTCGATCTGGTAGACGCAAGGGAAATATTGGTCAACCAAATGGTCCATCACCAGATATGCGCAGTAAAGATGATGGAGCTCCTCCATCTGCTTGGTTTCCTTAATTCTCTCCCATGCTTCATCCACCGCTCTAAGCTGTCCGAAATGAAAGGACACGACGTAACGGTCGCCCAGGAACATATCGACCTCTTCCGCACCCAAGGTCAGCTCATTGATGGCGTGAAGCACGAAAAATTGAACATTCTCATAATAATCCAGCTTGGGGCGCTGCAGGAGATGAAAGCAGTCCTCGATGGCAAGCGGATGAAAATGAAAAAAATCATGCAGCTCCTTCGCCTCCTCCTCGGTCGGACGGTCAAAATCGACCCAAAACCATCGGACATCCGCCCGGTTGAGCTCCTGCAAGGAATGGTTTTCCACGATTCCTTCGCTTTCCGTATACATGAGTATTCGTATCAAAGGCAGTCACCCTTTTTTTCGTTATTATGATGGCACCGAACTTCATTCGATCTGGTTACTATCATAATACCCATTATGTGGCGATTTTACGGAAGGCTTAGGAAAAATGAAGTGCGGAGAGAGTAGGGTAACTACTGATGGGTGGGTGCAGGTACCAGTGATATCTGCTGCAACAAAAAACCTCAGCCTTTTTTGGCTGAGGCACCTTCCCCAATGTAACGCGGCCGTTACTTCCGTCCGTAGTCCGCTTTAATTTCTCCCCATGCTTTGGTATCCCACTTGAGGATCTTGTTGCTGTACGTATTGCTTTTCAGCCAGGCTAATGCTCGGTCCACCAGCGTCCATATCTCCTGCGTGGACTTATCCCGCGGCAGATTGGTTGCGACCTCCTTCTTGCGGACCCAGCTAATGGCTGTCACCGAGTCGCTGTAGATCGTCATGCTGCTGCCCTTTTGCTTCAAATAAGCCAGTGCGTGCACAATCGCAAGAAATTCTCCTAAATTGTTCGTTCCCTTCGATATAGGAGGATGCTGGAAAACCACCTCACCCGTCCGGGTGTACACGCCTTTGTACTCGACAATGCCGGGATTCCCTCTGCTGCCGACGTCGACCGAGAGGCTGTCCAGATCCGCCTCAGGCTTGGCAGAGCCACCACCGAGAGCCTTGCGGGCTCCCGCGGAAGACGAAGAGGCCGAGCCGCCTTTGGCTCCATTGGCAGCTGCGAAGGAGGCCTTCCAGCCGCGCGCCATGGCGGCTTTGGCTTCCGCCTCGCTCTCGTAGGCTTTGAAGCGCGCCTGCGGGTAGCCGTTCGTCTGCGCCTGGCATTCGGCCCATGTAGTGTAAATACCGGGCACTTTTCCTTCCCATACGACATAATACTTTGATTTGGCCACTCGCTATCGCCCCTACTATCCGTTGTGGTTTTTGAAAAATTCGATGAAATACGCCCCGTACTTGAAAAACTTCGCTTCGCCGACGCCCTTGATCTTGAGCATCGCGGCCGGATTGGTCGGCTTCACGCCGCACATCTCCCTAAGCGTGCTGTCGGGAAACACAATATAAGGAGGAATGCCCTCCTTCTTGGCAATTTCCGTGCGCAGGCTGCGCAGCTGATCGAACAGCTCCGCCTCCACATCCTTCGCCGCAGGCTCGGTACGGATGCGCATCTTCTGAATGACCTGCTCTCCGCCGGACAATACAGCCTGGGCTTTGGCCTGAAGCCTTAGCACCGGATATTTGCCTTCGGTGATCAGCAGGTACCCTTCCGCTACCAGAAGCTGAATCAGATCGACGATTTCCTTTTCCGTACGGTCCTTTAATAAGCCATACGTGCTCAGCTCGTTGAAGCCAAGCTCCAGCACCTTCTTGTTGCGGGAGCCCTTAAGCACGGAGGCCACCATGGTCGCTCCGAACCGTTCCTTCATCCGCCGCACGCAGGAAAAGATTTTTTGCGCCTCGACGGTAATATCCGTCAGCTGCCTTTCCGTGCTGCAGTTACTGCATCTCCCGCAATCCTCACAATCATCGCCAAAATACCGTACGATATAACCTTGAAGACATTGCGTCGTATGGCAGTAATCGGCCATTTGCTGCAGCCGGCGGTATTCCTGCGCTTGCCTGCCCGGGTCACTGATAGATTGCTCGATCAGAAACTTCTGAATATGAATATCCTGAGGACTGAACAGCAGCAAGCATTCGCTGGGCTCATCGTCCCGGCCTGCCCGCCCTGCTTCCTGATAATAAGCTTCCATGTTTTTGGGCATATTGTAGTGGATCACATAACGGACGTTGGATTTGTCTATGCCCATACCGAACGCGTTGCTGGCCACTATGACCCGAATCTCGTCGTATAGAAACTTCTCCTGCGCCATCGCGCGCTCCGTATCGCTCAAGCCGGCATGATACTTGCCCACGGGCACTCTCTGTTTGCGAAGCAGCTCATACAGATTGTCCACTTCCTTGCGTGTGGCAGCGTACACAATGCCTACTTCATCCTTATGCTCACGAATATAATCCAGCATGACATCGCGCTTGTTCTCGCCCTTGATAACCGAGAAGGACAGATTCTCCCGGGCAAAGCCCGTTACGTGCAAATCCGGCTCGCGAAGCTGCAAATGCTTGACAATGTCATCTCGTACCTGGTCGGTTGCCGTCGCCGTGAAGGCAGCAACAATCGGCCGATTCGGCAAATGCTCCACCAGCCTGCTGATAGCAAGATAGCTCGGCCGGAAATCATGTCCCCACTGCGATACGCAGTGAGCCTCGTCCACCGCTATCATAGGCACTTCCAGCTCCGTCATCAAATCGATGAAGCGCTCGGATTCGAGCCGCTCAGGCGCCACATACAATAGCTTGTACTCTCCACGGCTTGCCTTGCGGATCCGAACCTCCACCTGCGCATAGGTTAAGGAGCTGTTAATATAGGTTGCCGGGACCCCTATGCTGTCCAGTCCGTCAACCTGATCCTTCATTAGAGAGATCAGCGGAGAAATGACGATCGTCGTTCCTTGCATCAGCATGGCAGGCACCTGGTAGCAGATCGATTTTCCTCCACCGGTTGGCATAATACCAAGCGTATCCTGCCTGTCCAATATGCTTTGAATGACTTTTTTCTGACCGTCCCTAAACGCTCCGTAGCCGTAATATGATTTGAGCACTCTTTCAGCCCGTTCCATCATGCCCGCCAAACTGCGCTCCCCCTTTTAAACTTATGAACTTACTCTGTCCGGCTCTACGAGAAACGATCGGTTCGCCGTCCCATACGATTTCCGTTGCTGCCCTGCGGCTCTGCATTTCAGGCTCCTCCAGCAAGAGGAAGAAATTTTTGGTAGGCAGGTAACCCAATCCGTGCTTGGCGGACAGCCGATCCAAATAAGGCCGCATGTCCTCGTGTGCACCGGACATATTCCCTCCGCTTTGGGAAAAAGCGTAGAGGGCGCTTGCTACAGGCACCCGTTTAACCCGTCCGTTCTCGGATGCCCTTAAGAAAAAATCCCAGTCCCAATAATGGTACATATCCGCATCGAATAACCCGATCCGATCGTGCAAGCTTTTGCGGTACAAGCAGCCCGAAGAGACGAACGTCGAGAATTTCCGCATTGCCGCTTCATCATGCTCATAAGCGAACACAAACCGCTTGGTTGCGCGCCGCGTTACCCCTTCGAGCACATAATCGAATATTTCTACATCGGAGTATACCATATCCGCATCCGCAATAGCCGCCATCATGCGCTCCACATGCATCGGCAGCAGCAGATCGTCATCGTCACACAGCAAAATATATTCGCCCCGGGCGTAAGCGAGTCCCTGATTCCTTGCATGCACATGCTTGGCGTTATGCTCCAGATCCACGATCGTTACATCGAGCTCCGGGTATAAGGCATCAGCGGATCGCACCGATTCTCCCGCATCATTCACAATAATAATTTGCAAAGCTCGGTAAGTCTGCCTGTACAGCGATTCCAACAGCTCACATACACTATCGAGCCGATTATAGGTTGGAATAATGACCGAAACGAGCGGTTGTTCCATCATACCCGGTCTGCCTCCCTCATTTACCTGACGTTCCCTAGTGCTTCTTTGCTCAAAAGCTGCTATTGTCAAGATACCAGAAAAAAAGCTAAAGGGAAACTGCCGCAATAACCTTTTCCAGCTTTCTCTCCTTCAAGCCTTTTTTACCATTTTACGATTTTGGACTCATTTGCCAAAAGGATTTCCGCAGCGGACGTGGAAGTCCTATTAGATGCGGAGTAGCACAAACATACAAATCATGACATAGGCAGCCCGATAAACACTGAATTTCACGAATCCTATAGAACGTCGACAAATACAACTAGAGCCAGGAGGAATGTTCTTATGTCTTGGTTAACGAAAAAACGGTTTTCACACCTTGCCCTGTTCGTCTCCATGCTGCTGCCGTTCGATTATCCGATTATGGCGAATGCTCAAGACGCTGCACCGATTCAAGTCTATTTGCAGCAGGATAAAGTCAATTGGGACCAGCAGCCGTATATCGAGAACGGCAACACGATGGTGCCTATGCGCGCTTTGTTCGAAAAGCTTGGCTTCACGGTTTCATGGGATCAGAGTACACAAACCGCAACCGCCAAGAAGGGTGACCTTAGCCTTACGCTGACCATCAACAAAGGTACGGCCGCGGTTAATCAAAATTTGCACAACCTGGAGGTTTCTCCAAAAATAAAGGATGGCAGCACGTACATTCCGCTGCGGTTCGTGAGTGAAGCCGCCGGCGCGGATGTCTCCTGGAACGGCGACACCCGAACGGTCAATATCTCATTTCCGAAGACCGATACGGAACAGACCATTCGCAAGCTGATAGACAACATGGCGCAGAGCAGCAGCTTCACCCAAACTGCCATGTCGATAACAGGAGCGGACGGGATTAAGAAAAATGAACTCACTATAGCCAACATCGCCATGGATGCCAGCGGAAGCTCCGCAACTGTCACTTTTGATGCCGCATTCACTATTTCCAAGGCCGTGAAAAACGGCAGCGGTATTACGATCTCGCCTACGGAGTCCGCTGTTTACGAGTTCAAATGCCAGGTCTACAAGGATTCTGCAGGCCAGTGGCTGCTAAGCACCCCAACGTCAGGCATGACTTATGAATTGAAGGACAAAAAGCCTTTCATGGAGGCTCAGTAGCTCCGTCAAAAAATACAGGTCCCCGGGAGATCCCGAGGACCTTTTATTATTGTCCTTCATAGCTTGGTCATAGATGATTTCCCGTCATGTATTTCCACGGCTTCGTAACGTTAATCTTAAGATACTCCGGAGCGATAACCTGTGTCAGCAGCCTCAAGGTCTTCTCGTTTCCCTCCGGCACATTCACTTCCAACCGGTTCAACCGAATGGAGATGCCGTAATCATGAACTTGGAAGCCCTTCTTCTGCAGTGAAGGAAGCTCTGCATTCAGACGGGTCATTTGGGCCTTGAGCTCCTCCTCCGTAAATTGCGCGTCAAAGAACTGCAGGAGCTCCGGATGCGCAGCCATGCGTATGATCCCTTGACGCGTGTCCTCATATCCATCGATCAGACCGACGAATAGCTGCCCTGCTTCAGTATCGATATAGCTGCCGGCAAATCCGGGCAGCTTGCCCTCGTGAGCCGCGACCTGCACCTCCGTCCCGAGCTGCCTGGCAAAGCTTCGGTTCTCCTCCAAATCCTTCTCTATCAAGGGTCCGACAGGTTGGTTCGGATTTCTTCGTTCCTCCCGGGTCCATCCTTCCTGAAGCCAATGATAGAGAAGCGGCGATTTGTACCGCACCCGTTTGTAATTGGGCGTGGTGACGATAATTTCGCCTTTGACCGGGTTGCATTGCCTTAACAGACTCCCGTCCGGCTGGCGCTGCTTCTTGCAGCGATAAGCGGGCTCCACCATTACCATTCGATTATTCGTCAGCTTAAATTCCAATACGTTCGGATAGCCATGCCTGCCAAAATGTATCGGACCGTCTACGGCTTCCGATTGGTTCAGCCATTCCGTTATTTTGAATATAACAGCCTTCTCCTTCGGGTTGGTAATGTTAAAAGGCTCCGGCTTCTCTGCAGACGGCAGCCCTCCGGCGATGCCAACGGCAGTCACTTCGCCTGATCCTACGAGCGGAAATAAGTAGGAAGTCCCCGTAAGAAAAATGATCGAGCACCCTAAAAGCACACCTTTGCAAATACGAATAAAATGTTCCCTGTTCATACAGCCGCTGCAGCCTCCGCCCCGCCATTGGAGTTCTCATCATGAATAAGACGCAGCGAATTGGAATAGGGTTCCAACCGTTCCAGGAAAATTTATTGCAGCACACAAAAAAAACCATACCTGCCGAGTTGGGCTATCTATGGCTCCTTTGAAGCTGCTTCAGGACTTTGTGAAAAAAAATCCCCTGCCGGCGGCAGAGGAGCAGATTCGTATTATTCAAACTATCGGGATTCGGCTGATGCAGATTTCGCCGTGGTGTAATACAGCGCCGCGGCCGCAAGCCCTGCATAAAAAACGACAGGCAGATGCAGGAGCGAAGCAGCAATGGCAGAGGCGCTTACCAGAGTCAAGGAAAGCAGAATTCGGGCCGGATGAGCCGGCTTCTGTACGTCCCAATACGTTAATGAATCGATGAAATAGCCGTTCTCGGCCAGTTCCTCTCCACAATGTACGCAAGTGAATTCATAGACCGAGCAAGGCTCCGAGCAATGGGGACAATACTTCTGCTTCATGACAAGGATCCCTCCATTTTGGAATAATTAATTCATAGTTATTATATAGGAATTATTATTTTTGTGCCATAACAAAAAAACAGCCCCTGAGCTTCCAAGCTCAAGAGCCGTTTTTTTCTTACATAGGGAGCAAGCGGACTTGCTCACGCTGCTTTAATTGTGCAATCATTTCATACCAAGCTTCCGGTTTATTGGGAAGCACGGTATAGTACCTTTCCAGGAAGCCGCTGATTAAGCTCGCGGGGATCGCTTCCACCGCATCGGCATCCTCCCCGATAGGCATAAATCCAAGATCCAGCTCCTGCACTGCGGCCCCGTCATTATGCCACGACGGATGCACATAGGCGAGATCGAGCCTGCGGTAGCCGAGGTGAGCAAGCACTTCCCGGCGGACGAACGGATTCATCGGCTTCACGCCGCCGAAGCCGTGATCTTCGGCCAGGTACGGGTTGTAAATTTCGGCGAACATGCCGATCAGCTTGCCGCCGCTCTGGCGGACGAGCGACTGCAGATCCTCCATCCGGCGTTTGACCAGGAAGGGTCCGATGCCCAGCCCTTCGCGTCCGATGATCGTAAAGTCGGTCATGGCCACTTGCATATCCTCATAATAGCGATACTCGGTAGCTCCAACGACTTGCCCTTCATGAATGGCTACGAACACCCGGATGCCCTCGTCCTGCAGCGGCTCCTCCCACAGGGAAAATTCCAACACTTCCTCCGGCGGAAATACCGTCTGCATCAGCTCGTGCATCTGCTTAAAATACGGATCCGCTATATTCGTAATACGATGATATTCCATGATATCCACTCCCATCTTGATAGCATAAGGCTAGTATATAATGGAATAGGAGCATTTCCAAATGGTTTGGGGGGAGAAAAAAGAACCTGACGGAAACGGTCAGGTTCGAGTCTGTTGAGAAACCTGTAGAGCTTGAGCTATTGCTAATATACTCCGGTGGGATATGCCCCTCCAGCCGCTGTTGAAACTCGTGAATTAGATTAGACTTAGCGGTATTTTCACGGGTTTCAAAGGCGGACGTAAACTCCTCCGAGGCATACCCCACCTCCATATGTAGCATAGCTCATGTAAAGCAGGCTTCCGAACCAGACGAAAAACCGTCAGGTTCTTTTTTTATTCTTCTACTAGCAGAGGCACGACCTTACCGCGGTTGACATCAATAAGGCCGTAATCCGTAATTTTCAAAGCCGGGCTGACCGGCAAGGAATGAGTGCTTATCGACATGATCGGGTTGTAATGATTGTAGCCCAGCGCTTCCATGGCTTCGCGAAGCTGCTGAACCTCGGCAGCTGTCTTCTCAAGCGGCTCCTCGGTCAGGATGCCCCCGACCGGCAGATGCAGGCTCGCCAGCACCTGCCCGTTCTCCACGACGCAGAAGCCGCCTTGATTGCGGATCACTTCATTAGCCGCAAGCATCATGTCGGCGCGGCTGTGCCCGACAACCAGCAGGTTATGGTTGTCGTGGGAATAGGTCGTGGCGATCGCGCCGCGCTTGATCGTATCTCCGCCGATCAGGCCATAAGCTCGGCCGCCGGTTTTGCCGTAGCGGTCGAAGGTGGCGATCAGGCCATAGCCGCTGTCTTCCCAGCGGACCTCGCCGCCGCTTACCGCAACCTCTGCGTGATGCTCCTCGGTAAACGTCGAGCCGTTCTTGACCAGCATCACTCTGGCTTTATAGGCCCCTTCCTGGGCATCCGTATGGATGGCAAAGTCCGATTCCGCCAAGGGAGACAACTTCACACTTTGGTAAAAATGGGAAGGGAACAGGTGGCGATGGCCTTGCGGAAGGTATTCCTCCTGCGCATCGTACACCTTGCGCCCGTTTTTATACACTTGACCTATGGTCAATTTTTTGAGATCGGACACCAGGGAGAAATCGGCAATCTTGCCCGGAGCCACCGCTCCGCGGTCGCTTAGCTTCATTCTGCGGGCCGGTGTGAAGGTCGCCGCGTAGATCGCTCTCTCCGGCGGCATTCCCATCTGAATCGCCTTGCGAACGATATGGTTCAGGTGGCCCCGGCGCTGGAACGAATCCGGCATCACATCATCGGTGACAAAGCAAAAATGCTCGGCGACATCCCGTTCGATCAAATACTGCATGACCTCCTCGGTCATCGATTTCTCCTGAATCTCGATGAACATGCCAGCCGCGATCCGTGCCTCCATACCTTCAATCGATTGATGCGTATGATCCGAATCGATTCCCGCATAGATGATCTGCTGCAATTCCAAATCCAGCAGCTTCGGCACATGCCCTTCAATGACCAGCTTCGGATACTTCGCACGTATATGCTTCAAGATTCGATTCGTCTTGCAATCCGGATCGTTAATGACGTCCACATAGTTCATGATCTCGCCCAAGCAGGCGATCGTCTCCGTCTGCATCAAGGCATCCATGTCCTCAATCTCCATCGCACCGCCCGTTGTCTCCATGGACGTCGCAGGCACCGAGCTCGGAATGGCGTAGAACATATCGGCTACGCAGTGCTCGCTCGCCCGAATCATCTCGGTAACGCCCTGGAGTCCGAAGACGTTGGCCATTTCGTGAGGCTCCGGCACGATAGTCGTCACGCCGTTGCGGATCAAGCCATAGGAGAAGGTCTCCGGCGTAACCATCGTGCTCTCGATGTGCAGATGGATGTCTACGAGACCGGGGATCATATAGCGTCCCTGACCGTCGACGACTTGACCGGCGTCGAAGCTGTCTTCGCCCCGCTCGCCGATGTATAGAAATCTGCCGTCCAGAATAGCGGCATTGCCTGGAATGAAGGTTTTGAAGTAACTGTTATAAATGTTTACGTTCTTGATGAATAAATCGACTCGCATGACGGTACCTCCCAAGTAGCACGTTACTCCACTAAAACCAATTTTTCAGCAGGGAACAGCAGGCGAACCTCTCTGCCGTTGACATAAGGAAGCTCCATCTCCTTGTTGACCGTAAAGTCACCGAGAGCAGTTTCCACTACATATTGATAGCTTCGGCCCAGGAAGGTGCTGACCTTCACGCGGCCCGGGAGACGGTTCGTTCCCTCGGCAGGAATCTCTTCGACTGTCCCCATAATGACGTCATCCGGACGGATAGCTCCCTTGAGGCTGCCGCCGGCATTGTTCCCGAGATGCTTCGCAACGTGGAATACCAGGTCCTTGACCTTCAACTCGACTTCCGCGCCTTGATCATGCCGTTCGTCAAAATGAATGAAATTATTAAATCCGATAAACCGTGCGACGAATTCCGTCTTCGGGTATTTGAAGATGGCGGCCGGACTGTCCAACTGCTCGATAATCCCTTTGTTCATTATCGCCACCTGATCGGAGATCGAGAAGCACTCCTCCTGGTCATGGGATACATAGACCGTGGTAATTCCGAGCTCCTGCTGAATGCGGCGGATTTCGACGCGCATGTTAATTCTAAGGTTCGCGTCCAGGTTACTGAGCGGCTCATCGAAGAGCAGCAGATCCGGCTCAATCACAAGCGCCCGCGCAATGGCTACCCGCTGCTTCTGTCCGCCGGACAGCGCTTTGGGGAACCGTTTCTCGAAGCCCGTCAGACTCACAACCTCCAGAATGTGGTGCACTCTTTTCTTAATTTCCGACTCGTTCACTTTTCTAAGCCGCAGCCCGAATGCCACATTATCGTATACGGACAAATGCGGGAACAGCGCATAGCTCTGGAACACGAAGCCGAAGTTCCGTTTATTCACCGGCACCCGTGTGTAATCCTTGCCGCCGAGCATAAACTTGCCGTCTTTGGCCTCCAGGAAGCCTGCGATAAGACGCAGCGTCGTCGTTTTGCCGCAGCCGCTCGGGCCCAGCAGCGAGATAAGCTCGCCTTTTTCAATATTCAAATTAAAATCCTTTAATATCACATTTTGCTCGTAGGCAACCGATACGTTTTCCAAGGATAGCAATGCCATGGATCCAATCCCCCGTTATCGTTTTGTAAAGTAGGACAAGCCCATAATCCGTTCAATAATGAACATAAGGACCGCCGTAAAAATCATAAGCAGCACCGAAATCGCGGCAATCGTCGCGTCAAAATGGTTCTCCACATACGTCAGCATTTGGATCGGCAGCGTACTGACACCAGGGCCGGTCATGAATACAGAAATATCCACGTTGTTGAACGATTCCAGGAAGGCGATCAGCACGGCCGCAATAATCCCCGACTTGATGTTCGGCAGCACCACCTTGAAGAAGGTCGCCAGATGCCCCGCACCCAAGCTCAAGGCCGCTTCCTCGACGGAGAAATCAAAGTTCGACAAGCTGGACGCGATGACACGGATAATGAACGGCAGCATAATGACCGTATGTCCGAACAGCAGGGACAAGTAGATCGGCAGATGATACGTAATGATCAGATACTTCAGCATCGTAAAGCCGAGCACGATACCCGGAATGAGCACGGGCGAGATGAATACCGCATTCAGCGCATCCTTGCCTTTGAACTGAAACCGGCTTAAGGCGTAAGCGGCCGGCACCCCGAGAAGGAGCGCGAACACATTGCCTAGCAGCGATACGAAAATGGAGGTTTTGAACGTCTCCATGAACATTTTGACTTTGAAAATATTTTCATACCATTTGAACGAAAAGCCCTGCGGCGGAAATTTCAATACCGTTCCCGGATCGAAGGAAGCGGCGGCAATAATGAGGAGAGGACCCAGCAAAAATGCGTAGACCAGAAGCGTAAACAGGCCAAGCCCTCGATTGTTCTCCCGCATACGTTTCTACTCCTTCGGATTGAATTTATTGGCCATTTTATTCATTATCCCGATGATGATAAAGGTAATAGCAATCATGATCGTAGCGATGACGGAGGCCAAGTACCAGTCGTTTAATGTAATCGCATTCTGATACAGGAAGGTCGAGATGACCTTCTGCTTGCCTCCAAGCAAGGCCGGCGTCGTGTAGGCCGTCAAGCTGCCGACGAACACCAGGATGCTCCCGATGATCAAGCCGGGAATACTGAGCGGCACGATGACCTTGCGGAACGCGGTAAAGCGGGGCGCGCCAAGACTTTCCGCTGCTTTGATCAGATCCGGGTCGATGTTCTCCATAACGCCTACCAGCGTAATGATAATCAAAGGCAGGAATAAATGAATCAGACCGATCATCATCGCCACCGGCGTATACAAAATATCCAGCGGCTCCCGGATGATCCCGATTGCCAGCAGCGTGTTGTTAAGCAGCCCTTTCTTACCGAGCACGATCATCCAGCTGAAGGAACGGACGACGGAGCTTGTAAGCAGCGGAAAAATCGCGAGCGCGAGCAATATGCCCTTTTTCCTAAGGCTTTGCTTGGAAATGTAGTACGCCACCGGAAAGCCGAGCAGGATGCATAAGAGCGTCGTTACAATGCTGACCTCCAGCGTCGTCCACAATATTTTGAGAAAGTACGGGTCTTTAAAGAAATGAAGATAGCCTTCGAGCGTAAATCGGCCCTCCTGAAAAAAGGTGGACCCTATCGTCATGATAATCGGGATCAGCATAAAGAACAGTAGAAACAAAAATCCCGGCAGCAATAATACATAGTAAACCTTTTTCTTCATGTAGCTATGGCTCCTGTTCTTGTAAGGCTAGGCTTTCATCGCTTGCGTAAACAGCTGAAGAAAAGCTTCGGTATCTACATCCACGCAAACGTCCATGTTGGCCTGCTTCGACAAGCGGTTTTGAAAATCGCAGACCGTCTGCCCGTCGCACAAGTCGCTTCGGGTCTCGACATCCACATAATAGCGACGTGTCGTTACGATGCCGCGATTCAGAGCTACGCCTACGGCGAGCGGATCGTGCATGACGCAGGCACGAATGCCATTGCGCTCATAGTAGCGCTGCATATAGTCGGTTGTGCTCTCGCGGATATAGCGGGCGATGGGCGAATCCCCTATCTGCTGCATGTGCTCCTCCGTCAGAAGCGCCTTGCGGGTCACGTCGAGGCCGACCAGCGTAAGTGAAGGGAAGCCGGCGTGGAACACGATCTTGGCCGCCTCCGGGTCTACGTACATGTTGTACTCCGCCGTCGGGGTCACATTGCCGTAGCTTCCGACAACCCCGCCCATGACGACGACCTCCTTCAGGAGGTGCACCAGCTCCGGAGCTTGACGTACCGCCAACGCCACATTCGTAAGCGGCCCGGTCGCGACCAGCGTCAGCTCGCCGGGATATCGCCTCGCAGCCTCGATGATGACTTCCGGTGCAAAGCCCTCCGATGGCTGTTTATGCACGGGCATGTCCTTCAGAGCACCTCCGATCCCGTCTTGACCGTGAACCCGATGCTCGAAGAACGACTCCCGAAGCAGCGGACGGCCCGCTCCCTTGTAGACCGGAATCGATTCCTCGCAGCCGAGCAGCTGGAGAATCTTGCACGTGTTGATTGTGGCTTGATCCCGCGATACGTTGCCGTTCACCGTCGTAATGCCAAGCACGTCGAATTGGCCGCTGCGCACGGCTAACAGGATGCCAAGAGCGTCATCAACCCCCGTATCTACATCGAGAATGACTTTTTTCCTCATCATCCAGCCTCCTTTTAGAAAAAATGAGGGTACATGCCATGGTCATGTCATATACCCCTCAAATGAAATGCTTCCCTATTGCGATTATTGCGTTACTTCTTTATTGAAACGGTCGATCCATTTTTTCAGGTTTTGGTTGACGAACTTCATGTCCAGCTTGCGAAGCTTGGCCACAACGTCAGCTCCGTAAGTAATGCCTTGAGCTTCTTCAGGCGTCAGGTTCAACGTCGTGTTAACCGGGGAGTCAATATGCGCTTTCGCAGATTTCTCCTGTGCTTCCTTGCTCAGGTGCCAGTTGATGAAATCCTCGGCCAGCTGCTTGTTCTTGCTTCCTTTAACGACGTTAACGGTATTCATAACCGCGTAACCGCCCTCAGCCGGGGTTACGAACTTCACGTCAGGGGAAGCGGCTTTCAAATCCTTCACATACATCTCCATGATCGGTCCTGCTGCAATCTCGCCTTGCGCCAGCATGTTAACGTATTCCGAGGTTTGTCCGTAGTATTTAACGACGGATTTGTTCAGCTCCTTCAATTTGGCGAAGGCTTGATCTTCGTTAAACGTGCTGTTACCGGCTACGATAGAAGCCGCATCCACGATCATCGGGCCGCTGGTGGCTGTAATGTTAGGCATCGTCAGCTTTTTGGCGAGCTCCGGACTCCACAGGTCTGCCCAGGATTTGATTTCTTTGCCGCCAAGCGCTTTCGGGTTGTAAGCAATACCCAGCTGGCCAATGGTGTAAGCAGGACCGTAGTCTTCGCCGAGCGGCGCTTTGGCTACATCATAGATGTCCTTCAGGTTCGTCAGGCGGCTGCGGTCGATCTTCTCGAACAATCCCGCATCAATAGCTTGCTGTGCATAGTAATCCGATAAGTACATGACATCCACGTTAGAGCTGCCTTGTTTAACTTTGTTCAGGCGGTCCGCGTTGTTGCCGATTTCAAGCACGATTTTGACATTATGCGCTTTTTCGAACGGCTCGTAAATTTCTTTACGGAAAAAGTCTTCGGAGAAGCCCCAGGTCGAGATCACCAGCTGTGTCGGCGCTCCTTTGCCGTCTTTATTATCCGCTGCCGCTCCTCCTTGCTCTTTAGGCGCACCGCATCCGGTCAGTGCCAGTCCCAGAACAGAAAGTGAAAGTATGCCTTGTACCCATTTCTTTTGCATCGTCGTTTGACCTCCAAAGGTTAATTAATGGAATTTCGTAAAGAATCGGCTGCATGAAATATTTAGTAGTATTTTGCAAATTCGGCAATCTATGCACGTATCCTACGCTCTCTAAATAACGCAGCCGATGCCCCCTCTTGCTTATAGAAAAAAAGAAAGTGCCCCTGATAGAATAAAAGCTTCTAACAAGAGCACCTTCCATTGTAAACAATGTCCAGCGGATCTGTTTTGTCTTACGCGGGCCCGGTTTCCTTTTCAGATAGATCCGAGGAGAAACGCCGGTCTATTTACGTTGTACGGTCGCTATCGACCAAAATGACATTCGTGAAAGCCCACTGTGTCGGCGGGTCATAGTCCCGGAGGACCGCTTCGATGGAAAGCCCCATCTCCTGCTCAAGTCTTTCACGGATTCGCTTCTTATAGATCGATGACATGTAAAAATCAACCTCGTACTTCAGCGTCGGCGCTTCGCCCTCCAAAGCGGTAGACCGCGGTGAGCGGCGGTGCCTGGCTTGAAACGTGATGATGTTCCCCTCAATCGATGCTTTAAGCAAAGTAGTGCCGAATCCGAACAATTCCTTTGACACCTCGTTATAGATGTGACACAGCTTCTTTTTGAATTCGTTAGAATCGGTTAGGGACACAAGGTTCACCTTCTAAAACTGTCATCGGATTCGAATCTATGTTAATAATACTGAATTCACGCCATTTTTTCAAGCAATCGTTCGGATTTCTTTCTATAAAAAGACTTCCAGTCCTAATTTTTAACAAAAATCAGGGAATTTTCCGAATGAAAAACAAATATTCATTAGGTCAGGCTTAGTTCTCCGGACCGCTCAAGCCTTTTCCCGGCTCTCTGCGGTACTCCGAGGGCGTGCAGCCGTTCCATTTCTTGAACGTGTTGCTGAAATACGCAACATCCGAATAGCCGACCCGGTCGGCAATTTCACTGATCCGTAGCGAGGTGGCGCTCAGCAGCCGCTTGGCCTCCTCCATCCGCATCTCCGCCACATAATCGATGAAATTACGGTTTAGCTGCTGCTTGAACAGCTGGCTCAAATAGCTCGGATTCAGATGGACAAGAGCTGCGGCCTTGGTTAGCGTAATGTCCCCCGATAAATGGGCGCGTATATAGTCCTGCACCTGCCCGATCGGCGATTGCTCCAGTGGTTTAGAAAGAGGGGCCGGCCTGCGGGCCGCTTCATCAGAAGGCGGACGGTATTGATTCATCCATTTGGTTAAGCACGCCCGCATCTCCTCAAGCTCCACCGGCTTCAATAAATAATCGAACACACCCGAACGAAGTGCCTGCTGCACATATTGGAAGTCATCGTAGCCGCTTATTACGATAATAGACTGGGTACGGTCGTTAAGCCGCAGCTCCTGAACGAAACGAAGACCTTCCATCACAGGCATCTTAACGTCCGTCAGGATAAGGTCCGCCTCGCCGCTCTTAAGCCAGTCCAGCGCCTCCAGCCCGTCCGACGCCTCGTGAACGACATGAAAGGGCAGGCCCGTTTTTTCAATCACTTTCTTCAGTGAGATACGCACCCACCGTTCGTCATCAATCAGCAGCACGCGGTACACCGATGCTCCAGCCTCCTTTTCCTTGCTTTTGGGATGGACGGCCCGTTCTAAGGATTGCGGCGGTAAGCCTGCCGCTCCCATGGCTCCATTATACTTCCTCAAGAAGCTCCTTCCTCTCCTCATAAGGAAGCCGGATCCGGACCACGGTTCCGTGACCGCTTACGCTCTGCAGCGATACTCCGAACTCCGGACCGTACAAATAGGCGATCCGCCGGTGCACATTGGCAATGCCGATATGCGCTCCCCCGGCGAGCACATCCTTTCCCTCCAGGTCACGGTGGATGCGCCGGAGCTGCTGCTCCGACATGCCAATGCCGGTATCGAGGATGACGACGCAGAAGGAATGCCCGGAATCCCGCTCCGCGGTAATTCGGATATGCATCAGCCCGACACCCGGCTCGATGCCGTGAATCATACTGTTCTCGACGATAGGCTGCAGCGAGAATTTCGCAATCTGCTGCTCTAATGCCCACGGCGGGACGTCAAGCTCATATTCGAGACGATCCTCGAACCGGTATTTCTGGATCCGAAGGTACACCTCGCAGAAGCTCAATTCTTCCTGCAGCATAACCGTAGGGGAGGTGCTCTTCAGATTGTACCGCAGCAGCTTGGCCAGGGAAGCTGACATGGAGGCGATATCGTCCATATCCTGCTCGAGCGCCATACCGCGCAGCGTTTCCAGCGAATTATACAGAAAATGCGGATTCATCTGCGACTGCAGCACCTTCAGCTCCGTTTCCTTCTGACGCAAGGAGGCCTCCGTCTCGCGCAGGCGGGTGAAATAAATTTCCTCCAGCAGCCCCTCGAGCTTCTCGACCATTTTGTTGAACCCGTGCGTTAACAAGCCGATCTCATCCAATGAGCGGACCTCCAGCTTGCCGGAGAAGTCCCCTACCTCCACCTTCTTCATAAACCGCTGCAGCCGGCGGATCGGATTTACCAGGCTTGCCGCGAAACCGATTCCCAGCAAATACGCAGCGGCAAGCGAACCAAGCAGCGTCCAGAGGATCGTCCGTCCAATATAGGCAGTCCCGTTCGTCAGCTCCGCATAAGGAATAGAGGTTACCAGCCGCCAGCCCAAATAATGCGATAGGCTGAACGTCAGAAAATTGCGCGGCTTGTCCTGATCCGTCATCGAGCCGCTCTCTTGGGCAAGCATCCTCTCGAAGCTCTTGCCGTTGGCAGGCTTTCCGACCTGCTGCAAATCGGGATGGTACACATAATGATTCTGGGCATCGATGATGTAGAGGAAGCCGGTTCGACCGATCGCCACCTTCTCGGCTATCTCCTGGATCCGCTTAAAATTGACGTCCATGATCATGATCCCGATCGGCTCAAGCGTATTCGGACTGATCAAGCGGCGCACAATGGAGATCACCTGCTCCTGATGATCCCGGCCTCGAATGACGCGGCTTATCAGCTTGGGCGAGCTGTCCTCCGGTATCGTTGCATACCAGTATTCCTGCCGCAGCTGCTTGGCCGAGTAAGGGCTATCGTAGTCTATGGCGTCAATGACCTGTTCATCGTGAACGATGACGGTGATGTTGCTGATATCCGACCGGGAATAGGCGGCGTTTTTCAATACCTGCTCGATGTCCGTCTGAATCCCGCTCTGCTTCATCTCCTCCATCGTCCGCATCTTCAGGAAGCGGTTCATATCGGGATGGTTAATGATGCGAAGCGTATCGATCTCGAAATCCTGCACGTAATACTCGACATGAGCTTTCACCTGCTCGATGATTTGCCAGCTGTACTGCCCCGCCTCCTGCTCGAGCACCTCGGACGACCTTTGGTACGATATCGTTCCGACAAGAAGCAGCGGGAATACGACGATCAATGCCGAGTAAAACAACATTTTGACCGTTAGCGTCCGATTCCGAAGCAGCACAACCCGCTGGAACGCGCCGACGGCCTTGCTCCATATCTTCACGGGTGGATCACCCCTTGGTTACAGCTCCTGCTTCAGCCGGATCATGTCTCTGCACTGCAGTCCGTTTTCGTAAATCGGCTCCTCATAATTCCGCACAAAATAGTCCATGTCCACACCGTGAATCCGGAAGCCGCATCTTTGGTACAAATGCAGCTGCCCGACGCTCGAGTTTCCCGTTCCTATTTCTATCGTATGGCAGCCCTGCTCTTTGGCCGCCTGGATGGCGTGCGTAAGCAGCTTTCTCCCCAAGCCCTGCCCCTGCATGTTCTCCAGTACCGCTATGTTCATAATTTCGACCGTTAACGGTCTTGTGGGCAGAAGCGCTACGACCCCTGCAATCACGCCTTCATGCTCCATTACATAGCAGTGGCACCGGTCTATATAGGTCCGAATGACCGGCTCCTCGGGATCCGCCAGCAGCAGCAGGTCCATCGGATACGGTTCGCCCGGCTTTAACTCTCTGATTATCATACTAATCCCCCATTTCGAGATTCGGAGATGGCTGCGGTTCAACTCTTCAGCGGTTCATAATGTCCCGGAACAGCTGATCCCGCTCCTCTCTCCGCCCTTCGTACAATTGTAAATAGTCAAACAGCTCGAAGGAAAAATCGACAAATGCGCGCCCCTTCGCCGTTATCACATGTCCGTCTCTTACTACTCTCTGCTCCACGTAGCGCTCCCGCGGAAACGGGTCCTCTACGTCCAATTGC
Organism: Paenibacillus vulneris; assembly: GCF_039543185.1. Taxonomy (NCBI): domain Bacteria; kingdom Bacillati; phylum Bacillota; class Bacilli; order Caryophanales; family Paenibacillaceae; genus Paenibacillus; species Paenibacillus vulneris. Next base: position 269,495 of record NZ_BAABJG010000029.1, on the reverse strand, counting down.
CGGATCCGGTCAACCGAGCAGGAGGTTGTATACTTCCTGTGAGCCAGAATGCCCGCTCTGCCCAAATATTGCGGGCCGTTGCAGATTGCAGCCAGAAGCTTCTCCTCCCTGTCCAGCTTCCGGATCAGCTCCGTCAGCTCCTGCCGCTGCTTTCGTATAGGTCCGCCGGGAATGATGAGCCCCTCTACGTCCTGCAGCTCCATCGCCTCGGCAAGAGTGGCATTCGGCTTGTACGTCAAGCCGGATTCGCTGATCACCGGCTGATGATCGTATCCGACACACAGCACTTCTTTCTTGCCTGCGTTTTTGATTTTGTGAAAAGCCAGCGTAATTTCAAAATCCGCAAAATCCTCGGATATAAAGCAAAGGATTCTCCCCATGACGCTCCCTCCCGTCGTATGCTTTTGGATGCTCAGCCTGTCCAATATTTTACCAAAAAAGTATTTTCCAAAAAAATGAAGGGGCGTTTCTTTCCCCATCGTCTTGTATAGCATAAAAACTAAAGTAGAGGAGTGAGCCTTCAATGCTCAAAACCATCTCGGTACGGTTCGTCGTTTCCTTGTTAGCCTTGATTCTGCTTGCCTACGTTATTATGCAGTACGGATTGTCAGACCCCCATAAGGCGGGTCTGATCGTTCAAAAGCTGCAAAAGCCGGACTTTCACTATGCGCCCTGGATTTATGTACTGTATTTGCACATCATCACTGCCTGTCTGGCTGTCGCTATCGGACCGTTTCAGCTGTTCATCCGGCCGAAAAGAAAAGGAATTCGGATCCACCGCATCCTAGGCTATACCTATGTGTTCTCCATCACGGCGAGCGGACTGATCAGCATTTATTTATCCATCTTCGCTACCGGAGGGTGGATGGCCGGACTGGGCTTTTTTACCCTGGATGTTCTATGGGTGCTAACAACCTGGATATCCGTCAAAAAGGCCGTAAGCAAACGATTTCAGGCCCACAAGGAATGGATGCTGCGCAGCTACGCTCTTACCTTGGCTGCCGTTACGTTTCGCGTCTGGCTGCTGGCGCTGACCCCGCTGTTCAGCGGTCCGATGGAGCCTCCCTATCGGCTGTCCGCTTGGCTGTGCTGGATCGGGAATCTGGTGTTTATCGAGATATTCATCCGGCTGTCCCGCAGGAAACCCGTGCGCACCACACTAACCGCTTGATCTATTTAGATGGGCTCTTCCATCTATGATGACGGATGACCCTTCCCTGCTCGGAATCGTTGATCAGTTCATGAAGCCGTTTTAACCGGGTTTCCTCTTTCTTGGCGCTGACAACCCAATGAACGACTGTCTTTTGGTAGGACGGGGATTGCGCCTGAAAGTAGTCCCATGCCTTCTTATTGGCACGAAACAAGGCCTCGTACGCTTCTCCAAGCTCCGCGTCCTTCTCCTGCTCGTAAGCGTAGACAGCCGTTTGCTCCTCCTTCCGTTCGGCAAAGGCGCGAAGCCCCTCCGGGCGCATTTTCCCGAGCTTCGTCAGCTCCTCCACCTTCTGAACGTTCACAGCACTCCAAATGCTCCCGCGTTTGCGGGGAGTGAACCGGATCGTATAGCTGACGTCGTCAATACCTTTGCGGACGCCATCGATCCACCCGAAGCACAGCGCCTCATCTACCGACTCCGGCCACGTCATGCTCGGCTTGCCGGAGCCTTTTTTATAGAAGCCGACCTGCAAGGATTGAGCCTTATCATGATTCTCTTCAAGCCAGGCACGAAACTCGGCCGGAGAGGCAAAAAAAACAGGTTCCATCGTTATCCCTCCTTTAGGGCAGAAAAACGCACTGATACTGTTCTTTATTCCCTTCCATGTCCTGCACATCTATAGTATTAATTCCATTAAAGGGCTTCATTTTCCTGTCGCTTATTCATGATATATTATATAGAAAACCCTATTCAGGAGGAAGCCGCCCATGCGATACCCTGTTTTAACCGAAACGCTTGCCCTGCGTCTTCAGCAGGCTGAAACCGACTTCTTCAGTTCAAGAATCCGCTCGATCGGGGAACGTCCCGGAAATCCCGAGGGCGTCGACGTTCGCAGCTTCGGCAGCACGACCGCTTATTATATCCGAACGATGCCTTGGGGTGTATTTAACAGCGTAAAAGGTTTATCTGACAAAGATACGGACAAGGTCGGGGACATCGCCGCCTTTTATAGGGAAAGAGACAGAAAGCCGCTGGTCGATATCTCCCCTGCCGGCTCGAGCCCTGGACTGTTCCAGGCCCTGACGGACCATGGAATGATTCAGCAGGGGTTTCATTCTGTCCTTTACGGACTGCCGCTGCGGGAATTGCCTGCGCTTCCGGATACGGTAGACATTGATGAGGTTACCGATCACGGCCTATTTGACCAATACGCCGAGGTGCATTGTACAGCGTCCGGCATGTCTATAGAACACAAGCATCATTTCATCCATAATAACATCGGCTTGCTGCACAGGCCCGGATGGAGATTATTTCTCGCAAGTGTAGAAGGGAAACCGGCAGCCGTAGCCGCCATGTATAGCAGCGGGGGGATCGCTTCGTGCGCTCTGGCAGCCACCCTCCCTGTATACAGAAGGAGAGGATTGCAGACGGCCCTTTTGCAGCGCCGCATGCATGAAGCTTATAAGGAGGACTGCGAGCTTGTCACCGCTCAAGCCGGCTTTGCCAGCACCAGCCAGAACAATATGATGCGGGTTGGTTTGCACCTGGCTTGGACGCGGGCCGTCTGGACTTTGGCTTAGCGAGCCAGATTGGTGATCATCATTGTGAATACAATGAACCTATAAATTCCTTCTGACTTGCATGGTATCATCCATCTATTATCCTCCTTTCATTGTGGCGTGCAGCTCTATTGTTTATGCTTGAACTAAAGGCTATAAGAATGCCCATGAACTTAGCAAGCCATTCAAGGAGGTCACTGAAGGATGAGGATCACCAAGCGAAAAGTCCTTGTCATCTTACTAATAGCGGCAGCGATCGTTTATATCACGAACAGCTCGCGCCTGGCTCCCTCAAGAGACGGGGCCCCGCTGCTGCTGGCGCACCGCGGACTCGCCCAAACCTTCCCTATGGAGGGTATTACCAATGATACCTGTACGGCGGAACGAATCTATGCACCGGAGCACCCTTATTTGGAAAATACGATAGCCTCCATGAACGCAGCCTTTAGAGAGGGAGCCGATATCGTAGAGTTTGATGTGCAGCCTACCAAGGACGGACGATTCGTCGTATTTCACGACTGGACGCTGGATTGCCGGACGAACGGTACCGGGGTGACCAGAGATCATACGGCTGACGAGCTCCAAGCCCTGGATATCGGATACGGCTATACGGCTGACGGGGGACAAACCTATCCTTTTCGCGGAAAAGGCATCGGGCTGATGCCGACCCTCGACGAGGTGCTCTCTACCTTTCCCGACCGCTCCTTTCTCATTCACGTGAAGAGCAATGATCCTGATGAAGGGGTTCAGCTTGCCCAATATCTTAAAACCTTGCCGGCCAACCGGCTTGAGCAGCTGACCGTATACGGAGGTGATCAGCCGGTCGCCGCGGTGAAGGAGCTGCTGCCCGGCCTGCGAACGATGTCCAAGGCTTCGCTCATCCGTTCCTTGCTTACATACGAAGCGCTGGGCTGGACCGGCTTTATTCCTTCCTCCATAGAGCACACTCAAATTCATATACCGGAGAAATATGCTCCTTACTTGTGGGGATGGCCGAATCGTTTTCTGGAGCGTATGGAGAAGGCCGACACCCGAGTGATCGTGGTCGGAGGAGACGGCTCGGAGTTTTCCCATGGATTCGATACGCCGGAGGACGTAGAGCGTCTGCCGCGCGGATACACAGGGGGCATCTGGACCAATCGCATCGACCTGATCGCACCTATGTACAGAGGCAAATGAACGGGAATCATCGTCGTTCCTGGTGATCCGTCTTCGCTTGAGCCGTACAAGGGCTTTCTGCACGGAGAACCGCTGGCATAAAGGGCGACAGAAGTCCCTGCTTCCTTGTCCCGCCCAAAATGAGACGATCGTCCCTTGTCCCCCATCCCCCATTTGGTAAATAATGGACTAAACCATTAAACATGATTCATCAAAGGGGGAAACTAACATTGAAAAAATCATGGACCATTGCTTTAATGGCTGCAGCCGTCGTTCTTCTGCCATTTACCGCCAAAGCTTCCGAAGAAATCGCCGCGCTCCTGGTACCACAGTTCAAGCTGGTGGATAACGGCAAGCTGATTGACACGTCGGAGGATACTCCGATCATGTATAACGAAAAAACTTACGTGCCGTTACGGCTGGTAAGCGAAGCATTAGGCTATGAGGTGACCTGGGATGGCGCCAATCAGGCTATCCACTTCAAGCAGCCGGAAGGCAATTACCCGCTTCTTAAGAATGAGGGCGTACAGATTGTGTCGGCCGAACCCAAATATGACATGATGACGTCCTTGGACAGCACCCATTATCTGGGGTCGATCTCCCTCGAGATCGTCTATGAGGTCTCCCAAGATCTCGACCGCGAGCCGGTGTTTACTCTGGAGAGGCTCAATAAGGACCAGACGGTTCTGACTACCAATACGCAGCTTCTGAATAAAAAGAAGGGCGTCTATAAGACCACTCTCCTGGGGGATTCCAAACGGCTTCCTTACGATATTAAAACGGACCGTGAGACGGTCATCAAGCAAATGCAGAACGATTACTTCTATCGCTATAAACTTAAATAACCACCCAACAACCCCCTGTGCATCTGCTCAGGGGGGTTGGTTTGTTGTGAACCTCGTGTACCGGGAAATTTGCAAATATGGAGGTGGGGTATGCCTTGTAGGAGTTTACGTCCGCCTTTGAAACCCGTGAAAATACCACTAAATCTAATGACTTTCACGGGTTTCAATAGCTATGGGCTTTGCGTAGCAAAGCCTGCTTCGGAAGCCTGGCCGGAGGGGCATACCTCACCGGAGTATATAGGCAATATTTCAAGTTCCGTCGGCTTCTCAAAAACATCACCCCCTACACAAGTGCAGGGGGTTGCCGCTTCCATCTCGCTTATTTTTTCCTGGCCGCATCAATCTGCTCTAAGACGTCTTTATATTCCGGACGATATTTCTCGATAACCGGCTTCACCGCGTCCTGCCAAGGCTTAACGTCCTTCACCTCAGTGATGGTTACGCCGGCCGCACGGACCTTGGCTTCTGCGTCCTTCTCGTACTTATCCCAAGATTCGCGCTGGGTTTTGACAGAATCGATGGCGGCCTGCTTCACGATCTTGCGGTCCTCCTCGGACAGCTTATTCCAGGCCGATTGGCTGATCAGGAGCACTTCCGGCACGCGTTGATGCCCATCCAGAATCATATGCTTCGCCACTTCATAATGGTTCGAGGACTGATAGCTCGGGAAATTGTTCTCGGCCGCGTCAATTACGCCGGTTTGCAGGGAGCTGAAGACCTCGCCGTAAGCCATAGGCGTCGCATTGGCTCCGAGTGCGGACATCAGATCGATGTTGATCTTGTTCTGAATGACGCGAACCTTCTGGCCCTTCAGCTCCGCCAGATTGGTTACCGGCTTGCGGGAGTAGAAGTTACGGGCGCCGGAGCTGTAATAGGCCAGACCTTTCATTTTGGAGCTTTCCAGGCTGTCCAGCAGCTTGTTGCCATTATCGCTCTCCAGAAACTTCCACAGATGCTGATCACTGTCGAACACATAAGGGAGGCTGAAGACGCCGAAGTTTTTATTGAACTCCGCCAACGGTCCGCTGCTGACGCGGGTGAATTCGATGGCTCCGAGCTGAACCTGCTCGATGACTGCCTTTTCCTCCCCTAGCTGGGATGAAGGGAAGACGTCGATCTTGATGCGGCCGTTCGTACGCTCGTTGACCAGGTCGGCGAATTTTTTATCCCCGATCACAGTCGGATAATCCGGCGGATGCGTGTCCGCCAGGCGGAACGTATACTTCTTCCCTTCGACCTTCTTATCTCCCCCGGCTGTCGTCGGCTTAGCAGGGTCCTTGGTGCTGCAGCCTGCAAGGACACCCCCGGCCATAATCAAGCATGAAAGGACGCTTACCACTTGGATGAACGGTTTCATTCGTACACTTCCCCTTTTATTTGAATTATTAATGCTTCATCATATTAGGCAGCCACATCACTAAATCCGGCACATACGTCAGCACGAGCAGCACGACGCACATCACATAGAAGAAGGGCATCATCGCTTTCGTTCCTTGGCTGATCGATATTTTCCCGATGGCGCAGCCGACGAACAGCACGGTCCCGACCGGCGGCGTCAGCAGCCCGATGCCCAGGTTCAGCATCATAATAATGCCGAAATGGACCGGATCCATTCCGAGATGAGTTACGACAGGGAGCAGGATCGGCGTCATGATCAAAATAAGCGGAGCCATATCCATAGGGGCGCCGAGAATCAGCAGCACGATATTAATAATAAGCAGGATGATGATCGGGCTGTCCGATATGGCCAGCATCGCATCGGTCACCATGGCCGGAATTTTCAGGTAAGCCAGAAGCCAGCTGAACGCATCGGATGCGGCGATAAGGAACAGCACCATGGAGACGGTTCGGAACGTCTTTTGCAAAATCACCCACATGCGGCTGACCGGAATGTCCCTGTAGATGACAAACGTCAGGATAAAGGCGTACAAGCAGGCCAATGCGCCCGACTCCGTCGCCGTAAACCAGCCGCTGAAGATGCCCCCGAGGATAATAGCCGCTGTCATCAGCGACATTAAGCCATCCAGCACGATCTTCGGAATATCCTTGCGTTCCACCGGGTCTCCTTTGGCATACCCCCGCTTGATCGCATACACGTAGCTTGTCGCCATCAGGGAGATGCAGAGAATCAGTCCGGGGATGATACCCGCAAGGAACAGACTGGCTATGGAGACGCCGCCCCCCGCCGCCAAGGAGTACAGCACCAGATTGTGGCTCGGAGGAACGACCACCCCTTGAATCGCAGAGGATACGGTAACTCCTACCGCATAGTCGGTATCGTAGCCTTTTTTCTTCATCATCGGGATCATGACGGAGCCGATCGAGGACACATCCGCTACCGCCGAACCGGATATGTTACCGAAGAACATGCAGGCGACCGAGTTCACCATCGCCAGTCCGCCCCGTATCCCGCCGACAATCAGCTGGGCGAGATTCACGAGCCGCAGCGCAAGCTTGCCCTCGCTCATCATATGTCCGGCAAGAATAAAAAATGGTATCGTCAGGAGTGAATACGAGCTGATGCCCTGAATCATCCGTTGGCCGACTACCGCCAGCGGGATATCCAGATACATCACCGTCAGCAATGTAGACAGCGCCAGCGTCAGCGAGATAGGAAACCGCAGCACCATCAGAGCTACGAAGCTGACGGTAAGAATGAGTATGGCGATTGTTGTTTCTTCCATTTAATGCTCTCCCTCCTCAATGCCTCGATGCCTTCTTGTATCGATCCCGATAAACTGCAGGAAGGAATACACGCATACAAGCAGGCCCGTGATCGGCATCACCACGTAAATGACGCTGTTGGGAAGCTTGGTCGCCGCCAGCGTGCTCTCGTTCATGAGGATGGTAAACTCGGTACCGGATAGGATCAGATAGATACCGAAGGCGAACGTGCTTGCATAAATCGTCTTATCCAGTACCCAATTGACTTTGGGAGGAAACTTGCTTGTAAACGAATCGATGGCCAGATGCAGGTGCTCGCGAAAACCGTACGCGATACCAAGGAAGGAGAACCAGACCAACAGCAGGAGCGTCACCTCCTCCGACCAAAATAATACGAAATGAAACAGCTTCCGGGTCAACACCTGGGTCGTTACGATAAGAATCATCGCCAGCAGCGCCGCCATGGAAAAGGTCTCAAAAAAGCTGTCGATCCACAAAAACGCTTTTTTCAGAGCTTTCACCTTTCATCCCCCTTCAGGCTTGCAAATATGTGATGTAAGCACTTACATTTTTGGTCACAAAACCTATTGTAAAGAATATGGAGCGGAAACGGTACGCCATGGATTTTAGATTTATTTGTAATTTTTTTAGGTCTTTGCCGGCGTGCAGCCCCTTGATTCGGACAGATGGGGTAGTGAAAGGCTTAGGGCATATTGTATAATCGGAATGATGGTTTTTATGTTGGAGGAAACTACAAACGGTCAAATGAACAGAAAGAGGCTGAACGATGTCAATTAAAGCTATATCCCCCCTGGACGGGAGATACAAGGAACAATCGGAAGTATTGGCAGAGCATTTCTCGGAATGGGCTCTGATGAAGTACCGGGTGTTTGTGGAGGTCGAATGGCTGATTCATATGTCCCAAAGGCCCGAGATTGCAGAAGTGCGCGAATTCACTGCGGAAGAGATCGCGTTTCTGAGGGGCATCACCGAGCAATTCAACGATGCATCCGCACTGCGCATCAAAGAAATCGAGCGTACGACCAAGCATGATGTGAAGGCTGTCGAATATTTCCTGAAGGAAACATTGGATCCGACAACCCTTGCTGACGTCAAGGAATTCCTTCACTTCAGCTGCACCTCGGAAGATATCAATAACCTGTCCCACGCCCTGATGCTGAAAAACGGCATGCAAAGCGGCTGGCTGCCGATGGCTGAGAAAATGACGGCTGAGGTCACCCGTATGGCCGAGGCTGCGAAAAATGTTTCGATGCTGTCCCGTACCCACGGGCAAACGGCGAGCCCTACGACACTTGGCAAGGAGCTTGCTGTGTTCGTATACCGCTGGAACCGCCAGCTCAAGCAAATCAAAGCACAGGAATACCTCGGAAAATTCAACGGTGCGGTCGGCAACTTCAACGCGCACTCGATCGCCTATCCGGACGCGCCTTGGGAAGATATCGCCCGCTCCTTCGTCGAGCACCTGGGGCTGACCTACAACCCGTTGACGACGCAGATCGAATCCCACGACTACATGGCTGAGCTGTTCCATTCGATCATGCGCTTCAACAATATTACCCTGGATTTCGACCGCGACGTATGGCAGTATATCTCGCTTGCGTATTTCAAGCAAAATGTCGTCGCCGGCGAAGTCGGTTCGTCCACTATGCCGCATAAGGTGAACCCTATTAACTTTGAGAATTCCGAAGCCAATATGGGCGTCAGCAACGCCATGCTCGATCATTTGGCCAACAAATTGCCGATCTCGCGGCTTCAGCGCGACTTGACCGACTCGTCCGCCCTGCGCAATATGGGTGTCGGGATCGCCCATTCCTATATCGCTATGGCCGCTACTCTGCGCGGACTCTCCAGCTTGTCGGTGAACGAGCCTGCGATTCAGCAGGATCTGAACGAAAGCTGGGAAGTGCTCGGCGAAGCGATTCAAACCGTTATGCGCCGCGTCGGTTATGAGAATCCGTATGAAAAATTGAAGGAGCTCACAAGAGGCGTAGAAGTAACGCCGCAGCGCATTGCCGATTTCATTCATGGGTTAGGCTTGCCTGACGCCGAGAGAGAACGGCTGCTTCGTCTTACGCCGTCTAGCTATATCGGCATCGCGGACAAGCTGGTCCGGCACATTCAGTAATGCCGCAGCTCCCTTCATTCCTGTCTTTACCATGGAATAGTCCTCCAACTTTAAGGTTAACTTAAGAAGCAGGGACTATGCTGAATAGGCCGATACAGAATGAAGGAGTGAGTCTCCATGGAAATCAACACCCTGTTAAACGAGCTCTTCAGTTCGCAAGAGGATTGGTCCGTCAAGACCAATGAACATAGCTATATCGTCGTCCCGAATGAACCTAATAAAGAGGAAGACACTAAAGAAGAGAGAGCCTAACAGCTCTCTCTTCTTTATTCGCTTAAATGGAAGGGAACGGTAGCTACGACAACGTCCTTCTCCTTCAGCAGCCGGGACCGAATGCGATAAGCGGATTGGTTATGGAGCAGGCGGTGCCACCATTTTTTCGCTACGAATTGGGGAAGCAGCACCATGATGGTCTGCTTTTCTTTGACGTGCGCGTCGATCCGCTCGATGAAATCGACCAGCGGCTTCACAATCGTCCGGTACCGGGACCGGAATACGACCAGCCGTACCCCGGGATTCCATTGCTCCCATTTCTTCTCCATCTTTTCCTCATCTTCATCGGAAAACGAGATATAGAAAGCGACTACGTTGGGCGACAGCGTCTTGGCATAAGAAATCGTGGCGGCAACCACCCGGTGAATCCCTGCGATCGGGATAATGATGATCGATTCCCTATGGGGAAGCGGCTCATCCAGGTTGATGCGAAGCTGATCCGCGACATCCTCGTAATGGTCGTAAATTTTGGTAATAAACCATAAGAGAATCGGCGTCAAAATAATGACAATCCAGGCGCCTTCCACAAATTTGGTCACGCAAAAAATAATGAGAACAGCGAACGAGACCAGAGCCCCCAAGCCGTTAATCAAGAGCCGGCCCTGCCAACCCTTTTGCTTCTCCCGGAACCATTTGCGGACCAGGCCGCTCTGAGCCAGCGTGAAGGACAAGAAGACACCGATGGCGTATAAAGGAATCAGTGCATCGGTCTTTCCTCTGAAGGCGATCAGCAGAAGGCTGGCCAAGACGCCCAAGGTAACAATCCCAAAATGGAAGGACAAGCGGTCTCCACGGTTAGCGAACATTCTCGGGAAGTTCTTGTCTTGAGCCATGATCGATGCCAGAATGGGAAAGCCGTTAAAGCTCGTATTTGCAGCGAGTGTCAAAATCATCATCGTCGCGATTTGCGTCCCATAGTACATGGCACCGCGGCCAAATGCACTCTCCGTTACCATGGACAGCACGGAGGTATGCCCTCTCGGATCCGGCGTTACGCCATATGCCATGGTCAGGATGGTAACCCCGCCGAAGATAATGGCCAGCAAAATCCCCAGCGACAGCAAGGTCTTCTTGGCATTGTCCTTGGAAGGAGTTTTAAAATGCGGCACCGCATCCGAAATCGCCTCAATCCCGGTAACCGCAGAACAACCGGAGGAGAAAGCCTTTAACAAAACGAACATCGTCAGTCCCGCCGGTGCTGCTCCCGGAATAACATGAATGGCATTCGCATGACTGGCGCCCGTGATCAAATCAAATATCCCTTTGCCGATCAATACCAGCACACAGAGAATAAAGAAATACGTCGGGAAGGCAAATACCGTTCCGGATTCGGAGGTCCCTCTCAGGTTTAACCATACCATGAGCCAAACCAGGAACAGGGCGATCGGTACAATATAAGGGATCGCAGCAGGAAAGGCGGACGTAATAGCCTGCACTCCGGCGGATACGGAAACCGCAACCGTCAGCGTATAGTCAATCAACAACGACACACCGGTTAATCTTCCGAACGCCATCCCCAGGTTTTCCTTGGAAACCATATACGCTCCGCCGCCTTGAGGATAAGCGTCGATGACCTGTCTGTAGCTGATAACCAGGATCGTGATTAGCAAAATAATAGCGATCGCTATCGGCAGGGAATAAGCAAAGGCTGCAACCGATCCAACTGCGGCCAGCGCAATCAGAATCTGTTCCGTTCCATAAGCCACTGACGACAAGGCGTCCGACGATAATATCGGAAGCGCCTTCCAAACCGGCATCTTTTCTTGCTCCAGCTCATTGGATTTCAGCGGCCTGCCGAAAATAACTCTTTTTAATGAATCTGTTGTCACACTGCGTGCACCCCGATAACAAAAGAATTGGCGTAATAAACCATCTTAGTGTTTAATATGTCCTGTAACAACACAAAAAACACAAGGCAAGAGTCCTGTGTTCATCTCTCCTTCTCACTTCCGCTGACGAGGTTAGCTGTCGGATTAGGGCTGTGAGAAGCATGCCCTTCCTTTGCTCTACGCAATAGGATTCACCCCTTAATGATGGGTCCCCCGCTCTTCTTTCGAAGATTAAGCTTTATGAAATTATTCAAGCAACGATTGAATATTACTTTCTAATGATTCCGTTGTAAATGTGACGCGTCCCGATAAATAAACCAATTTCTGTTCTCCTTTAGTCAAAATAGCGCATACATTTCTACAGCCGTGCATCTCGCATCGTTTTTTATCAAATTGCTTTCTTTATTGAAAAAAGGGGATAGTTCCCTCCGGTTATTAAGAAGGGAACTCTTACTGTGAAGGATTTATTTCGTATAGTGTAAAAGCTAAAGAAGATTCTATGAACTATAAGGGATTGCTTTATAAAAAAAATACTTCCAAATACAATTTGAAAGTTACTTAATGGAGCTTCTTGAAAAATTGGCTAATTATTAAGCGTATCAAACCAAGAAGAGAGAGGAAGAGAAGTGCAACCATTTCAGATCGATCTCCCTCCCTCAAAAAAACTACGACGGAATAACCAACGCACTATATTTTTCCTCAAGTTGCTTTAAGTAACTTTCTGGATTTCGGCGAAAGCGCCGGCGCATTACACTTTCGTTGAGACGTGCATTCCATTGAGTACATTGTTCTTTATATCTTTCATATGGATCCGAGCCAAACCGAGCGGAAAGATTCAACCAGAACGATATACTCGCCGTTGCGAAGAATATAATTCATTCCAACTTCGTCTTCCCGTCATAAAACGATGGCGAGTTTTGGTTTGTCGGTAAAAACGTTCTATGGTCATTGTTGGTACGGGGAAGAAAAGAGTGGTCGTAACAAGAAAAGTGCCCCTTCCAGAATCCCCTGGTGTAAGAAGTTACATTCTTCACCATGGGCAGATCAGTCCCACGTACCCCAGGTTCAAAAAGAAATGGAGATATTTAAACGATTATAGTAATTTTAACTGTTTTGTTGATCCTTCTAGCATTCAGAGATTATTCCATAAATCGAAACAGCGGCTATCATCTAGACTGCCGCTGTTTTTTTATTACTTTATATTTTCTTCCTACAGCCGCCGCCACCGGACAATCATCAGGCCTTACTTCGTCCAGAAGAAGCCGGGTTGCTGCCACGGCTGCCTGCAGCCTTTTCCAGCAATGCCCGACGAGTTGGGCTTCAATCGGAAAACCGGAAGAGCGAGCTGTAGTCACGCCTGGCTACATCTTCCAGATAGAAGGATCAACTCAACGTTTTTTATTTTCGTGATTATTATCTTATTTGGATCGATTGTTGATGTTGATTAATAACCTAATGATTAATAATACCACAAGTAAAAAAAATATTGACAAAATTATTCCAGCTGGGGTTATTAAATAATACATATTAATACCCACCTTTCACTTGTTAAGATTAAAGGATTAATCTATTATACAACAAAATATAATAAATATTATAATTTTAGGTAGATATTGTAAATTTAATAGGATATAATTACCATATATTGATAAAGGAGGTAATTATTATGGTAGCAGGTATTATTCGTAGAATTGGTAGGTTATCTTTGGCTTGTGTATTTGCTTTTACCCTCTTTGCTGGATCTGCTTTAGCGCAGGAAGGTACCAGTAAGCAAAAAGTTCTCGGGTTGGAAGTGCTAAACACTTTCGAACAAGTAGTCAAAAAAGATGGTGTTGAGCTAACGATTACTAGACAGGAATTAAAAGGTGGTGCTGCAGAACTAGAAAGACTTATTCAAAATGCAAAAGCAACTGGCGAATTTATTATTCCTGCAAATCGAAATTCTAAAGTTGCAGGTTCCAGTATAACCTATGGTGGAAATGGTTGCGAGAATAATAGTTATATACAAGCTTGTGTATATGCAACTGGAACGATTAGTGTAAATTGGGCGGGTTTTGCCGGTTTCAGAACTAATGGAACAGTTATTCAAAATATTACAGGGAAATCAGGCTATGATATCACTGAACAAGCAGGACAACCACGAGTTAAAGCAGTAGCATATGGCATAGTTGGTGGTGACACAATTATTTACAACACATACAACTATAAAGCTTCAGATTGGGGTACACTGACTACTTTCAATTTTAATGAGTCTGAACCAGGGTTAATAGTAACCGTTGGATTATCTATGGGGGCAGATTTCAAATATAAACTTAATGGCAACTGGGTTAACACAACTGTATGGGCCCCTTTGACACAACAATAAGAAAGCAAATCTATACTGCATAGAGGTCCACGAAGCCCCTTGGGATGCTTTCCAAGGGGCTTTTTTATAAGCTTGTAGCTCGGCTATCGTTACACCGTCCACGCCGGGTGCTCCTCCGTTTTGGATCACTCGCTTGTATGCGAGCCGAAGGTTCTCCCCTTCGAGCATTCGCTCCAGCAAGTCGTTCTGGGCTTCGCGAGAGGAAAGGGCGACTTGTGCCGATGAAGAACTCGGCGCTCCGACATACCCATACGGCTTCACCGGTTCTCTTTGCCGAGGACACCCTCTTGCTCTTGGCTAACGGTAGGCGTTCGCCAGCCCCCGTTCGGGACTTTCACCCTAAAGATGACGCCCCTGCTGGGCGTACAAACCAAGGAACTAAGCGAGAACAAACCGCTTAGCTCCTTAATTTCATTCTAAAGTGCCGGCAAGTGAAAATCCTCGAAAACTCGCAAGGAAATAAGTACCTTCGATCGGCACTCATTGAAGTTGCGCCCACTCCGTCTGCAGATCCAACAATTATCTCGGAGCTCAGTACCGACGCATCGCAAGCCGCAAAGGCAGACACCGAGCGGCATTGGCGGCCGCCCATTCCATCATGACTATTGTTTATCATCTCCTCACGCGCGGCAAAGATTATAAAGATTTAGCCGGTAGCTATTTCGAAAAACGACAGCAAGAGGCCATAGGAAGCAGGCAGTTCGAAGGCTTGAGAATCTTGGTTTTCAAGTGGCTCTCACCACCTCGACAGCCTCGTAACCATCTTGATTTCACATAAATTCTATAGCGCACAGTTTTAAAAAAAACACAAAAGCAGGGGCTTAGTTTCATGTGAAATTCTCGGGGTAGCTCAATAACATCTACAACAGCATGGTTAGAACTAACGTTTCGCAATAATGGCAGTAGTAGAAAGCGCGAATAATACCAGCAAGTTAAAGATGAAAAGCTGGTTGATTGGGATAGTTGTATTACCCAAATATTGATTAATTAACAAATACCCATTTAAGACAATTAAAGCGAATATAAAAACGATATTCATGTATTTTTGCATCAGAAATTTAACTCTCTCATCAACTTCGGGCGTACCCTCTTTTTTTTGCTTTCTTCTCCGCACCATTTCAGCCATCCCAGAACCAATCACTATCGCTATAAATAGCTCCCATTTAATGGTTTGTTCAATAATAGAAATGATAACAAATGCGATCAAAAACCCAAGAAGTAAATGCCAGAAACTAATGACTGTCTTTCGCTTGTTCACAAAGATTCCTCCTCATGATCGAGAGTAAATACATCTTCAACGCTTACTTTAAAATAACGTGCAATTTTTAGCGATAATTCTAAACTTGGATTGTAGTGGTTGTTTTCGATCGCAATTATTGTTTGCCTGGTTACCTGCAAGTCCTGTGCCAATTGTAGTTGAGTAACATTGTTTTTAATTCTTAGATCGCGGATCCTATTGTGGACTATCATATTCACCATCTTCTGAAGTAAAGATATCTTTACATTCATTATAACCTAGTCATCCCTCTACGTAAAGATATCTTTACATAAAGGTACAGGTACAAAGGTAAAAAGGGTTGCAGCACATTAGACTCTGAAACTGAAGACTTTATCTTTCCTTAGCGTACATTTTGCGCGTCTTCCTGGTTACCCCTCTAACAAAATCCGGAACGGCAACTTATTCAGTTCCGGCAGTTAGGTGTTGATGACTGATATATATTTGTAGATTAGCAGATTGGCAAGGATTTTGAACGGCCACGATAACAGGTTATGCGGATAATGCTACGGGAGGGAGACTTGGTTTATATGGATTCGCTGGATCGCTTAGGACCTGCAGCCGTTGCGTTCGATGATAGGAGACCGTTACCGATTTCTGCTCGTTCGTGATAGTGAACGTGGGTTTTACTTTGCACATAATCCTAGTGAAGCGTGTAAGCTGCGGGAGAGCAATGGGACGTATAGTCGTCAGACAAAGCGAGAGGCCAAACATCATTCCATCCTACGTGATCTGTCAGTGGAAAATCAGAAGAAAACAAGGAAGGATATGGTAAGATGGTCCTGCAGCAACCATCAAATTATGGGAGGGCAAAGCATGGGCATGCCGACACATATCGTAGCCGTAGGAGGCTTCGTGGTCAATGAGCAGGGGAAGGTTCTGTTGGTGAAAACCCATCATGAAGGCTGGGTCTATCCTGGCGGCCAAGTGGAAAACGGGGAAAATCTGCTTGAGGCACTGAGCCGGGAAATAAAGGAGGAAAGCGGAATTGACGCCGTGCCCGTCCAATTGGTCGGGATCTATTCCAATACCTCCGCCTACAAATGGCATGACGGGGTTACCGATGTACCCACGAAGGTGATGATGGACTTTATTTGCCAGCCTCTGGGCGGGGAGCTGTCCACTTCAGACGAAACCTCCGACAGCCGATGGGTACCGAGGGATCAAGTGCTTGAGCTGATTACGGCACCGGCGATCCGCACCCGGTATCAGGCTTACCTCGACTTTGACGGCAAGGTCCATTATATGGACTATGCCACCAAGCCGCATTTTAATCTGAAGCTTGCGACGAAGGTATAATGGGCCGTCAGAGACGTGAAATAAAGAGGCCTCCCCTTATTAAGGGAAGGCCTCTTCATTTTATACTAGCGGCGTCATTCCGCGTTCGATCCAGTCCTCGCGGGTCGGGCCATAAATATCAGGTACACGAAGTCCCGCCTGGCGCATGAGCACCGTCATTTGCCCACGGTGGTGAACCTCATGCTGAATGAGTACACGGAGAGTCAGTCCATTAGGCCATTCCTCTCCGTACATAGAGCTGGTACGCGTTAAATCCGCATCCTTCCACTGGGCCTGAACCGCCTCCAGCAGGGCATTGCGCTGGCTCCGGTACGCATCGGCGATAGCCTGGGCCGAAGCAGGCGCGGGAGCATGCTCGCCTCCCTCAACCGGCTGAAACTCAAGGCCTGTACGGGACATCATCTCATGAACCGTGGTCGTCAAATGCCAGGCGAGCTGCCCTAGACTGCGGTGATCGGGAGTGATCTTTTGACTGAGCGAAGCATCCGTTAATGCATCCATAACGCGCTGCGTAGAAGCGGATTCATGGCTCCAGCTTGCCGTAAATTGTTCAACAGAAGTAAACATAATTCATCATCCTCCTTTGATCTCTACCTATGACTGTATTCTTGCTTGAATATCTAAAGTATACCCTCCTAACCCTGACAACTCTATGTCAAGATTAGTTGGTACTGGTCCACTATTTTTTGTGCCATCTCCTGCACCTTTCTCGCTACCGATTCCGGCTCAATCACTTTCACATCAGCCCCGTGGCTCAGCAGCATCCCGTACAGCCAGGGCTCATCGGGCTGCTTGGCGGTCACAAGAATGGTTCCATCGGGCTCTGTCACCATGTCCCCGAAGCAGAAATAATCCTGAAGCCGCGCTTTCGCACGAGGCTGGAACCGGAGCACCAGGCTTACCAGGCGGGGAGGCTCCTCCTGACGAGACCAGCGAAAATCGAGCTGATCCATGGTTTTGGAACGGCGTGTGAAGGCTTCATCCAAGACCGTCAAATGCTCGATCCGCGTAAGCCGAAATATCCGGTAATCCTCACGAAGCCTGCAGTATCCATACAAATACCATACGTAACCCTTTAATACGACCCCCATCGGTTCGCACATCCTTTCGGACGAATCCCCCTGCGAGCTCGTATAGGAGAAGCGAATCACCTTGGCATCTCGAGCAGCAGCACGAAGTACCCCGAGCTTTTCCTTCTCCGCTTGGCCGCCATGCCATGGATTCAGGTCAATCATGACCTGCTGGCTCCAATGGTCCATCTCATGCCGCTCGGACCTGGCCATTAATGCGCCCACCTTGTCCAACAAGATGCTGGTATCCTGATCGCCGAAGGAAGAGCCAACCCCTTTCAGCGCTATAATAATCGATTGAAGCTCATCTAAAGACAGGAATTGCCGGTCCAGCCGGTATTGATCCATGATCTCGTAGCCTCCGGATGCTCCTGCAAAGGACACAATCGGAATGCCCGCCTGATTCAGCGCCTCCAAATCACGATAAATCGTGCGCAGAGATACCTCAAAGCGTTCGGCAAGCTCTTGGGCCCCGACTCTTTTGCGATTGAGCAGCAGCATCGTGATAGCCAATAAACGGTCAAGCTTCAAAGGTGCTACCTCCTCCTTACTGGTTTCCCTTTTTATGTTACCTTTGAAGACGCTCTAAATCAATCGCTGCTTTTTTCATCCCCCAATACGGGGCCTCGGCTTCGCGGCTGATTCAAGCCTTTACGGGTAGCCATGAAATTTTCAAGCTCTAACCCAAAAAAATGCAGCCCGTTTCCCTGACAGGGAACCCAAGCTGCATCTTCATTTTATCTATAAAGATAAATTACACTGTGTTCAATTCCATTTGATCTTCCTCGTCCCGGTTGAACGACTCTCGGTCGAACTCCCCTTCGGAGTTGGCGATAACCAGGGAGCATACGGTTGTACCTGTTGCGTTGACCGCCGTACGGCCCATATCTACCACAGCATCGATAGCCAATACAAGACCCAAGCCTTCAACCGGCAAGCCTAATGCGGTCAATACGACTGTAGTCGAGATGGCAGCTGGTCCTGGCACCCCGGCAACACCGATAGAAGAAATCATGCTTACCAATACGATAAGGATATACTCGGAAATACCGAGTGGAATGTTATATACACGCGCTACGAAAATAGCTACTACAGCAGGCCATACGCCGCCGCAGCCGTTCATGTTCATCGTTGCTCCCAATGGGGCGACGAAGCTTGCAATACGCGGAGATACGCGAAGTCTCTTCGTAATAACTTCCATATTTACCGGCAAAGTAACGTAGCTGCTGCGTGTTGTGAAAGCTACAGCAATCGTAGGATACGCTTTGCGGAAAAACTTGATTGGATTCACCTTCGCGATAAAAGAAACCATGCCGCCGAATGTAATAATGAAGTGAAGCAGCAGCGCTACATAAGTGGCTGCAATAACTTTTACAAGCGGAGCCAGCGTTTCGAGGCCGTATTTGGCCGCCATGGCACCGATCAAAGCGTACACGCCGTAAGGAGTTAGACGAATAATGTATTTGGTAACCTGATGCATCACTTGTGCAAAAGATTCGATAAACTGTTTTACAGGCTGAACGATTTCAGGCTTCTTGCCTCCCACCTGCACCATAGCAATAGCTACGAAGATCGAGAATACAAGGACCGGAACTACCTTACCTCCGGCCATATCACCGATAGGATTGGTCGGAACTAAGTCCAGAATAACCTGCGAGAACGTCGGGATATCACGAGGCTTGAACGTCTTAGGAACCTCTTGGGCGATACCTGAGCCCGGATCGAAAATCAAAGCTACAATCAAACCGATAAGAGCGGCAATCCCTGTCGTGATAAAGAACAAGGAGATCGTCTTCAAGCCGATTTTTCGCAAATGGCCCAGGCTTGAAATCGATGTAATACTATTGATGACGAGTACGACAACCAGCGGAATTACCAGCATTTTGACAAGATTGACGTAAATCGTACCGATCGTGCTTACGCTTACCGCACTAAGCTTGTAAGTGTTGAAGAAAATCCCTGCGATAAGTCCCAGGGCAAGGGCGAGAAGTACCCGGTTACCGAACCCTACGCGCTTTTTCCCCAAGAAGTAAAGAATACCGATAATGACTAATGAAACAAGCAAGCTTACCCAGTTCGTTTGAAACGCGGTAACCAAGTTGTTATTCACGCGACCCATCCCCTTCAATTCCCTACTATTTTAGTAGGATTTATGCGATACAAGAATAATACTTCCATCGAATACAACTGTCAAGAATATTTTTTCAAAAAACTATTTTGTCAAGTTTTCCTAAAATGCCAGAAACAGCAGCGCAATTCGGAGGAATGTACTGAGCTTATCGAGGGTCTGTATTACCATCTTACGACGGGGATCTTGATTAAGAACCTTCCCCGCTGCAGCCACCGCTATAAAAATGAGGCCGGTTACAAAAAAAATATGCCGGACGGTACCGCCTTAAAGGCTCGTACTGCACGGCTATGCTTCATTCTTTAGGGGCCGCTCAAGACGGCTTTGCGTTCCATTAATCGTTTGATTTTGGCTTCTGTGGACGTATCCGGCGCAGGAGTGTAAATGCTGCAGCGCAAATCGGCGTCCCCCTGCACCTGCAGGGAGGTCAGATGGAACAGCATCTTGCCCGCTTTGGCATGGCGGAATTCGATCAATACCTCGGGGGCCGAGCTCACTGTGCTCCGCTCCCACAAGGAATGAAACTCGGGATGCAGCGACTTCATTTCCTCGAGAAATTGCTCATACCACTCGTCATCGACATACTGGCCGTAATAGGAGCGGAATATGGAGAGAAAGCCGCTCGCAAAATGCTCCCAGTTGACGGCCAGGCTGCGAAATTCCTTGCGGGTAAACAGCAGGCGGATGATATTGCGCTGCTCCACCGGCACTTGGTCAAAGTCCAGAAAAACGTGGGAGGCCGCCTGGTTCCACCCCACTATCTGGAACCGCCTGTCCGATATGATGGTGGGACAATTGCGCAGCTCCTGCAAGATCGTCTGCAGCGACGGGCTGATTCTCGGCTGATCCTCTTGAAGGAAACTGGCTCCGGATCCGGTATCCAGAGCCAGAGAAAACAAATATTTGCGCTCGTCTACCGTCAATCTTAAAGCCGTGGCTACACAATCCAGAACCGAGGCGGATACTTTAATATCCCTTCCCTGCTCCAACCAGGTGTACCAGGTCGCACTGACCCCTGCCAGCTGAGCAACCTCTTCTCTTCGCAGCCCCGGCGTCCTTCTTCGGCTTCCCGATACCAAGCCTGCGGATTCCGGTGTGATTTTGGCACGTTGGGCCTTCAAGAAAGCCGACAACGCTTGAAGCCTGGTCTGATGATTCATACAATGTCCGCCCTTTCCCATGAACTAGCTGTTATCATGGTACCTATTATACTAGTATAAACTACAACTTGTAATAGGATAAATCATATGACATCATAGGGGACATCACAATCTATCGAAAGGGTGAATGACAATGGAACGAGTAGTGATTACGGGAATGGGAGTGATTTCTCCGCTCGGGAATGATGTTGACCAGTTCTGGGGCCGTCTGATCCGGGGCGAGTCGGGCATTTCCCTTATTGACACATTCGATTGCTCCAGGCAAAAGGCCAAAATCGCCGGGCTCGTCCGCGATTTTGACGCCGAAGCCCGCTTCGGGCGCAAGGAGGCCAGGCAGATGGACCGCTTCTGCCAATTTGCCCTGGCGGCAGCCGAGCAAGCCTTGAACGATGCGGCGCTTCCGCTTGACCAAGTGGATCATGAACGATTCGGAGTGTATGTCGGCTCGGGAATCGGCGGCATTCAGACGCTGCTTGACCAGGACGCCATTTTGAAGGAACGCGGTCCTGAACGGGTAAGCCCTTCTCTGGTGCCGATGATGATTTCGAATATGGCTGCCGCCATGATCAGCATGAAATTCAACGCATTGGGTCCCACTTTATCTCCTGTGACCGCATGCTCTATTGGCAATACCGCCATCGGGGAAGCGATGCGCCTGATTCGGTACGGGGGAGCGGATGTGATATTGGCAGGCGGCACAGAGGCTGCTATTACGGAGATATCGCTCGCCAGCTTCGGCAATGCCACCGCCGTGTCCACGCGCAATGAGGAACCGGCGCGCGCGAGCCGTCCTTTCGACGCGGGACGGGACGGATTCGTTATGGCCGAAGGAGCAGGCATTCTCGTGCTGGAAAGCTTAAGCCATGCGCTCAGCCGAAATGCCCGCATTTATGCGGAGGTTATCGGCTATGGAGCAAGCTCCGACGCCTATCATCGGGTGGCGACTCATCCAGAAGGCATAGGCGCTTACCAAGCGATGAAATCGGCACTGCGCGAGGCCGGCGTGGAGCCGGGGGACGTGGATGTCATCAGCGCACATGCCACCAGCACCGAGGCCGGCGATAAATCGGAAACTCTCGCCATCAAGAGGCTGTTCGGCGATGCGGCTCGCGTTCCTGTCACGGCCAATAAATCCATGCTTGGCCATATGCTCGGAGCCGCCGGCGGCGTCGAGGCGATCGCTCTGGTTAAGAGCCTGCAGGAAGGCATTATTCCTCCGACGATCAACCAGGAGCAGCCTGACCCTATATGCGACTTGGACTATGTGCCGAATGTGTCACGCCGGGCGGATCTGACTATCGGGATATCCAATTCTTTCGGCTTCGGCGGCCATAATGCCGTCATTGTCCTGAAGAGCTACAAGGAATAAACATGAAAAGGCATCCGGGCAGGCCCGGGTGCCTTATACTTGCCGGGCCTCCAGACGCCGGGCCACCACGGACAGCGCATAATTGACCACGAAGTACATCAATGCTGTCATCAGCAGGGTCGGAATAACGAAATTCACATTTTGCCCGTTAATGATCTGCGCATTATGCATCAGCTCGGCCAAAGAAATCACAACCGCAAGCGAAGTGTCCTTCAGCAGCGAGATAAACTGGCTGACCATCGGCGGCATCATCCGGCGCAGCGCCTGCGGCAGCACGATGTTCCATAGCGTCTGGGTATAGCTCATGCCCGAGGAACGGGCCGCCTCGATCTGCCCTTTATCGATGGAATTCAGCCCGCCGCGCACAATCTCCGAAATCATGGCCGCCTCGAAGACGGTTAGTGCGGCTATAGCCGCATGCTCGATGCTTAGCTTCAACCCTACCTCCGGGAGAGCAAAGTAGGTGAAGAAAATAATCAGCAGCAGCGGCAGATTGCGGATCACTTCCACGCAAACCGCGGTCAGCTGCGAAGCGACCGGCAGCCTCGTATAACGGATCGTGCCAAGGAGACATCCGATGATGAAGCTGAGCACGATGGCGATAAAAGCGACTCTTATCGTCACTCCCAGTCCTTCAAGCAAAAACCGGATATGATCCCACGTATAGGCCCCCGCAAAATCCATGCTCTCTCACCTCCTTTTGTCCCCGGTTAATGAGCTCTCGCCATCCTGCGCTCCAAATAAGCGACCCCGAAGCTGAGCGGGATCGTAATCAGCAAATAAAACACCGCCACAAAAATATACACACTGAACGTAACGAACGACTTGGTAGAAATCAGGTCCGCGTAGTACATCAAGTCCAAGCCCGCGACGACGCTAAGCACGGATGAATTTTTCACCAGGTTCAGAAACTGGTTTCCCAGCGCTGGAATGACCATTTTCATGGCTTGAGGCAGGACGATATGTCCCATCGTTTGGCCGTAGGTAAGTCCGGAAGAACGGGCCGCCTCGGTCTGCCCCTTGGGCACCGCTTGAATGCCCGCCCGTACCGCTTCCGCTATGAAAGCTGCCGTATAAATCGTCAAGCCCAGCGTCCCCGCGGCAAATCCACTTAAGCTTAAGCCCAGCGCCGAAGGACCGAGGAAGAACAGGAAGACGATCAGCAGAATCGGGAGGTTGCGGATAAATTCGACATACGCGGTACCGAGCCAGTTAAGAGGCTTGACGGGAGAAATCCGCATCACGGCTATCAGGGTCCCCAGCAGAAAGCTTCCGACCAGCGCGATCACGCTTGCCTGCAAGGTGTTGAGGAAGCCTTCCAGGTACAAATCCCAGTACTTCCATAAAATATGGAATTGGATGGCATCCATCGCTGTCTCCTCCTTTCTTACCGGTCGTTGAATGAAAAGGATGAACAGCCTGGAAGACCATCCACCCTTTCCAAATTCAAATGCCTATTTGGCCGGCTTCTCTCCAATCCATTTTTCATACAGCTTGTCGTACTCGCCGCTGGATTTCATCGCCTTAAGGAAATCATTGACGTAGGTCACAAATTCCGTATCGCCCTTCCGGATCGCTATTCCGTAGGGCTCATCGGTGAAGGTTCCTTCCGTAACCTGGTAATTCGGGTCCTGCTTGGTCATCCCGTACAGGATGGCATTATCGGTTGTCAGGGCATCGCCTTGACCCGCTTTTAACGCCGTGAACGCTTCCTGGTAATTTTCAAACTCTAATACCGTAGCGTCCGGAGCCTTCTCGCGAATATTTTGCGCCGACGTAGAGCCCTTGGCTGTCAGCACCTTCATGCCTTTCTTAATATCGGCTATCGACTTGATCGGACTGCCTTTCTTGACCAGCAGTGATTGGCCGGCTTTAAAGTAAACATCCGAAAAATCGACCTCCTGCTTTCGTTCCTCGGTAATGGTCATCGTGGCGATGATCATATCGATATCCCCGTTTTTCAGCATCGGGATCCGTGTCTTTGAGGTAACCTCCTTCAGATCCAGCTTGTTTTCGTCCCCGAGCACCTTCTTGGCCAAAGCCTTTGCAATATCGATATCGAAGCCTTCCACGACGCCTGTTCCCGGATCCTTCAGCCCGAACAGCTTGGTGTCATACTTTACCCCTACGACCAGCTTGCCGCGCTTCTTAATCTCATCCAACGTTTTCCCGGCTGTGTTGGCCGAATTCGGGGCCGGTCCGCCCCCCTGCTCCTTCGCTCCGCATCCCGCCGCTACCAGTGCCAGCATCGTTAGCAGCACCAGCATAGTGAATCCCAGCTTCTTTCTCCTCATCCGCATTGACCCGTCTCCTCTCTATGATCCTTGTTGTAACAACCGTTTAAGGAACAACTGTGCCCTTTCTTCACGAGGCTTGGAAAAAAAGGCGTTAGGCTCCGACTCCTCGACAATCTGCCCCTGATCCATAAATACGATCCGGTCGGCCGCCTCGCGGGCAAAGCCCATTTCATGAGTGACCACTACCATCGTCATCCCCTCATGCGCCAAGGCTTTAATGACATCCAGCACTTCTCCGATCATCTCGGGGTCCAGAGCCGAGGTCGGCTCATCGAACAGCATGATCTGGGGCTTCATGGCAAGTCCTCGGGCAATAGCCACCCGCTGCTGCTGTCCCCCGGACAGCTCGGAGGGATAGGCCTTCGCTTTATCGGGGATGCCTACCTTCTCGAGATACAGCATGGCGGTGCGTTCCGCTTCATCCCTGCTGAGCTTAAGCACCTTGATCGGGGCAAGCGTAATATTGTCCATCACTGTTTTGTGAGGGTACAGATTGAAGTGCTGGAACACCATCCCGATATTTCGCCTTAATCGGTTGACATCTGTTTTCTTGTCATGGAGCTTGACGCCGGCAACGTGCAGCTCCCCGTCCGTTATTGCCTCCAGACGGTTGATGCAGCGAAGGAGGGTGCTTTTACCGGAGCCGGACGGACCTATAATGACGACCACTTCGCCCTGTTGAATCGATAAGTTAATATCCTTCAGTACATGAAACGGCCCATAGTGCTTGTTGACATTGCGAAATTCAATCATAGGTCACCTCCTGCCATTGAGGTAGTTTTCCTTACACCAATATAACGTTACTCCCTTATACGGAGAGCAACAGGTATTTACAAGTTATTACCCAAATGGGAAAAGTATGACACCCGAAAGCGTTTTTGTCCCGCTAGCTTCATTTTTTGGCTCATGATGTTCCTTAATAGAACGGTTTCGGTTCGTCATTATATAGAGGGGGACGTCGTGCTTCATGGCTTGATTCTCCAACCCTTATTCAACATATTCGCTATGCGGAATGGGCAAATTGTATGTGTGCGATTGGACGGAGATCTGCCTCGCATAAAAAGCTTAGAAAAGGACGAGATGACATTATGGCTACTTTACTTCATATTATCGCGCACCCTAACGATGAGACCCAGTCCTTCAGCATGGCGGCCGGGAATGCTTTCGTTCAAGCCTACCGCGAAGCCAACCCGCAAGATGAAGTCATTCATCTGGATTTGTATAAGGCCCATATCCCTCACATTGACGCCGACGTATTCAGCGGCTGGGGCAAGCTCCGTTCCGGCAAGGAGCTGAGCACCTTGTCTGCGGAAGAGAAGTCCAAGGTCAGCCGGTTAAATGAGCTTGTTGACCAATTTGTCGCCGCGGATAAATATGTATTCATTACGCCTATGTGGAACTTCTCTTACCCGCCGATCATGAAAGCTTACATCGATGCCGTTTGTGTGGCAGGGAAGACATTCAAGTACACGCCAGAGGGGCCGGTAGGGCTGCTTCCAACGAAAAAAGCGCTGCATATCCAAGCGCGCGGCGGCGTGTATTCCACTCCTCCGATGTCGGATATAGAGATGGGACATCGCCATCTGGCCGCTATCATGCAATTTTTCGGAATTAAGGATTTTCAAGGTTTATTTATTGAAGGACACAACCAATATCCAGACCGCGCAGCAGCCATAAAGCAGGAAGCAATCGATAAAGCTGTCGCACTGGCCAAATCGTTCTGATCAATGAGGTTCAAGGAGCACTGTTCCGCGAGGGACAGTGCTTACTGCCATTTGTCATATCAATTTTCTTCATTCGACGCACCGGTATGTGAAATGAAAAAAAGAGCCCTTTTTGCATAAAGGGCCCCTCCTCAACTCAATATTAGAAGCTTTCGCGAATCACTTGCTGCTCCAGAGGGAGCCGATCGGTCGGACGGCCTGGAACGGCTGCTTTCCCAATTGGAATCACCATCACCGGAACGTAGCGATCCGGAATGTTCAGTTCTTTTATCAGAGCATCCCGGTCATATCCGCCCATCGGTACCGTATCGTAGCCTTTGGCTTTGGCTGCGAGCATCAGCTGCATAGCGGCCAGCGATGCATTGCGTATCGCTTCGTCACGGGCCAGGACAGGATTGTTCTCATAAGCACTGTTAATTTGTCCGAGCATCAAATCACGGATTTGCTCGGTCGCCTGCCCGTACACGGTAGGAGCAACCAGATTGGCCTGAAGATCCCCCAACACCACGACTACAACGGAAGCATCTACGGTTTGTTTTTGGTTATAAGTAATCGGAAGCAATCGTTCTTTGTTGGCTTGCTCGGTAACCACCAGAAAACGCCAGTGCTGCAGGTTCCATGAAGAGGGGGCACTGGCGGCAAGCGACAGGATTTCATTTAACTCCGCTTCGGGAATTGAAACACCCGGTTGAAATTGCCGAACGGACCGTCGGCTTTGGATCGTCTCTTCCGCCGTCATGTGTTGTTCAGTATGACTCATGCGTTGTTCACTCCTAAGGTTATGAAGGTATAAGCGTAAAATAGCCTCAACGTCTTGCAGCGTTCGCAATCCTCCATAGGGTCGCCACGATGCCTTCCATTCATACGGATTCCCTTCGTACAGCTTTTGGACAAAAAGAAACAGCCTCCCTTTTACCAAGGGAAGCCGCTTCGATCAAGGATTCACACGGAATTTAATGACAAGCTGATGCAGATCATCCGAGATGCCGGACAGCATCGTCGCGGACGATGTTATTTCCTGAATGGAGGCCAGCTGCTCCTCGGTTGTTGCAGCTACGGTTTGAGCGAGACCCGAGGTCTGCCCGGCGATATGGCCCATATTCGTTATAGCGGCGGTTACCTCCTCGGTGCTTGCGGACATTTGCTCCGCGGCCGCCGCCGTCTCTTGAACGCGGCGGTTTACTTCCAAGGCTGAGTGGACGATCCGGGCGAAGGTTTCCTCTGCTTGAGACATCGCTTGCAGTCCACCCTCCACCTCCGCCATCCCGGAATTCATACTGACAACAGCCTGTCCGGTGCCTTCTCTGATGCCGTCGATCACGAGGTTGATCTCGTCGATGGACTCCGCCGTTTGGGCTGCCAGCTTGCGGATTTCATCGGCAACCACGGCAAAGCCCCGGCCATGCTCCCCCGCCCTTGCGGCTTCAATAGCCGCATTGAGGGACAGCAGATTCGTCTGTCTGGCAATCTCGCCTATGAACAGCGAAATGCGATTAATGCTGTGGGATTGCTCCTCCAGCTTCCGGATGACTTCCCCGGTTTGGTTCACAGCCGTGCTGATGGAATGGATTTTGGACGAAGCCTCCTGGAGGACGGCAGCTCCCTGCTCAGCCTCATGAGACGCTTCCATAGTAATCTCCGATATTTCCGAAGTGGATTCCGCTATTCTCTGGATGCCAATGGACATCTCGTCCATTGCTCTTGCACATTCCGAAGCGCTTTGCGCCTGATTTTCTGAACCGGAGGCCACATTCTGAACCGATTGCGCGACATGCTCCGATGCAGCGGCATTCTCCTCCGAGCTGGCCGACAGCTGTTGGGCTGAAGCGGCGACAAGGTGAGAGGTTTGCTGCATTTGAAGCACGGATTCCTTCAAAGAGTTCGACACGGTATTCACAGCGCCAATTAATGTCCCCAGTTCATCCTTGGATTTACTGATGAGCTCTTGTCCCGTTAAATCCCCACCGGATATACGGACCAATGCCTCCGATGCTTCCGCCATCGGCCTGGAGATGATTCGTGTCGCCAGATAACCGATCAAGCCAACCAGGAAGAACGCAAGTACAATAAGCGCTGCAAACTCGATAACGCTTCTCCGGTACAAAGCCTCGCTTTCCTGCTGAGCCTGGTCCGCGCCTTTTTGGTTATAGCTTACAATGACGGAAATGCTGTCCTGCACATCCGAAAATGCCTTGGATACTTCGGCTGAGGCTTGCTCCATCCCTTTTCCCCCGGCCTTTTGGCGATTGTTAAGCTCCTTGAACGCATCCCAACGAGCCTTCAATTCATTCAGATTGGCCCGGTCCTGCTCGTCGGCAATGGATGCTTCATAATCGATCAGCCCTTGGTCGATGTCTTTGAACGTTTCCGCGATCTGGTTATTGATCTCTGCTTTTTTAGCCGGATCCGGCTCCGTAAGCATTTGATAATAAAGGACAAAAATATGCTCCTTGGTATAGCTTACCTTATTAGCTATTTGTGTTCCGACCAGCCAGTTTTGGGCAATCTCTCTCGTATTGTTTTGCAATACCCGCATGTTGGACAAATCCATAGCTCCCATTACACCCATAATAAGTAAAATGACCGCATATGAAATCATCAGTTTTTTGCCTATGGTCATTCTCATACGAAACCCCCTGAAATAATAGACATCATCTCTTGTGAAGGAATATACCATAGAATGTTTAGAATTATTGTTGAAAACCTTTGTGCTTTGTATGAGAAAGTCTAATAGTTGCCTAACAATTTCGAGGATGCTATAAGGTTGAAGCCGCTCTTTACAATAAATACCTAGTAGTGTTACTTTGGGGTTATGCTTAAACTTGATAAGCGGGAAGGAGCCGAAATTAGAATGAGCATCTTAAAATGGGACGGTCATACCCATACGCGCTTTTGCTATCATGGCAGCAGCGCACCGCAGGAAGAATATATCGATAGAGCCATCGAGCTCGGCTTCGAGCGCTACACGATCAGCGAGCATCCGCCGCTGCCGCAGGGGTGGATTGCCGATGAAACCTTATTCCGGGAGCTGGCTATGCCTGAAGAGGAGCTGCCTCTGTATATCGCCTATGCCCAACAAATAAAACAGCTGTACAACGGGAAAATCGAGATTGCCGTAGGGCTTGAAATCGATTATTTACCCGGTCAGCTGTCCTATACGGAGCGTATGGTCGATCGATGGCAGTCGGAGCTGGAGGATGTTGTTTATTCCGTTCATTATTTGCCCGGCATCGGGGGCATCCGCTGCATAGACTTTACAGCCGATGATTTTCGCAGCGGCCTGTTGGCTTATTACGGTTCAATGGAAAGCGTAGTGGATGAGTACTACAATCATGTGGAAGAGGCAATTGAGTGGGCAGCACGCCTTCCTATGCGCAAGCGGCTTGGGCATATCAACCTTATCGAGAAATTCAGCCAAGCGCTCCCCGAAATCGATCCAAGCCAGATCGAGCGCCGATTGCGATCCATCATTCCGAAGCTGGCCAAGGCAGGCGTCGGCATTGACGTGAACACAGCCGGACTGCGCGTTGCTACTTGCGGCAAGCCTTATGCGCCCGAGTGGTTTATTCAGGAGTGCTTGAAGCAGGGCATTCCTTGTATTTACGGGTCGGACTCCCATAAGCCGGAGCATGTTGGCACAGGCTGGGCATGGTATGAAGAGCAGCTATCCTCATTCAAGCCTGCATCTTCTTAACAAAGCTGCGTCCTCCAATGGTCGCAACCACCTGTCCGAATACCGTCGGTATCGTCGATAAAGTGGATGCCGACGGGTTCACCGGGTTACTGCCCATTACGATTTTCTGCAAATAAGCAAAGTCCGGGAACGTAACCTCATCCATCAAATAGGCAGAAACCGTGCTGCCGGGAATTCGAACCCTGTTCAGCTTTTCGATAATCTCCCTGCCCGTTCTGATCCCGATTCCGTGACCGTAATAAAGCCCCGCCCCCATCTTGATCACATTTTCCCCCTGCCATTCTATCCATTCCGGGTTGACGTCGGGATTCTTGAAATACTGGATATCCCCTCCGAACGCTTCCGCACCATGCTCCAGCGTAATCAACCGCAGATCATGGTCATAGTTCCACGAATACAAATACAAATGATTGAACAGCCTATCGAATTTCTCATCGCCGATAATATCCAGCACCGCTTTATATAACAAGATAATAATGGCAGTTGCACATTCAAATGCATACAAGCTCCCGTTCTCAAAAATATCCCGAATCGCCGCACTTGATCGGACGTCATTTCTTTGCAGAAACGCTCCGTTCTCCTTACGTTCCCAGAATCGCTCGTTGCAGCGCGACTGCTTAAAGGAGGAAAACGATACCTCGCTGCTGTTCATAGCCGCGGCAGCCTCCATGATGGCGGCTCTTACCTGCAGCTCGAACAATAATGAATTCCATGAATCATACGTATACGTGCGTCTGCTCCTGTCCTTTTCCCGATAAATCATTCTTTCCGCATCGGTTAACGACTCCACGTCCGGCGTGCCGCTGACAAGAACTATCATCGCCCCTTCACCCGCCTTTCTTAGACCGCTTATGACCAAGAGGGCCTATGGATAACCTAATACTATCCTATGTTCCGTATGCTTGGACGAATCCCTATGTTTTTATGACCGCCTCCCATACAAAAAGGACTGCGGATGCACGCCCCTAGGCTTGTTGAAAAGCCTCACCATTTTTCAAGCTTTACAGCTTCTCAACAATCCATCGCTGCGTTCACTCAGTCCTTTTTACCCCAATAAGAATTAAAACCCCGCTTTCTGGTTACAATAGGCAACGGAGCGCTATGGAGTCCTGGCGCTTGAAACTTCGTTCATTGAAAAAAAGGACGGGAGACCGCCCAAAATAGAAGCTTGCGCTTGCTAAAGGCATATGGATGGAAAATATTCTTTCGATACCTATTCTAAAGGACTGTTGTTCTGCATAAGAATATGGTATAATAAATTATTGGAATAAAAGGAGACAATAATTCACATATTAGAAAGGTTATCACTTCCACTATAGGGTGCTCTTTCTAATGTGTGAATTTTTTTATTCATACAAATATTAGTTACAATTTATTGGAGGGTTTTAGAAGATGGAAACAGGAACAGTGAAATGGTTTAACGCGGAAAAAGGATTTGGCTTCATCGAGGTTGAAGGCGGTAAAGATGTATTCGTACACTTTAGCGCAATTACTGGGGATGGATACAAATCCCTTGACGAAGGACAACGTGTACAATTCAATGTTGTTCAAGGCAACCGCGGACCACAAGCTGAGAATGTTGTAAAACTGTAAGGTTTGCAACTTGGAAGGGAGAACTGCCCCCGCAAGCGGGCAGTTCTTTTTCAGTAACACAGCCTTGAACCGCTGCAAGCATCTCTACGGTACATACGGAAATTCGGTCCCGTCGGCTTTCTGTGACGATTCCGGTGTTTCCTCCCCGTTCCAAGACCATCCGGTCATTCACATGAGGAACGCTCAAACGCACAAACCAAAGGAGGGGTTACATTGTATTTCTCGAAGAAAGCTATGGAACCAGTTCAAGAAGAACAGACATCTGTGTGGATGTGCAGTAACGAAGGATGCTCCTGCTGGATGAGGGAAAATTTTGCTTTGGAAGAGGTCCCTTCCTGCCCAATTTGCCATTCGGGAATGGTCAAGAATACCAAGATGCTCCCCACTTTAGTGAATCACCATAAAACCTATTAACCTTGTGCCGTTAGCCGCCGGACTTTTCTTGGCGAAATAACGCCAAAAAAAGCACTAACCGCAGAGGTTAGTGCTTTTTATTTTAGGCTAGTAGCCTTTTTTGCTGCTCGGGTCCTCCGCGTCGGAAGGAATCGCAAACTCTTCGTTGTAATTCGGCAGGGCCTCTTTGGTCAAGTAATCCTGATCGATATATTTGGCCAAATATTGCTTACCGAACAATTGATCATATTGAAAATCCCGGTACTCATTGACGGTTGCCTGAGCTTCGTCCGGCACATTTTGATGCAGACCTCCGTTGGCATCGACAACCAGGTTGCGAAGCAGACCCGGCGTTTGCCCCATCAAGCTTTCATTCAAAGCAAGAGTAGCCGGCTTTTCCATCCCCAATTTATCTAATACGTACGTCCCCAGGAAGGAATCGCTCAAGACAGGCACCTGCTCCTTCGGCAAATCGACGTTAGACCACATTACGAACGGAACGCTGTGCATTTTTTTGTTATCCTCCAACGACCATGAGCCGTTGCCAATCATTCCGCCCTGCTTATACACATCGTAATCCATTCCGAGCATCGGCAGATGATCGCCATAGAACACAATGACGGTCGGTTCATCGGATTGCTGGAAGTGGTCGATGAGCATTTGCAAGCTTTGATCGGCATCATGTGCGCCTTGGGTATAAGTTTCCAGTATAGAACGCGCAGAATCGGTCAAATTGCCTTCCGCCTTAATCGATGTTTCCCCATACCGGTTATCGTCATAAGGGCCGTGGTTTTGCATGGTCACCGCATAAATGAACATAGGCTTATCGGTCTCATCCACCTGCTTGATAATATTCCGGGACACCTCATCATCCGAAATAAACAGGCCCTTGTACTCGGGATTTTGGAATTGATCCTTGCTCATAAAGCTCTCGAATCCGAGCTGCTTGTATACATTCTCGCGGTTCCAGAACCATCCCTCGTACGAGTGGATCCCCATGCTTTTGTAGCCATTGGATTCAAAATAGCTGGCCAAGCTGGGCACCGGTTTATTAATGTACTGCTGATAAGGCACCGAGCCGTCGGGAAGGAAGCTCATGGATTGTCCTGTCAGCACCTCGTACTCTACATTGCTCGTTCCCCCGCCGAATTGCGGCGACAACAAGTAACCGGAGGTCGATTCCTTTTGCAGCTTATGAATTGTTGGAACCGGATCTTCGCTGTAAGTTACATTGGGAAGCAGGGTCGGGTCCCAGAACGCTTCGTTCATAATAAAAATAACGTTCGGCTGCTTGCCGTTAAACGGATCTGCCGTCGCTTTCTTGGCGGATGCCGTCTTCACCTGGCTTTGGCTCGCCAAATTTTGGGCCAACGCAGCCATAGCCGGTTCCCCGTATCCCTCGGGTTTAGGGACAATGGCATTTTTCACATTCATGGTAAAGGCCAGCGCCATCCCGTTGTTGCTGTAATTTTCCTGCTGATTCCAGACGATTTCGCTAACACCCATCTTATCCATCATGTGGCTGGCCCACTGCGTTCTTACACCGAAGGAATACAGCGCAAACAGGGACAGCAGGCCCAGGACGATGCGGCTTCCGCTGCGTAATTTGAGCCGCGGCCATACGAAGCATAGAGTGATCATCAAGACGACGATGCCCCCTACCAGAGACAGACGCTTGATTGCCGCCGGTCCGGTAACCAGCGGAAGGATATTCATGCTTTCTTTTTTCAGGAATATATCCCAAGGGAAGAACGGCTCCCCGATCAGCTTCGTTTTAAAATAAGTAATCAGAGCCATAATAAACAGCAGCAGCGCGGTCACCGTGGCCCCCGGCATCATAGCTCCGAACAGGCTGTAAAAGAAAACCAGCACGAACAGATTGATCAGGGCGTTCATCAGCACCAGCTTATCATTTTGCACCATCCAGGCCCATGTTTCCTGAAAGGAACCCCTCTGAAGAAGCTCCACCCCAAAAACAAGCAGTATCGGTATGATCGCGAGCATAGTCAGGATTAGGCCGTACTGTAGAGTCCGGTTACGGATGACTGTCGCTTTGGTTTGGCTCCGGGCTTTTCGTTTAAGCTTCACCTTTCCTTCACTCCTTTATTTTTTT
Source organism: Paenibacillus vulneris (assembly GCF_039543185.1). Lineage (NCBI taxonomy): Bacteria > Bacillati > Bacillota > Bacilli > Caryophanales > Paenibacillaceae > Paenibacillus > Paenibacillus vulneris. The sequence continues at coordinate 235,387 of NZ_BAABJG010000029.1, read as the reverse complement.
CCACCAAGTACCGTGTACCTAGATTATGAACATATTGTAAAGGTCTAAACTTAAAATCAGCTGAAAATGACCCCGGTGGAACAAATTGGAGCAAGCCCGATGCCGCTCAGGTTTAAAACCGGCTGTTTTGGTGCATCCTTTCTAGTAGAGCTGCTAGATTGATAGATTGCAGGAAAGAGGTGCGCGGAATGATTCGTCGATGGCTGGGTTATGTAATAGGTTGTCTGGTTGCCGTAAGCTGCATAGCGGGTGCTTGGGGTGCAGGGGCCGCCGGGAAGGCGGATAACAGCTTTGAGCTGCTGATGCCTTTATCGGAGAAGTTTATGGGGTCGGAGCAAAAAATGATCGTTAAGCATGCAGGGCCTTATCAATCCTATTCTAGCGAAATGCAATTTGTACAAATCGGTCAGCAGATCAGCCAGCTTTTAGGGCTTCCCGTAACTTCAGACATCACCAAGGAGACGGACCACCTGCTATATAAAACAGCTTCTCAGGATGCTGCGAACGGCGTAGAGGAGACCTTGCTATGGATCGGTTTTCCGGACGGCACGTCCGAGCTGGTGGTATCGGCCCAGACGACACAACCTGAAGGCTTTACCGTCATCCAGTCAGTACAGCAAAGGCTGGCAGACAACCTAGCTTCCCTGCATATCAAGCCGCAATGGAACGTCATGATCCAAGGCAATGCATCAGAGGAATACTCTATCGACGCTTCCCCTTTGCAGGATTGGGTACAGAAGCGGCTCGAGGCTCACAAGGTAGAGCAGTACGAAGATGCAGGCAGCACCAGCGTAACTTATTATTCCCCCAGGTTTAAGGAGCATATTAACAACGGCAAGCAGGAGATGAATCTTCAGGTCGCCGTCCACCGCAGCTCCATAACGCATCAGAACCGGATTACTATCGGCATTCCGGCTATCACCATAGAATACTAGTCTTGAAGCCCTTCTTCCAGGTTCCTTATTCAGGAAAATCCTTCATAGTGAATTGTTCTTTCTGCTCATTTCATGTACACTCACATAAGTACGTATGTTTGGTATAACCGGACATGGACGATGCAAAAATGACGATACATAAAGGATACGATTCTAAATGATGAACCCCGTTTACTATAAAAGGCCGTTCGGCGCAAACAGTAAGAAAGTCCCTTTTGCCGCTATCGCTCCGGCCAAGACAAGCAAGGACCTGGTATCCGATGATGAGTCGGATGCTTTTTATTTCCGCGCTCTGGAGAGCCGCGGCATCGCCCTGAACGCCCGGCAAATTCAGGCGGTGCGGCATTTTGAAGGCCCCATCCTGACGCTCGCCGGCGCCGGATCGGGTAAAACCTCCGTGCTGGTGGCGCGCACAGGCTACCTGCTCTCCGTCCGCCATGTGCAGCCGGCTCACATTCTGCTTGTTACCTTCTCGAGTAAAGCGGCTGCGGAGATGAAGCAGCGGATTGCACAGCTGCCGGGGATCACAAGCCGAATGGCCCAGGAGGTACAGGCGCGTACGTTCCATTCCTTCTTCCTGCTGCTGCTGCGCAAGCAGGGCTACACGCAGGAGATATTCAGCGAGACGCGCTACCAGCATATTGTATTGAAGCGATTGCTGCGCGAACGCGGGCTTCAAGACGATTATGAGCCCGAGACCGTGCTCTCCGCGCTCTCTGCGTACAAAATGAATATGACCGACCTGAACGATTTGCCTGAGCTCACACCCGACGAAGCCAACCTGAAGCGCATCTTTCTGCAATATGAGCAGTGGAAGGTCTCTAATAACAAGATGGATTTCGATGATATTTTGGTTTATGCGCATCAGCTGCTGAAGGAATCTCCCTCCCTTCTGTCGTCGCTGCAAAATCGTTTCCGATACATCATGAACGACGAATTTCAGGACACCAACAAGCTGCAGTACGAGCTCGTTCGCATGATCGCGGCTCCGCACAACCATCTGATGGTGGTCGGAGACGACGACCAGACGATCTACACGTTCCAGGGCGCGAACCACGAATTCATCCTTCAATTTCATAAGGAATATCCGGGAGCCAGAACGATCACGCTCGATATCAATTACCGTTCGACCTCGAGCATCGTCGGATTAGGCAATGAAGTGATTCGGCACAATACGCGGCGCAAGAGCAAGACGCTGCAGGCAACGAGGCAAAGCCCGACGCTTCCCCAATATATCCGGCCGGGAGACACGGATGAGGAGGCTCAGGCCGTACTGAGCCGTATCCGGCAGGACGTGGAGCAAGGAATCCGCACCTACAGCGACTTTGCCATCCTGTACCGAACGGCAAGCAGCAGCCGGGCGATGCTGGAGGAGCTCGTGATTCAAGGCATTCCGTTCGTTCACTACGGAAGCGTCGATGTGTTCTACGACCAGTGGATGGTCAGACCGGTCATTGATCATTTGCGGCTCGGCTTGAACCGCCGCGACTTTGAGGCACTGGCAGGCATTCTGCAGACGCTGTATTTGAGCCGCGACAAATGCATGGATTATATTCTTCATCGCGAAGGCATCCAGCCCAAGAAGGGACCGATGATTCATCTGATGACCTTCCCTGATTTGAAGGATTATCAGAAGGAAAAGGTCAAGGATCGCATCGAGCTGATCCGGGTCCTTGCCGATATGAAGCCTCTGGAGGCCATTCAGGAAATTCGCCGCAGGTTCTACGATGTTTTCCTGGAGACCGCCGACGGGCGGACGTTGACTCCGCATAAGGAGCTGCTGAAGGAGACGCTGGATGAGCTGGAGGCATCGGCCAAACGATTCAACACGGTTGAAGAATTCGTGAAGCATATCGATCACATGACCGAGATGCATCAGGCCATGGAGCAGATGCGCGGCAATCCCGGCGCCGATACGGTCACCTTAATGACCATCCATAAGGCCAAGGGGCTCGAATTCCCCGTCGTCTTTGCCATAGGGTTATCCGAGGGCATACTGCCCCACAGCTCGGCGGTGGAGGCAGGCGCCGTAACGAAGGGGGACAAGAGAACGAGGCAGCAAATCCAAGAGGAAGCCTTGGCCGCCCTGGAGGAAGAACGGCGGCTTGCCTATGTAGCGATAACCCGGGCCAAGGAGGAGCTCATCGTGAGCTCCCCTGCGTATTACCGCGGCAAGAAGGCGAACGTGTCGCGCTTTATATTGGCGCCGTTCACAGAGGCTTCATCGGCCCCTGGCGTTGCCGTGCGGACGGCGGGAGCCTCCTCTTCGACGGCACAGTCGGCCTCCGGTGCCGACGTTACGAGCCGCAGCTATGCGCCGAAGCCGAAGGCGGAGCATGCCTCCGCTCCGAGGAAGCTTCACACGGTCCCTGCGTGGATCTGCACCAGCGGCAGCTGCCCCGCTTGGGCGCGGATCAGCAGCGCTAAGGAAGGCAAGCTCGAGAGCAAGGCTTGCCCGTTATGCCAGTCTCCGATGGAACGGGGGAGTAAAGAGGTGCCTGTATAGCCTCTGGCTCGAACCTTGCTGCGGACCGCCGAACTCGATCGGCCGCCTGGCGGCGCAGTGGTGCCCGCCTCGGCCTCATGCGAGTTGGACGCCCAGGGACGAACCCGCTCCGCCGCCCCGCTGCGATAAAGGAATCCATCGTGAAAGCGCCGATGCAGCTTAGCATTTTAGCATTAATGGGAATTCTTGCGCGGATTTCTATTCCGTCTTATAATCCTCAAAAAACGGAATAAAGGAGGATAGGATGATGCGCAAGCTTCAACGATACAGCATGATAGCGGCGGGTACGCTCGTCGTCGCGCTCGGCTTCAACTGGTTCCTGAGCCCGAACCATATCGCCTCCGGCGGCTTGTCGGGCGCCTCCATTCTGCTGGGAAGCCTGTGGAATACGGACTCTATGATTATTTTGTGGGCAGGCAGCGTTATCCTTCTGCTGCTCAGCGCGTTCATTCTGGGCCTTCGTTCCCTTGCCGCCTCCGTGACCGGCTCGATCCTGATGCCATTCTTCGTGCTGCTCACGCATTCCTTGCGACCGCTGACCGATAACCCCCTGCTGGCCGCCATCTATGGCGGCGTAATGACGGGAGTGGGACTCGGCATCGTCTTTCGCGCCCATGGCAATACGGGAGGCTTTACGCTGCTGGCGCAGATGCTTCACAAGTGGCTTGGCGTCAAGCCTAGTCAGGCCATCATGGCGATGGACTCCGTGGTCGTCATCTCCGCAGGAATACTGCTGGCCCCGGAGAAGGCTTTGTACGCGCTGGTCAGCGTATTCGTGACACGCAAGGCCATGGACATGGTGCTGAAGCTGCAAAAAAGCTCCAAGGTCGCCTATATCATTACGTCCCGGGAGTACGAACAGGCGCTCAGCAAGGCCGTGCTAGAGGATTTGGACCGCGGCATGACTAAGCTGTCCGGCACCGGAGGATACACCGACGATCACCGCGTGATCATGATGGTCGTACTGGCGGCCGATAAAGCGCGCAAGCTAAAGATGCTTGTACAGGCCCTGGACCCCCATGCTTTTATCGTCTTTACCGAAGCCGATGATGTGGCTGGAGAAGGCTTCAACCAGGAATTGGAGAAAACCCGCTCATGGAAGCGTGCATCGGAATCGCCCGTCCGGCTGTAGCCATTCTATCGTCGCATTAAAAACACCGGTATCGGTCAAGCTGCGGGCTATCATCGCTCTGTAATAATCAGGGACCCGAAGAACCCCCTTCCAATGAAAGGGGGCTAATGTCGATTTGACGGTTTCCTTCCCTCTCATCTATCGAGGCAGTCATCGCCTCGCAGGAATTTGCACCGTGCTTGCCGTTGACAAGCCGGTTGCCGCGGCTTCATCGGGCCAGTCCCTCCGCCGAACTCTGGATAAGAGAAGTGTTCAATTGTAGGTTTGATTATAATCCCATCTATCTATATTTGGCAATCATTTGAAATACTGGATACCCATCGCCTCACGGACCTCCAGCATCGTTTCCTTAGCTACAGCCCGCGCCTTCTCCGTTCCCGCCATCAGCATCTCATCTATGAAGCCCGGCTTGGCGGCCGCCTGCTGCCTGCGCTCCCGAATCGGCTCCAAGAGCTCGTTCATCGCAGAGATGATCAGCTTCTTGCAATCGGCGCAGCCGATGCGGCCCTTGGAGCAGCTCTCGCGGATCTCCTCCTTGCCGTCCGGACGGAATGCGGCATGATAGCCATACATCGGGCAAATCTCCGGATGCCCCGGGTCCTGCTTGTGGATGCGGCTCGGGTCGGTTTTCGCCTTCTTGATCTTGTCCGTCAGCTCCGCCTTCGACGAATCGAGATAGATTGCGTTGCCAAGACTCTTGCTCATCTTGCTGTTTCCGTCCAAGCCATCCAGCCGCTCCCCTACGAGGGCTCTCGGCTCGACAAGCACCGGGGCGTACAAATCGTTAAAGCGCCGTACAATTTTGCGCGTCTGCTCGATGTGCGGGATTTGGTCTTCGCCGACAGGAATTAATGTCGCTTTACAAAACGCGATATCCGCCGACTGGCTGACCGGATAACCCAGAAAGCCGTAATACATATCCTTGTACCCGCGTTCGTTCGCCTCCGTCTTAATCGTGGGATTATGCCGCAGCGAGTTGACTGTGACGAACATCGAGAAGTAGACGGTCAGCTCGGCGATTTCCGGAATCATCGATTGAACGAACAGGGTCGCCTTCTCCGGATCAATGCCTACGGCGAGATAATCCATCGCTACATTCCTCAGGTTATCCCGGATCAGCTGCGGGTTGTCAAAATGTGTCGTCAATGCCTGCACATCCGCAAGCAAAATAAAGGTTTCATATTGATGCTGCAGCTCCACCCGATTTTTCAAGCTTCCGACGTAATGGCCAAGGTGCAGCTTGCCGGTAATGCGATCTCCTGTTAATACACGTTGTTTCATGGAACATCCTCCTCAAAGTTACATAATGGTAGTTGTTTAATAATTGATCGTTACTTCGCCACCACCAGCCGTCTTCCATGGCCATCACCCCCTTTAAAAAATATAGATGAACCGGCATCGCATCGATGCTGCCCGTTTCTGAAACAGTGAGAACAACAAAAAAACTTCGTCCTAAAAAGGACGAAGTTGAATTCGCGGTACCACCTTCATTAGCCTGCCTCTAAGCAGACTCGCTCTACAGGTACGGAGGCGCAGCAGCCCTTTTTCGAGAGCTCTTCCTCGATACCCTGTCTCTTGTAACGGTGAGACATCCGCTTCACCTACCGGCCGAAGCCTTCAGATCCGCACTCCGAAGCCCATTCAACGCTGCACCGACACGGATTCGCACCACCCATCCGCTCTCTGAAGTCTTTAGCTTCGTCTACTCTTCTTCATCATCGTGAACTATTCATTTGATTCAGTATAGCACACTCGATTTGTAAAATCATTACAAATATTCGCCAGCTACCCTTTCAGGATGCTCTCGATAGCGGCAAGCTCCTCTTCGCTGAAGCTCAGGTTGCTTAAGCCCGCCACCGCATCTTCAATCTGGCTCACCTTGCTCGCGCCGATCAATGCGGAGGTCACTCGACCGCCCCTCAATACCCACGCAATAGCCATTTGCGACAGCTTTTGCCCGCGCTGCTTAGCCAGCTCGTCAAGACGACGGACTTTGCCTAGCATTTCATCCGTTAATTCCTCCGGCTTGAGGAATACGCTGGAGCCTGCGGCACGGGAATCCTGCGGAATGCCGTTCAAATAGCGGTCCGTCAAGATACCTTTGAACAGAGGCGAATACGCGATGCTGCCCACTCCTTGCTCCTCCAGCACATCCAGCAGGCCATCCTCGACCCAGCGATCCAGCATGGAATATCTAGGCTGATGGATGACCACCGGAGTTCCCATGCTCTTCAGAATCGCGATTGCTTCCTTCGCACGGTCCGCCCTGTAATTGGAGATCCCGACATACAGCGCCTTCCCTTGACGCACCAGCAGATCCAGCGCTCCCATCGTCTCTTCCAACGGCGTGTTGGCATCCGGACGGTGATGATAGAAGATATCGACATAATCCAGATTCATCCGCTTCAAGCTTTGATCAAGACTGGACACGATGTATTTCTTCGATCCGAAATCTCCGTAAGGTCCAGGCCACATGCGGTAGCCCGCTTTAGTGGAAATAATCATTTCATCGCGGTAGCCGGCAAAGTCGGCCTGCAGCATTTTGCCGAAGTTTTCCTCCGCGCTTCCCGGAGGCGGCCCGTAGTTGTTCGCCAGGTCAAAGTGCGTGATGCCCAGGTCGAACGCACGTCGTACCATAGCTCTGCCGTTCTCATAAGAATCGTGGCCTCCGAAGTTATGCCAAAGACCCAGGGATACGGCCGGAAGCATGAGTCCGGATGTGCCGCATCGGTTGTATACCATCGTATCGTATCTTTCATTGCTAGGGATATAGCTCATTGTTTCTCCTCCTTGAGAGTTCTATGAGAAATGCTTGTTCCTTGATCGGGGGACTCCTTAACCGCAGGATATCTTATCTTGTGTCAAAAAACTCATCGTTCACAGCCTGTCTGACGAAGAGACAGTTCCCTTCATACAATCGTCCAGCCTACTTCCATTCTATATCGGGGGACAAGCATTCCATATGTCAGCATGAGTTCTTTATATGGTATAATGTCTCACAGTAAACATCGTACCTTACGACGGAGGCTGCATATGGGCTATCACGACTACAGATTTCATTCCGACCGCTCGATCCGCACTATAGAATTAAAGCTTTTTTATTCCGGATTCGAGCACTGCTCGCCGGGGCACTCCTGGGGACCGGCGCTGAAGGACCATTACAAAATATTGTATGTCCATAGCGGCCAAGGTATTTACCGTGCCGGTGACCATACCTACCGTTTGGGCTCGGGAGACGTCTTCCTGCTGACTCCTGATGCCATAGCCTACTACCGCGCCGATGATCAGGACCCGTGGACCTACTCCTGGATCGCCTTTAACGGGCTGAACGCCGAGCTGTACTTACGCCGGGCCCATTTATCTGTGGAGCATCCCGTCTTCCATTGCACCCGGAGGGAAGCGCTTGAAGCCTGCTTTCAGCAGGTTTACGAAGCCAGCAAAATGAGCAGCACCCGCGATACCCGAATGTTAAGCGCTTTATACGGCTTTTTATCCGTACTGATTGAAGAGGCCGAGTGCAAGCACCCTGAAGCCAAGCAGGACAACACGCAGGACTTGTATGTCAAAAAAGCCATCGAATTCGTTCACAACAATTATTCCCAAGCTATCACGATCGGTGAAATAGCGGATTGGATCGGACTGGAGCGCAAATACATGTCCAAGCTGTTTAAGGCCGCCACAGGGCTGACTCCGCAAGATTACCTGATCCATTTTCGAATCAGCAAAGCATGCGAGTTAATGAGCAATCCTTCGCTGTCCATCGGTGAGATCGCTTATTCCGTAGGCTATAAGGACCAGCTGTTATTTTCCAAAATGTTCAAAAAGCTGAAAAAGCAGTCTCCCAGCGAATATCGCAGATCCTCCTGATCCTAACTAGGACCTTATAACCAAATTTTGCGAAGTATCTGTCGAATTTTGGAAGGGATTAGTTCTCCAGTAGCGAATAGTAGTAGGACAACATTCAATAACTGGAGGATTATGTCATGCTGAAGCCTTTTGTCAAACCGCTTGTGGCTGCCGTATTGCTGTCACAGATTCCTCTGCCGGCTCTTCCCGGCGGTGCTTACATAGCAGAAGCCTCATCGGTAACAGGGGCAACCTATCAAACGCCTAAATATACCCGGCTCTCGCCCGGAGTCTCCGAGATGACCATGACGTTAAATACAGTCTATACAACCTACTACTATGCGCTCGGCGAGCCGGGCGTATCCGCCGAAGTGTCGGCATTATGCACCTATTCGATAGCCGATACGAAGGTGGCCACCGTCAATTCCCGCGGAGTCGTCACGGCAGTAGGTCCAGGGACCACCGTGTTGACGATCCGTTACAACGATTTGACCGCCTCCATTCCGGTTACAGTCGAGAACATCACGCCGCAGGAGCAGAAGCAACAGCAGCAGACAACGGTCAGCAACCCGGTGGTCAACGAGCCTATCGTACCTACCTCTACCCTCGACGTGTACTCCGGAATCGATATGTCCCGGCTTTCCACACATCGTCAAGCCTCGCTGGAGCTCATAAATAAGCTTAGACGGGCCGTAGGCGTACCGGCGGTTTCTATTAACGAGAATTTGAACAAGGCATCGCAGGCCCATGCCAATTATCAGGAGATCGATAAAAAGATGGGGCACACCGAGGAACAGGGCAAACCGGGCTTCTCCGGCGCCGGTCCCTGGGATCGCGCCAAAGCCTTCGGATATGCGTCCGCAGGCGGGGTCGGCGAGACCGTAGCCTCCACCGGCACATCTCCGTCAGGAGCGGCCCAGGTGCTGATCGACGCTCCGTTTCACCGGATCATTTTGCTGATGCCATCGTTCCGCGAGGTTGGGATAGGCGTCTCTAACGGCTATACCGTTATTAATCCGGGTACCAAGGAGTACACGTACAACGCCCAGAACTATAAGCCTGTGTACTATCCTTACAACGGCCAGACCGGGGTCCCCTCCTACTGGCATGCTTATGAAACCCCTAATCCGCTGCAATATTACGGCAAAAACGGGGCCAAGGTCGGCTATCCGATCTCCGTCAGCACCACGTCGGGAGGCAAGCTTAGTCACTTGAGCGCACAAATTAGCGATGCCTCCGGCAATCAGGTCGACTATTATTTGGTGGATTCCAAGCACTCGGGCAATGAGAATGCGATTTTGTACATCCCCAAAGAGCCTCTTAAGCCGAATACCGCCTATACGGTAACGGTCCGTTATCAAGCGAGCAACCTTATGGAGAGCTCTGCTTCAACGGAGGAACAGCAAACCTGGAGCTTTACGACTCAAGGCGATGCCATAGATTCATTGGTTCCGAACGGCTCCTATCCTACCTCCGTCGAAGTAGGCGGCACGATCAAGGTTCCCGGCTTTTCGGCCAACTACATGAGCGGAACGAAAACCGACGTGTCCTCATCCGTACAATTCACGTCGGATTCAGATCATGTCGTGATCCAAAACGGCATCATTCAAGGGATAAAAGCCGGCTCTGCCAAGATTACGGCGAGCTTCGGAGGCAAGGATTTCAGCTATACGGTGCATATCAAAGAAAAGTCCGCCGCAGCTGTAGACAGTGTCGTCCAGGTTTCACCGCCTGTGCAGTCCCGGGATTCCTTCCGGGATATCGGCTCGCATTGGGCGAAAGCCTCGATTGAATGGGCCCGGCAGTACCAAGTCGTCGACGGCTATTCCGATGGAACGTTCCGCCCCGACGGACAAGTGACCGAGGCCGAGTTTCTGGCTATGCTGTTCCGGATGTATCCGGGCAGCGTTCAAGACTTGCAGGCTCAGGCGGATTCCAGCAGCTGGAGCGATAAGTTCTATGAGTACGCACGGTATTTCCGGCTAGGCCTTAGTGGAGACTCACGCGACCAAGCGATTCAGCGGGTTCAAGTCGCCCGGATTATCGGGGGCTTGGATGGTAAGCATTATGCGGATGACCAGGATGCCATTCGTTTCCTGCTCAGCAGCGGCTATTCTGAGGGTAAGACGGGAGCGACGGTGGAGGGGTATGGCGGCAGCGATCCGTTAACCAGAGCCGAAGCGCTGCAATTTTTGCGAAATCTTCAGGACAAAGGGTTCACTCAGCTGCTGAAGAAACCTGAAACGCCCACCGTCAACTAATAGACGGAGTTCATTTACCAGCGTTGAAATAGCATGTCCGGCAGGTTAAGCGGCAGCGATCCATTACCGCTTTGATTCCAAGACGAGCCATCCGTTGGCTCGTCTTCTTGCTGCTTCCCGATGTTTCGCTACTCCGATGGAAGCGACAACTGCGTTGGCCCCAGCATATGAAGCCGATTCAATTGCTTAGCCATATAATCGGCCGAATAAGGCATGTCATGCTCCAGCCAATGCTTCATAATTCCGATATGAGCTGACGTCGCATAACGGATTATGAGCTCCCTCGGGAGAGAGAGCCTGCGTTCATCAGGCTGTGCCAGCGCCTGTCTTGCAAACAGCGCTTCTTGAATCACTTGCTCCATGCGACCGGCAAAGCCGGGAACCCCGTTCGGCCCCAGCATTACTTTATAGAACGGGGCGTGGGCAGCCAAATGCTCAAACTGCCGGACAAAGGATACGGGAGGAACCTCTGTGCTCATCTGCAATTGTTGGGCCGAAAAATGGTCGGGCAGCTGCATCGTCTGCTTCAGCTCCTCCAGCATCCCATCCACCAGACTCCTCAACAAAGCGTATTTGTCCTCATAATGCAAATAAAACGTAGCCCGGTTAATCATCGCACGAGACGTGATATCCCGAACCGTCGTCCGATCAAAGCCCTGCTCCTTCATCAGCGAGATCAGCGCATCCCGAATACATAGCAGCGTACGCTGAACCCGAAGATCCGTCGTTTCCTTCATCGACATGATATCCTCCTTCTGTCTAACATGATCATTTTATACAACACTTCACCGGATTAGTGTTACAAATGCTGCATCCCGGCTGTTATTGTTGGTTGCCGGTTTCCGGTTTGAGAGGTAATATAATCGACACATCATTGTAAATACAACACAGTGTTGATTATAACGGAGGTAGAGAACGATGTCTATGAAGGAAAAGAATTCAAAATGGGTCATGGCGGGGCTGCTCATCGGACTGATCTTGTCTTCCCTTGACCAAACCATCGTGGCAGCTGCAATGCCCACGATTACCAGGCAGTTAGGCGGTCTCTCGCTGTATAGCTGGGTATTTACCGTCTATATGCTGGCATCAACAGCCATCATGCCGATCTACGGGAAGCTGGCCGATCTGTTCGGCCGCAAACGTATTTTTTTATTCGGCCTGCTGCTGTTTCTGACAGGGTCGCTATGGTGCGGCTTCGCTTCGACGATGCCCCAGCTGATTATCTTTCGAGGAATACAAGGGCTCGGCGCCGGGGCACTAATGCCGATTTCCTTCACGATCATCGCGGATATTTACTCTCCCGAGCAGAGGGTCCGATTCATGGGATTATTCAGTACGCTGTTCGCCGCATCAAGCATAGGCGGACCTGTGATAGGAGGAATGCTCGTCCAGTGGAAGTGGAGCTGGATTTTTCTCATCAACCTCCCGTTCGGATTGGCCGCATGGATTATGTTGGCTTGGGCTCTTGCAGAACCGCCGCGCACAGCGGGCAAACCAAGGATCGATTGGCTTGGAGCATTAACCTTTACCGGCGCTGTAGTTTCCTTGCTGCTGGCGCTTGTCATGGGGGGCAATACTTACGCTTGGCGCAGCGATGCCATTCTAGGGTTATTTGGAGTCGGCACTTTACTCCTTGCAGCCTTTCTGTGGGTGGAGCTCAAGGCTCCGGAGCCGTTGATTCCGCTGCAGCTGTTTCGAATTCGTACGATCTCCTGCAGCAATATTGCCGGATTTTTCGTCAGCGCCGCCTTATTCGGAGCCATCGCTTACATCCCGTTATTCGCACAGGGAGTCATCGGAGTACCCCCTTCCGCTACCGGGTACGTTTTGGTTCCCCTGATGCTTGCAACCGTAGTGACTACTATGGGCTCCAGAAGATGGCTGACGATGGTTTCGTACCGAACGGTTCTTGCAGCGAGCTTGACCCTAACCTTGATCGGCTTCTTGCTGTTCTCCCGGATGAGCATCGATACAACCCTAATGCAGCTCGTGATGTATATGGTGGTTACCGGACTGGGGCTTGGCGCGATCTTCCCTGCTTTGGGGACGGCGGCGCAGCACGCGGTGAGCTGGGAGCGGCGAGGGGCAGCGACGTCCTCCAACCAGTTTTTCCGGTCTGTCGGAGGCACCTTTGGCATCAGCATCATGGGCGGGATTCTTACGAGAGGGACTGTGGCCAGATTGGAGCATGGAAGCATCATGACGTCCGGGCAGCTGCAGCAGTTCGCCGACCCGGAGCTATTATTAAACCAAGAAGTACGTTCCGGAATGCCGGACTCGGTGCTGCTGGAGCTTGAGCGGGCGTTCAGCGGCGCTCTCAGCGATATGTTCCTGCTGGGTGCGCTGTTTGTTACCGTCAGCTTGCTGGCCGGCATTGCGATAGGAGGCGCAAGATTAAGCGACAGTGCCTCTAAATGAAAATAGCCCCACATTGTAAGGCCTTCCTCAAAGCCGATTCAGGACTGCGGGGAGCCCCGAAACCAGCAAAAAACGGCAGCCAGAACAGAGACGCTGTTCCGGCTGCCGCAGCTATACATAGCTTTAGCTAGGAATCGGTTAACGGGAAATGCTTTGCAGCAAATAAGCAAGATGCTGAGCCAGCTGCTCGCGGGCGAAAGCCGTCATTTTGCCCTTGGCCGCATCCTTCTCCACCGTATCCTGAAGATCGTTCAAATGCTTGATGGCTTGGTCCTTATGGCCTTTCTCCAACTGTTTTTCCGCGTTGGACAGCTTGGCCTTCAGGGAATTGGCTTCCCCGTTATTTTTGAACTGGCCGTTCTTATCCAGCTGATCAATTAAGGCTTGCACAGCGGAGAAGCTGGTGCTGAACGTGATCTCGAAGCTGAAGCTCTGCTCGGCCGTATTTCCGGCAGCATCCTCAACGCGGTACTGTACCGTATGGGAACCGAGTCCCACTTGCTTCGCCTGAAGCGATTGACCGGAGGCAATCTCTTTGCCATCCAAAAGGAGCTTTTGGGAAGCGACGCCGGACAATCCGTCCGTTGCAGCCAGCTCGAAGGTAAAGGCTTCATCATAGGTGATGCTATGAACGCTTTGGCCCGATTGCGTCAGACGCACGGTCGGTGCCGTTTTATCGAGACGAATGAGGAGTGATTGCACCTCTTCCTTGTTTCCGGCGTTATCGACGGAATAATATTGCAGACGGGTGTCACCTTCGGAGGAAACGGTCACCGGAGCCGTATAGCCCGTCCATTCTCCACCGTTCGTGTTGTACAAGGTCGATGCAACACCTGTTCCGGTATCCGTTGCGGATAACGTCACTGTCACATCCTCGCGGTACCAGCCGCTGCTGTTCGGCGTTCCGGACAAGTCAGCCGTTGTGACAGGAGCAGACGAATCAACAGCTGTAAAATCGCTTAAACCGCGAGGCTTCAGCTGATAGTTATCCTTGAAAATGGCCGCAACTCCACGGACGGTTACAACTTGCCCCTCCTGATAAGGGAACTTATCCAGCGTGAGCCCCGTACGGCCGTCAACGCGCACATGGTTGGTAGTTGAGCCGGACGTCGCGTCGAATTCAAAGGAACCCGCCGGTGTGGCAGCGACTACATTATGAATGGTAACGTTGGACAGCTCAATAAGCTGGCCCTGGTTATTCTCGTTGACGGATGAAGCGGCCTTCACCGCAGGAAGCTCGGCTGTACCGGTCTTCGCGATAGCTACAGGCGAGGCCAGCTCAAGCTCCGAGTTATAGTGAGTAAGCGAAGCGGTAACCTTCACCTTATCTCCTTGATGGAAGCCGCTTTGGCTTTGGAATACATAGATTCCGGCGGAATCATCCTGAAGATAGAACGCTTGCCCGCCGAAAGCCCCGGGCTCTGTAGTCACGATACCTTCTACGGTAACAAGGGTATTGTCCGCCTTGCTCCGCGCATCCGCTATCGAAATTTGGTCAGGTAGAGGCGGCTTGTCCTCGGGAAGCGGCTCGGCCGGCACATTCGCCAAGGTAACCGATTCGGTCTTGAGGTTATTGCCGTTTTGTCTTAAACGCAGACTTGCCGCGCCTGTAGTGTCCGGCTTAATGCGAACCGTGAGATCCTTGTAGGCATGGCCCAAGCCATCGGCTGTCATGCTGAAAGCAGAGCTGTAGCCATATGCGGTCGGCCAAGTGCCGTCGGCATTTTGAATCTGGGCGACCTGGGTGCCCCCGGTTAAATAAATGCCTGCGCTGAAGCCGGATACCGTTCCGTAAGCCGGCAGGTTATCCGCAACGACACGGATTTGGAACTGCTGTGCATTCGGCAGCTGTGGCTGATGCACGAAGCTGTACGCTGCAGTTGGAGCGGCTGTTGCACCGCCGTAGGAGCCCGGCTTAAACGTGGAAGGGTCCCACCATTTGTATCCGGCATCAGGTGCGGCCCATGGCTCCTTCTGAGGCTCAGTGGATGCTTCCGGAGCCTCGAACGGCAGCAATGGCGTCGGCTGGTCGAGCTGAAGCCCGCTCACGTCGCTCAGCTTCGTATAGCTCTCCTTCTTGCTCAGCCAATTGATAATATTCACGAGCAGAGTGCCGTCATTTTGTTCTTTAAAGCCGTCATAGGTCGTCTTTCTTTGACCGTTTTCCTCCCGCAAATATTTCGGCGTAGCATCCTCTACAGGAGAGGAGTCGCCGATAAATGCGGCTTTACCGAGGCCGGACTTGGAAATGGCGACATACGGACCTTCGGCGATACCGCCTCCGGCATATACGCCCTGATCCACCGCATTAGGCCATGCTTCCTTGGTTTGCGGCAGATAGACGATCCCTTTGGCCCGCGTAGGGTCAATAATTTCAATCGTTGAGCCTGCATGCATTGCAACGGTAGATACCCCTTTTGTAATACCGAGTGCCTGATCCGGTGCGACTACCTTATCAGTGATGATATCGCCAAGCGCGTTATAGCGGAATCTCACACCGAAATTTTCATTCAGCCAATCGGAGCTGGCTACACCCTGCATAGCAGCGGAATTCCGTTCCTCCGTGCTCATGCCTTTGGCAGGATCTTCCCAAGCACCGCGGCGATAGCCGTTCATAACCTCGGATCCGTCCCACCGGTTTTTATTCCGGTCTGCATTGTAATGGTCAGCGATGAAGAAAATGCTGCCGCCGTTTTGAACATACTGCTTCATGGCTGCTTGCTCCGTCTGCTTGTACGGAACATTGGCTTCCCCTATAACAAATACATCATAGCCTTGCAGGTCCTTAAGCGTAATAGGGCTGGACTTCCGAAGCTCCTTCACATAATAGCCGTTATCCGCCAAGGCGTTGCCAAAATCGGAAAAACCGCCGTCAATAACCCAATCCGCCGCGCCTGCCGTTTGACCGTGGGTGTTATCGAACAAAATCTTTTTACCTGCGTTCTCATTGACTACTTTAGCGTTGATGAAAGGAGCCGGATCGTTAGGTCCTTCGGCAAAAGCCTGCTGCCCTCCATCCATAAAGAAAGATTGCAGCGGAAATGCGAGGCTAAGAGCGAGTGTCGTCTTTAACAGCGTTGCCTTCCAATGCATGGATTTGCTCATCATATACCTCCATTATTTGAATAATAGAACTGCAATTGCATTCTATCACGAAACGATTGAAAGATTTGATAATATTTTATGAAGACAGGAGCTTAGGACTAGGCCGGGAGGAAAAACAGGCAAAAAGGTATAGAAGGGCCTTTGAGTATCGACAGATTTCGCAGCTTCCGTCCCAAGCAGAACGCGTGCTTATCCTACCCGGGAATCAGAAGAATGAGTAAATGAGAATCCCTCTAGCAAGGCCTTTGAAAGACATGCGGCCGCGTTTAGAGGAAGTTTTATCACCAAATAAAAACTTTCACATCCGATGACCTCGGAGTCTTATAAATTCAACTATACAAAAAAAGACTCACCCTCTTTAAAAGAAGGCAAGTCCTTGGAATTCAGACAATCCGGACACTCTGCCGAGTGTGTTGGTGATTGGCAGCTGATCCTTTTACAGATGCTTCTTGATCAGAGCGATAATCTCTTCATATTCGGCATCGCTAAGCTGTTGGTTCGGAGCCGGGTTCATTTCGAACATTTTGCCCCAGGTATATTCATTTTCATACTTCGGAACGATGTGGAAATGAACGTGCGGCATCGTGTCCCCGAAGGCGCCATAGTTAATTTTGTCCGGAGCGAAGGCCTGCTCGATGGCACGCGCCGTCTGGGCTACGTCCCGCATGTAAGCGTCCTGTTTCTCTTGGGAGAGGTGGAAAAACTCCGTCTCATGCTCGTTCAAAGCTACGATACATCGTCCGCGATAGGTCTGCTCTCTGAACAGATACAGCGTAGACACCCGCAGCTGACCGATTTCGATCATCAGGTTCTCAATCCGTTCATCCTTCGTACAATAAATACAGCTTTGCGTCATTAGGGGCTCCCCTGCCTTTGGGTTGAATTTACCATGCTCTGCTTAATAGTAAGCCCGAACCCGATGGTTTGTCCATGTTCTTTTTCATCATGGCGGAAGGTAAGCGGAGCTGCTCCCCCCTATGACGGCGCAAGCTTCAATTTAAGGGAAATATGGTCAACCGGACCTTCACAGGCTTGAAAAAGAGACCGCCATCCCGTCCGTACCGCGGCCCGCCCGGCCCGGATAAGCTCCATCCCCGGTGCTGCACAGGACGCCGTGATACAGCGAATCGACCATACTTTGCAAGCCGGAACACCGCACAGCGCCTCGCCAGCCAAACATCCCCGCAGCAAGCGGCTGCATCCGATTCATTGACATACAGCATGGCCTCTTTTCCGAACAAAGATTACCCCCTGCAATTGGATTCTCTAAATGAGAACTATTAATCGTATTATGTTATAGCATTTCCCAAATTATGACAATGATAATCGCTATCACGAAAGAAGCCGCCTCATTCCCTCTAAAGCGAGAAAACAAAGCGGCTTCCCTAGATAGTATCGTTCAGGGCTTATCTTTTGACCAATTCGCGCGGGTTCACCGTGTTATCCATACGAAGATTTGGTTTCGCCGAGTTGGCGATCTGATCCCAGCCTACAATTTTAAAGTTCTGATTAATCTTCTTGCCATTCTCATAATTGGCGTCATCCTGGGATACGAAAATACCGTACGGGTATTGATCTCCGAGCCCAAAACCAAGCACATCGATGCCATCGGTTTCGCTCGTACCGTCGATGCGGTCGCCATCCACAATGTTGAAATTGGAAATGTATTTGTTGTCGTTTTGGCGGTCATAAATCGCGTAGCTGTTGCTGCCCTGGCTCGAAGCGATTAAATATCCGGTGCCGTCCTTACCGTAGTACATCGTCAAGCCTTCAATGTCATCCTGCAAACGGCGTCCGTCCGCGATATCGACTTGTGCCAACGGCTCCTTGCCGCCATCAGGCTCGGCATTGTACTTCCAGATCGCAACATCCTCTTCGGCAATATACATCGTCCCGTACTCATCGTCTGCAACGAGCCCCTCCGATTGGGTACCGAGACGGAATTCGCGAACCAGCTTGCCCGCTACCTTTCCGGTGCCGTCGTCCTTCAGCTCATATTGCTCGAATTCACCCTTTTTCCCCAATACCAATGCATAGAACGCTCCCGTTCTCAGGCTGTGATACAAGCTGAAGCCGTACACCTCGCCCATAGCCGATTTAATAGGTTCGCCTACAATCGGGGTTAACTCGCCGTTTTCTCCGGAGACAGAGAATACATCTATGGTATTGGTCGTACGATTTGTTGCCGCTACGATATCCACCTTTTTGCCTCCCAGCGGGAAGTCGTAACGAAGATCGATATTGTTCATTTTGCCGACGTTGTACGATTGCAGCTGCTTTCCGCTCAAGTCATACACCAGTATGCCCCCGGCTTTGTTCGTGGCAATCAGCTTGCTCTTGGAAGGGTCGACTGGATCTACCCAAATGGCCGGATCATCCGCCGCATCCTCACCCGAATCCACCGCTTCCGTCTCTCCCCGTGCCTTAACCGAGAACATAGGGACAGCATCCTTCGGATCCTGATATTTGGCGTTTTCGGCCAAAATGCTTTGCAGCAGCGCCGCAGGAATCATCGTCTGCTCGTTAACCAATTGCACTGGGCTTGACAGCTTGCCTTCCTTCCCTGCAAGACGGTATGTCCCTTCATTGATCGTGACGATCCCGGCGATACCGTTCTTCAGCTTGAACATTGCGGTACGATCTTTGGCGTCCCAGCTCACTTTCGCCCCTAGCTTCTCCAGCTGCGCCCGCAGCGGCACATAATCGGCTGCAGCCGCACTGACATTCAACGTTTGCAGCATCATCCCTGCGATCATGGCAGATGCAATCCAAGCTTTTCTTTGTTTCATCTTGATCCCCCGGTACATTATTTTCGAGTTTTTTCACTCGGCATGTCGAGTATAGGGGACCAATGTTAACGGAATGTATGGGCAATGTTAATATTTTGAAAATTTTACTAAATGGAGAATAACTCCCTCGCCGTTTGAATAAACAGCTTGACGGCTAAGGAGGACTCCTCCAAGGAAGGAACAGCCAGCAAAATTTCCCTGTAGGGCTGCGGCTCCAACGGCCGGATGACAACATGCGGCGGCAAGGCGGACAAGGATAAAGAGACATTGGACATGATCGCCATGCCAAGACCTTCTTCAATCATGTTCAGAGCCGTATTGGCGTTGTGAACGATGAATTGGGCCTGCAGCCGCGAGCCTCCCTGCTCGAAAAGCTCATAAAGCGGAGCTTCATAGCCGCCCTTGCAAATGATCATCGGCTCCTGATCCAGATGCTTGACATGAATGCGGTCATGCTGATGCAAAGGGTGGTCCTCCCGCATAAACAAAAACATCTGTTCCTTCAGTAAGGTGACCGCTTCGAACTCTTCGTTCGGCGGAATAATCCATCCGACATCGATCGTTCTCGCAGCAAGCCACTCCTTAATCTCGTCGATGCTTCCCTCGTGAAGCTCGAATCGGATACGCGGGTATTTTTCGCTGATGGCACGGAAGATCTTGGGCAGGAAGTGAGCCGAAGCCGCAGGAAAAGAACCGATACGAATCAGTCCGACCTCGAAGCCTTTCTCCGCCGCCACTTCCTGATCGACTTTATCGAAGCCCTTCAATATATCGCGAAAAAGCACAAGAATACGTTTGCCTACCTCCGTAAGAACGATTCCCTTGCGCCGGTCCCGAATCAGAAGGGTCACGCCCAACTCCGACTCCAATGTAGAGATGGCGCGGCTTACCGCGGGCTGTGTCATATTCAGCTCTTGACCGGCTCTGGTGAAGCTTCCGGTATCGACAATTTTTACAAATAATTTTAGCTGGGAATGAGTCATAACGTTTATGGTATACCCCTTATGATTAACATTCATTTTATTTATTAGTAGAATCATTGTATCATGTTGAACAGAGAAAACAACAAGGAGTGATCTGCATGCCACAGCTTTCACGTACACGTGCTGCTGTTTATTTGGCGTTCCTCGTTATCATATGGGGAATCAACTGGCCGCTGTCTAAATACGCGCTTTTATATACACCCCCGCTGCTGTTTGCAGGCGTGCGAACACTGATCGGAGGCGTTATCCTCGTTCTCGTTTGCTTGCCGAGATATAAGCTGCTGCGCTTGAAGCAGACATGGCACATCTACCTTATCTCTTCCGTTCTGAACATCATTCTATATTACGGGCTTCAGACCGTAGGGCTGAACTATCTACCGGCAGGTCTGTTCTCGGCTCTGGTTTTCTTCCAGCCGGTGCTGCTCGGGCTCGGTTCGTGGCTGTGGCTCGGAGAGTCGATGTTCGGGATGAAAATGCTCGGCTTGGTGCTTGGATTTCTCGGGGTAGCCGCCATCAGCAGCGGAGGCTTTACCGGTCCTATCTCAACCGTAGGCATATGGCTTGCGATCGGAAGCGCCGTTAGCTGGGCTCTGGGCACGCTGTACATGAAAAAAACAACAGGACAGGTCGATGCCATCTGGGTCGTCGCCCTGCAAATTTTGATCGGCGGGCTCGTCCTGACGGGTGCAGGCTCCGCCTTTGAAAGCTGGTCCGATATTCATTGGAGCCTTCCCTTCGTAGTCTGCCTGTTGTTCATTTCCATTTTCGTCATTGCCCTCGGCTGGCTTGTCTTCTTCAAGCTGGTCGGCTCAGGTGAGGCCAGCAAGGTAGGCTCGTTTACGTTCCTTATCCCGCTTATCTCTATTAGTTGCAGCGTTCTCTTCTTGGGCGAAAAGATCACGTTAACGCTGGTCGCCGGACTGATTCTTATTTTGCTCAGCATCGTGCTGGTGAACTCCAAGCCTAAAGCTTTGCGCAGCAAGAAAAAGCTTCATACGGCTTAACGGCTTGCTTCTTCCCCTTCCCTTAGTAGAAAAAAGCCGCCCTCTTCGGCGGTTTTTGGTTTGGTTTGAGGCTCTAGGGTATGAAAAATGTTTGGTCGGAAGGTGGAATATCCCTTGGAGGAGCGAAAGCGTTCGCCTTTGTTCTCGGGAAACACCCGCTAAGAAAATATAATCCAAGTTTCCAGAGAACAACAGCGGCCGGAGGGGGATATTCCACCGGGAGACCTGTCATTTTTCCAACTTACTACTGCTTCTTACCCAACAAAAAAGCCGCTCCTCAGCGGCTTTTTTCTATGTCCTCTTCGTCGAATACGCATTCCTCAGGCTTCAGCACCTTAGTCTTAAACTTCCATTTGTATCCGAGCCAGATAGCCAGGAACAGCGGAATTCCGATATAAGATGCGAACATGTACGCCCAATCGATTTTGCCGTCCGAGTATGCCCCCATCGCTTGTCCGATAATAACGATCACGCAAAGCACCCCGGCCAAGATCGGCCCGAACGGGAACCATTTGGCTCGATACGGCAGATCCTTAAGCGACTTGCCTTGAGCCATGTAGGCCCGGCGGAAATAGTAATGGCTTATCGCAATCCCCAGCCAAGCAATAAAGCCAGACATACCGGACGCATTCAACAGCCAGGTGTACACCAGACCGTCTCCATAAAAGGAAGACAGGAAGGCGAACATCCCGAGCGCAGCGGTTACCAGCAAAGCAAATACCGGCACGCCATGGCGGGTCAGCTTATTTAAGAAGCGCGGCGCTTTGCCTTCCTGGGCCAGCACCCACAGCATCCGAGTCGATGCGTACATCCCGGAGTTCCCCGCAGACAATACCGAGGTCAGAATGACCGCATTCATCACTGAGGCGGCCATGCTTAAGCCGGCTTTTTCAAACACGATCGTAAAAGGACTCATTCGAATGTTGTCGCTCGATAACGCTTCACTCGTATAAGGAATGATCAGACCGATAACGAGAATGGCCAGCAAATAAAACAGCAAGATGCGCCAGAACACAGTGCGGATGGCACGCGGCACATTTTCTCTGGGGTTCTCGCTTTCCCCTGCCGCGACACCGACCAGCTCCGTTCCTTGAAAAGAAAAGCCCGCTGCCATGAACACGCTTAACGCAGCCAGGAAGCCTCCATGAAAAGGAGCATCGCCGATCTTCCAGTTTTGAAAGCCCACCGACGACTGGGACCAGATGCCGGCAATCATCAAAAGACCAACACCAATAAAGACGATAACGGTGATGACCTTGATTAGAGCGAACCAAAACTCCGTCTCCCCGTACCCTTTAACCGAGAGCAGATTTAATAATGTCATCAGAGCAAGAAACAGCGCCGACCATAAAAACGAAGAGCTGTCAGGAAACCAGAATTTCATAATGACCGTCGCAGCCGTCAATTCCGCCGCAATCGTGATGGCCCAGTTGTACCAATAATTCCACCCAAGCGCAAAGCCAAGTGCCGGATCAACGAATTTTGTCGCATAGGTGCTGAACGTTCCGGATACCGGCATGTAGGTGGCCATCTCCCCAAGACTCGTAACCAGGAAATACACCATTATACCAATGGTCAAATAAGCAAACAGAGCGCCCCCCGGACCTGCCGTATGTATGGCCCCTCCGCTCGCCAAGAACAATCCGGTTCCGATCGACCCGCCCAGCGAAATCATAGCCATATGGCGGGCCTTCAGCCCTCTTTTCAGTTTTTCTTCCTTCAAAAAAGAACACTCCCTTATCGTTCGTCCCTGTGCCTTCGTGCCCTTTCTTACAAAACAAACCGGGCCCGCCCGGCACAAATCGACCGCCGCACGAGCCTTATATCCAGTCCTATCGCTCCCGATAAGACGATATGTCGCCTAATATAGAATAGATGTGCTGAAGATAAAGATCAATGATAAAATTTCCCATTTTCTGACGTGGTTCCATGCTCATTCGACAAGGCTCTCCTATATTTTACTATCCTGGGATGTTTTCGATACGTTCATGAAGGATTTGGTCCTGAAGCCTTTCCACTAGGGTCCCCAGCAGCACTTTAATGTTCTTCGTTCAGAATCGAAACTAAAAAACAATGGAGACGTCTAAGAAATAAGAACAAACAACATATATTGGAAGGTGGTTTTGAATGAAGAACCTATTGTCAGGAATATTTATAGGAATTGCCCTGTCGTTATCCTCGGTCGCTTTTGCCGCGGATGCCATTCAGGCACTCTTATCCCCTGTCAAATTTGAATTTAATGGAGAACCCCGCGCGATGGACAGCGAATATGATACTTTGAACTATAAAGGGCACCTTTATGTTCCGGTTCGCTATGTGGCCGATAATTTGGGTGCAACTGTAGTGTACGATGAGAAGGAAGACAAGGTGCTCTTTCGAAGCGGAGAGTTAAACATACCCGATTCCGTGACAAAAGGCATTGCTGCAGGTAACCTCATTTTCACGAAGGAAGGAAAGCGGACCAAGATTACGGGCCAGCTGGTTTACGGCAGGACGGGTCAATATTTCTATGACTCTCACCGGCAAAAGTGGAATCAGTTGGAGGCGACTTTATATTTCTTCGGTAAAAAGGGAGAGATCATCGGAGCAGCCGATATCAAGGGCGATAAGTTCAGCAGCACGCCTCACAGCTTCGAAACCTATACGGACCAAGACATCAGCCAGTACGCTTACGTCCAGCTTTATACGTACAGTATCAATGGTTCCACAATATATGAGGTGCCTAATCTTTATAAAAAAGATATTCCAGTCCCAACCATATTGAAAACTGACTTTAATCATGTGTCCAAGATCGACATCCGATACGGAAACGGTATATTGCAAGTCGTAGAAGACCAAGAGTCTCTCCAAAAAATCACTTCCCTATTAAAAGATATGGTCGTTACAGAAGCTAGAAGCCAGGAGCTTCCTTCGGGTTATCTTTACTACCTGGATATTTATGACGGTGACAAGGTAGTAAGATTCAGCGCTACCTTAATCTTGAATCGTGCTAAATTTGTATCTCCTTCTTCACAAAAAGCAGAGCTTGATCGATTCATGGATAGTTTGTACCAACAAAAGACGGGGAACAAGCTTCTACCTGAGGGGAGCTGACCGTGATGTCTCGCATCTCAATGTATGTAAAATCCCCCTACACAAGTAATGCATTTGCCCCTTAACCCAAATGGTGGAATTGATACAATGAATAGGAGGTAAAAGAAATGATGAATTCAGACACTTGCTAACAAAACCTATGTAATGGAGGGGAAAGAAGCTGATGGAAGTAAAAAAGTTAATGGGGTGCTTTAAAGCCCGTACAGTTCTTCTCATGTTCCTGCTAGTGGCCGCGTTACCTTGTATGAATATCGTATCGGCTAATCAGCCTGCAGCCAAGGTTCCGGATGCCGATATGTATAAGCCCACACCTGTCCCGGATCGGATTATCCTGAACTGGAATGATGACCCCGCTACAACCCAAGCTGTAACTTGGCGTACAGATACCAGTGTCCTCACCCCCCAAGCCCAAATTGCTGTTGCTGAAGATGCAACCGTTTTCAAGGACAAGGCAATATCGGTTATGGCCAGCAGCAGCAGTGAAGTCCAGGGAAATCAGCCGTACACCGCACAATTCCATACGGTCAAATTCGAAAACCTTCTCCCGAAAACAAAATACCTTTACCGCGTGGGCGATGGCGCTAACTGGAGCGAATGGTTCGAGTTCGCCACAGCCTCTGACAAGGCTGAACCGTTTGCTTTCCTTTACCTTGGCGATGCTCAGCATGATCTTCTTGAGCATTGGTCCCGTGTGATCCGCAAAGCTTACTCCAACCACCCCGAGGCAAAATTCATTCTCCATGCCGGTGATTTGGTCGATCGGGGGGATGCGGATGAACAGTGGGGCGAATGGTTCAAGGCCGGCGGCTGGCTGAACGGTATGGTTCCCAGTATTATGACCCCCGGAAACCATGAATACGAGAAGATCGTACCCGGCGCGAAAAAAGGCCTCTCGCAGTACTGGCGTCCGCAATTTGCCCTGCCGGAGAACGGGCCTGCAGGTTTAGAGGAAACCGTCTACTATACAGACCATCAAGGCATGCGCATCATCTCTCTCAATACCAATACGAAGTTTGTGAAATTGGACGCGCAGGTAGCCTGGCTCGAACAAGTGCTGGCCAACAACCCGAATCAATGGACGGTCATGACGTTCCATCATCCGATCTTCGCTAACTCTCCCGATCGAGACAATGCGGAGGTCCGTGAAAAGCTGCTTCCTCTTATCGAAAAATATAATGTGGATTTAGTGCTTCAAGGCCATGATCACAGCTACGCACGCGGCCAGATCAGCAGCCTCCCGGCGGGAACGAACGATAAGAGTTCAAAGAGCGGCACCGTATTTGTCGTCTCTTTTGCCGGTACTCATATGAAGGAGCTTTCCGATAAAAATTGGAAAGACAATGGAGCTCAAGTGGATCACTCCATAGCGAACACTCAGCTGTACCAACTCATCCGAGTGGACGGAGATGTAATGAAATACGAATCATACACCGCCACGGGGAGCTTGTTTGACGGTTTCGAGATACATAAGACACCAAGCAGGGAAAAACAGATCCTTCCATTATTGTCCTCCCCGTGAAGCCTACAAAAATTCCCCGGCCGCCGCGAATGGCTTCCGGGGATTTCTCATTGCACGACTTAGCCTGGCTGGTCGGCCAGTACTTCTCCGGGCTTCATGGAATGGAGCCCTGCATATCCTTGCCCGCTTAGACGGCTGATCAGGGCGTCCGTGGCTGCTTGTCCTGCATGAACAAGCACCGTCCGCTTGGCAGGAACAGCATCCAGCATCGCCTTTACGTCAGGCATGCCTTGGTGTACCTTGTACCGAACAAAATGAATCCGGCTCCCGTCTACTCCCGGCTCTTCCCCGCTGAGCAGCCGCTGCCCCAGACTGCCACGGGCCAAATGCCCGGTCAATACGATACGGTAGCTTCCTCTTGCACGAAGCTCTTCATAGTACCATCGGCATTTGGCCGATTGCATCATGCCGTCGTTCGCGAACACGATCGTACCGACCCCGACACTGTCTGTGAGGGCTTGTGCACGCTCCGTCTCTAGCTCTACTACAAGCAGGCGTTCATCCGAGAGGCATCTTACAATGCGCTCTGCCGCATCTTCTTGCAGCCACTCCGGCCATTCCAGCATTTGTCTGAGGCCGTCCATAAGCTCCCGCTCAACCACGATCCTCGTCTGAGGGAACGTATCGAGCGCCCATAATAGCAGCTCCTGCCCTCTCCCATAGGTCGGCACCGGAAGCAGCACCGTCTCCTCCCGACCCAGCGCGGAACCGATGACTTCCTTCAATTGGTCCAGCTTTCGTTCCTGGGAATCCTCCTCAATTCCGTAAGCCGCTTCCACAATCGATAAATCGACAGCGGATTGCATAGGAGTGCCGTCGCCTGCCTGCTGCCCGCTTCTTCGGCTCCTCTCCCCATTGGCTCGTATGGTAAGGTCCGGCAGGCAAGGCATTTCCGCGGCCAGCAGAGCCGATTCGGACGTATAATCTCCCGAGAAGAAGACCAGGCTCCCTTCCAGATCCAGCAGCAGCCATAGGGATCCCGGCAGATGACCGCTTCTCCCCCAGCAGACGCTTAGCTTATCTGACAGGACGAGCCATTTGCCAGCGAGAGCAAACTCTTCCAGGAATCCATAGCGGATTTCCCGGATATGTCTCTCTTCGTATGGCAGCTCCCTGCCCTGCCCCGCCACATATCGCCTCCATGCATCGAAATAGGAGGGAAGCTGCCGCGAGGTCGCTCGTGTCGTCCATACGATTCCCTCATAGCCCAGCTTATAGAGCAGCGGCAAGGCCATGGAATGGTCTTCGTGGGCATGGGAAAGAAACACCGCATCCAATTCGGATACGGTCCGCTCCTCCAGCAGAGGGTATTCCCCTGCTCCTTCCTTCTTCACCCCGCAATCCAGCAACACGCGGGTTTGGCGGTGTTCAACGAGGTAGCAAGAACGTCCATGTTCCCCCGCACCGCCCCATACAGTTACTTGCATTAGTCCACACTCCACTTTTTGTTTGCACTTAACTTGTTAACGGCAAGGAGCAGCAGTGTCGTCAGACCGACGGAGACCACCGCCATCGCCATCCCGAGCGACACCTTGCCCTGTTCGAATTGGGAAAAAATATACGTTGCCGACGTTTCCATAGAAGGCGGCAAAATCATAAGCGATGCGACGAGCTCGCGAACCGAGATCGTGAAGGTCATCATCCAGCCGGCCAGCATCCCCGGAAGGATAAGCGGCAGCAGGATGCGGCGGAAAATATACGGCGCACTGCCGCCAAATACCCGCCCTGCCTGAACCAGCGAATCGTCCAGCTGAGCGAAATTCGCCTTGACATATTGAACCGTATACGGCAGGAAAAAGACGACATACGTCAGCACCACCATGCCGTAAGTGTTATACAGCGGAACCGGATTCCACGGCGCGTTCCACAGTAGAATCAGGCCGACCACAATGACGATACCCGGCACCGTATTGGGCAGCAGGCTGAACAAGTCGGTAAGCTTCTGGGGCCATGTCCGGACTCTGCCGACCATCAGGGCGAAATACGTTCCGAGAATGACGGAAATCGTCGCCGAAGTTATCGATAGGCTGACACTGTTCATCAGCGCCTGCATGCTCTTGGAGCCCCAGGTGAGAAGCTCCGCGTAATGCTGAAGCGTCAGGTTGCTCCAGGCAAGGCCAACGCCGCGCAGCTTCATCAAAGAGGCTGCAATAATGGAGAAGTACGGAATACCGATGGAGACCACTAGCAAGCCTGCTACGTAGAGCCACGCAAGAGTACGCACCCAGCCGTTCATCCGGTACAGCTTCCCTCGGGAGCCCTTGCCTCCAACCAGCGAGTAGGTGAATCTCCGGCTGATTACCGATTGCACATACCAGATGAGGAGGCATGTGGTTAACAAGATCGAAGCGAGCGACGTCGCTTTGCCGAAGTCGATCGGCCAACTGGAGATGTACTTGTGAATTTCCGATGTCAGCACGTAAAATCCGATCTTGCGGCCGAAGGTAGCTGGAGTGCCGAACTCCGCAATCGTCTTGACGAAAATCAGCAGCGCTCCCATCGCATAGCTGGACAACAGCAGCGGCAGCACGACGCGGCGAAAGCTGTACAGAAAGCCTCCTCCATGCACGCTGGCCGCTTCCTCCTTACTGCCGCCGATCTGTACAAGCGCATTGCGCAAAATCAAGTACAGAAACGGGAATAAGTGCAGGCTCATAATCGCGATCATTCCGAAGGTGCTGAAAAACATCGGCGTGATGTCAGAGGCCGCCGGCAGCAGCTGCTCCAGATAGCCGTTCGTCTGCATGAACAAAATCCAGCCCATCGAACCGATGTAAGGCGGTGTCATGAAAGGAATCAGCAGCACGATATCGAGCCAGGTATGGCGCTTCAAATCGGTTCTGGATAAGACCCACGCCAACGGCAGAGCTAGCACCGTCGTCCCTGCAACGACGCATAAGCCGAGCCAGACGGAATTCCAGAACACCTCGCCCAGCTCGTTGGCCAGAATGGTACGGACCGGTGCCGTCCAGTCCCATTGTTCACCGGAGTGAACGCTTGTCAAAAAGATGAAAAAAAGCGGGACGACCACCAGCAAAGCCAGGATCAGCAGCGCCAGTGTTATCCCCCATGTTTTGAAAGAACCCGTGTTTGTGCTGTGCATAGCCGCCTCTTATTTAAATAGCTGCGTAAATTTTTTCGTTACGGCGTCGCCATTGGTATCCATCCAAGCCCAGTCGACCTTCATTTGCGGAATTTGCTCCACACCGGGGCGGTCTTTAACCGGAACGTCTTTGCGGCCCGGCAGCAGGTACGTTTCGGCTACCATTTTTTGCGCCTCATCCGACAGCAAGTAGTCGATGAACGCTTTGGCGTTGTCCACGTTTTTGCTGGACTTGATGATCGCGGCAGGACGCGGGCTGATCACGGTACCGCTAGCCGGGTAGATCATGTCGATCGGCTCGCCCTTCGCTTTGGCTTGATACGTCATGTAATCGACGCCCGCAGCTACGATGCTTTTGGACCCGGTAATGACCGGATCCAGCGCCTCTTGGTTGGCCCCTGCCATCGCTGCGCCGTTTTTCTTGTACTGCTCAAGCAGATCCCAGCCGGAATCGCCCTTCATGCTCAAATAACCGGTGACAAAATCAAGTGCAGAGCCGGACAAGGCTGGATCAGGGATGTTCACTTTACCCTTCCACTCCTCCTTCGCCAGGTCCGCCCATTCCTTCGGAGGAGTTTTGACCAGCTTCGTGTTATAGCCGATACCAAGCGCCGATGCGCTGTATCCGAAGAAGTTGCCTTCCTTATCGGACCACTCGGGGATCAGCTTATCCGCATTTTTCGCTTCCTTGTATTCCAGGGTCAGGCCGCTCTTCTTCAAGCCTTGAGCCGATGGCAGAGATGCCAGTACGACGACGTCGACAACCGGATTTGCCTTTTCGGCCTCCATACGGGATAAAATTTTCCCTGTCGTGCCCTGGAACATTTCGATTTTCACGCCGGTTTTCGCTTCATAGCCCTTTTGAATGCTTTCGGCCAGCTCCTTGGGACCTGCGCTGTATACCACCAGCTTGCCGCTCAGCTTCTTCTCCTCTTTTTTCTCCTCGCTTTTCACCGTTTGCTGCGCAGACGGGTCGGCCTTGGGCGCCGCTCCGTTCGCTGCCGTCTGCTGCTGCGAGGTGCCGCAGCCTGATGCTCCGAATCCAACCACAGCCGCTAGTAAAAGAAGCGCCCCGCTCTTCCATCCGGTTCTCATTTTCATTGATATAAGCCTCCCCATTGGATTACAAAATGTGATGAATATGCCGTTGTGATACGTAAACGTCGATCGGCTGCCCGATCTGCAGTCGTACCTGATGGTACGCGGTCCATAAGCCCATTGCCCCCATGTCCAGCTGTACCTCATAGCGGTCGCCTAAATAGCTGACGCTGCGGATCGTGCCTGTAAAGGTTTCCTGCTCATGCTCCGCACCGTCACCTGACGGCTGCCAGAGAACGTGCTCCGGCCGAACCATCCGCTTGTCCTTCTCCAGCCAATTCGATTTGCCGATAAACTGCGCGACGAAAGGATGCGCCGGCAGTTTGTAAATTTGCTCCGGCTGGCCGCTCTGGAGAATGCGTCCTTCCTTCATTACGATAATCTCGTCGGACATGGACATCGCTTCCGTCTGATCATGCGTTACGTAGAGCGCCGTCAGCCCGATATCCCGCACAAGGCTGATCAGCTCCAGCCTCATCTCGTCGCGCAGCATCGCATCGAGCGCACTGAGCGGCTCGTCGAACAGGACGAGCTGCGGACGCGTCACGACTGCCCGGGCGAAGGCCACCCGCTGCTGCTGTCCCCCGGACAGCTGGTGCGGATAGCGCCCCTCCAATCCGCTTAGCCGGACCTTGTCGATGGCCTCCTGCACCTGCCGCTTCAAATCCTTCGTGCTGCCTTTGGCCCGCAGTCCGAAAGCGACGTTCTCGAACACCGTCATATGCGGCCATAGCGCGAAGTCCTGAAACACCATCCCGAAGCTTCTGCGGTGTGCGGGCTTATCGACCTTCCGATCGCTGGAGAACAAGCACTCGCCACCCACGAACAGCTCGCCGCGGTCTGGTGTCTCCAGACCCGCAATCATGCGCAGCAGCGTCGTTTTGCCGCAGCCTGACGGGCCTAGCAGCGTCGTAAAGCGGCCTTGTCGAATTCGCAGATCGGTCGGCTGCAGCGCCTGAACCTGATCGAACGATTTTTGTAAGCCTCGAATGATGACATCCATGAAATTCCCTTCCTATCTGTCAAGCTAACCTCAGTGTACAGGCCCAAATGCAGGGATGTATTATCTCTGCGTAAAGCTTCTGTTAAATTTATCAATGGGATCTATTCATTCCCATAGATTTTTTCTATACTGATTGCAGACTGATTAATAACCCAGAGGAAGGTGAGTCATGAATCTGCTGAAGCTGCAAATTGTCGAATTGTTGGAGAAGCATAAGAAGATTACTCCTGTTGCCGATGCGCTCGGCTTAAAGCAGCCGACCGTCACCTTTCACATGAAGAGCCTGGAGCAGGAGCTCGGCGTTCAGCTGTTCGAAGCCCGATCAGGCAAAATACTGCTGACCGAAGCCGGCCAATCGCTCTGCCACTATTCGGCCAAAATCAACTCGCTGGCTCAGGAGGCTGAGCGCGTCGTCAAGGAATACGACCAATTGGGCAGAGGCTCGTTACGTATCGGGGCCAGCTATGTGCCCGGTACATACATGCTGCCGCGAATCTTGAGCGGCTTCGCCAAAGCGTATCCGAGAATCAGCTTAACGCTGATGGTCAAGACCGCTCCGGTCATCAAGGAGATGCTGCTGAACCACGAGATTGATCTTGGCATTCTATCCTGCGAGCCTTTCCAAGCGCCTTACCTTGCCGCGCAGACCCTGTGTGAGGATGAGCTGGTGCTGATCGCTTCCCCGCAGCATCCCTTGGCAGAGAATATGGAGCTGGATGCCGAACAGCTGGGAAAAGTCCCGTTCCTGCTGCATAGTCCGGAATCGAGCACGCGGCAGCTGACCGTCAAATGGGCGGAGCATAACGGCATCGAGCTGAATGCGCATATGGAGCTCGATTCGCTGGAAGCTATCAAGCAGACGGTCATGCTTGGGGAGAGCGTCTCGTTCGTCTCCCGCCTGGCTGTTCGCAAGGAAGTAGAACGCGGGGAGCTGATCAGCCGTCCTATTCCCCAAAACGACTACAAAAGGTACGTATATTACGCGTACAATATCGACCGGCGGCAATCGGCCGTCCTGGATCAGTTCAAGGAGCATCTGTTCCGATCCGCCGCTATATAACCGGAATGCAACAGTGCGTTCACGCCTGATTCCAGCCCCACAAAGCTGGGCCAGGTTGAAAAACCACGCCTCCAATATATTCCGGCGGGATATGCTCCCCCCTCAAAGTGCTACAAGACAAAAAAGCGCCTACCCGGCCCTTCTCACACAGCGGTTAACACTGGGGATGAGAAGCTCCTGGGAAGGCGCATTTTATTATTCATTTAAGCGAGGAATCGTTTAACCGGCAGAAAGCCTGCCGGAAGCATCCAAATGTTCCTCCGCGCCTTGCACTGCCGCTGCCGCAGCCTTGTTCATCCGGTGGAACTCGGAGACATTGTCCAGAAACTTTTGCATGGTAGCCCCTAGCAAGGAATCGCGGCGGCGGATAAAGACGGTCGTAATCCGGCTGAACTGCTCAGGCAATGTGAAGCAGCGAAGCCCTCCGGCCGCTTCCAAATGCCTTATGGTCGATTTTGGAACCAGGGATATGCCGAGCCCTGAACTGACCATAGCCAGAATCGTTTCAAGCGTCCCGAATTCCATAATTTTGGCGGGTGCTACGCCCTGCTGGCCGAGCCACTGCACCAGCCTTGCTCGATACCCGCAGCCTGCGCGGAAGACAAGCAGCGGCTTATCCAGACACTGCTCCAAAGAGCTGAAGGCTTCGTCCTTTTTGGCAATCAAGACGAGGTCTTCTTCAATCAGGTAGTCCTGCTCCATCTCCGCATGCTGAATCGGTCCTGTCACGAACGCCCCGTCCAGCTGATACTGCAGCACCTCGTTCATCAAATGCTCCGTAACGCCTGTCACCAGCGACAAGTCAACCCGGGGATACTGCTTGCAATACGCGGATAAGAGAGCCGGCAGGCTGGATACGGTTTCTACGGTGCCAATGAGCAGCGGACCTGACGGGTCCTCCTGATCATGGAAGGCCTGCTTCATATCGTCCATCAGCTTCAATATTTTTTGCGTATATTCGAGCAGCTTTCGTCCGTCCGCATTCAGCGCTACGCCTTTGCGGTGTCTGCTGAACAGCGTCGTTCCGAGCTCATGCTCGAGCTGCTGGATTCTTGCCGTCACATTGGACTGCACGTAGCTCAGCTCCTTGGCCGCCTTGCTGACGCTGCCTTGCTCTGCAACCGTTTGGAATATTTTCAAATCGTTAATGTCCACTTCCTGCCAGGCTCCTCTCTTTTTCCTTTTATAATATCAATAATAATGATGTTTATAATCATTTTCAATCATTTTACATGATATGTTTTTGGGAATAAGATAGACATCGTGTGAATCGATATTTACAGGAAGAAAGTAGGATATGGACCGATGAGAAAAGACCACATCATTAAGGGGATTTTGATGTGCTTGCTGGCAAGCGTTGCCTGGGGTGCGATGTTTCCGGTAGCGGAAAGCGCGTTTACCCACCTGGATCCTTTTTATTTTTCCGTTATTCGTTATTCCGCCGTCTCCGTTATTTTGGTGGTTCTGCTTTGGATCAAAGAAGGCAGAAAGGCGCTAAGCTTCGGCGGCCGTGCCAAATCGCTGTGGATGTTCGGAACGATGGCTTTTACGGTATATAATCTGCTCGTATTTTGGGGGCAAAATCAACTGGGAACCTCCGGTGTCATTCTCGCCTCCGTCATGGAAGCTCTCATGCCTATGCTTTCCGTCCTGCTTCTCTGGATATTCAAGCAGCGGAAGCCGGAGCCGCCGACGATCATCTGTATCGCGGTCGCTTTGATCGGATGCTTCATGGTCATTACCAAAGGGGATATGAGCGCGTTTTTCGTTCAAGACAGCATATTTCCTGTTCTGCTCGTGCTTCTCGGCGTCATCGGCTGGGTCGTCTACACGATCGGCGGCAGCCAATTCAAGGATTGGTCGGTGCTTCGCTATTCCACGCTAACCTGCGTACTGGGTACAGCAACGTCGGCGGCCATCGTTCTGCTCTTAACGGCACTCGGCATTTTGCACGCTCCAACCTTCCATATGGTATATTCCGCTGGCTTCGAGCTCAGCTTCATGATTCTAATCGCTGGTCTGTTCGCGCTCATCAGCTGGAATACGGGCATTAAGCTGCTATCTCCGGTGAACGGTATCCTGTTCATTAACTTTGTCCCTGTCACAACCTTTATTATCACGGTTCTTCAAGGTCATGCAATGACCGTTTATGATATCAGCGGCACTCTGCTTATCATTGCCGCTCTCGTCAGCAACAACCTGTACCAGCGCCGGCGCGGCAGTCTCGCCGCAGCAGGAGCCGCTCATTAACAACGTACTCAAACTAGCCGTCTACGAAAGCGAGATTCAGCCGTCGTAGACGGCTTGGTCTGTAGAAAAACCTGTAAAGCTTGAAAAATGGCATTGGTACCTCAGTAGGGTATCCCCCTCCGGCCGCTGTTGTTCTCAGGAAATGTTGATTATATTCGTTATATAGCGGTGATTTCCCGAGAACAAAGGCGGACACTATCGCTCCTACAAAGGATACCCCACCTACCACATTTCGCATTTTTCTATATGAATGGGTTTTTCAACAACCTGCCGCCGTCGTGACGGCTTTTTTCGTTCGCGTAATGCCATTGACAATTGTCAATGATTTCCTTAAGATAAAGTTAGTTATCTGGATAACTCACTAATAAAGGAGGCTCTAACCTAATGGCCAAACCGAATGTCGTATCCAAGGAAGAGCTTGTGCAGTCCGCTCAGCGCTGCATCGTAGAGAAAGGCTTTGATAAAACCACCTTGAAGGCGGTGGCCGATAATGCCAACGTAACCCAAGGGACCGTCTTTTATCATTTCAAAACGAAGGAGCAGCTCTTCGTCGAGGTCGTCAAGCATATGTGCAAGGCGTCGTGGAAGTCGATGAAGGAAGCGGCCGGCACGGGTCCGGCCACCACGCCGGCCGAGTTGCTCGAAGCCGCGAAGGAGCGGTGCAGCTACGATTCCTTTTACCATCAGCTGTTCTTCTCTTCCCTTGCTGCCGGGCTGCAAAACGATTCGATCCGCGAACAGCTAAGCCAGCTGATCGGACAGGAAAATGCTCACCTTACGGAGCTGCTGTCCGCCCGATGGCACCAGTCGCCGATACCGGGCATCTCCTTGGATGGGTGGGGGATCCTGCTCAATGCGCTGATCGACGGGCTGGCAGTTCAGGCTTTATTATCTAAGGACTTTCCCGCAGACCGCATTTACACGGAGCTGGAACAGCTTCTGCTCGCTCTGCAGGAACGAAATCAGACCGAATAAGACTGGAGGGAATCTGCATGTTCCGTAATTATGTCCTATGGGGTATTGTACTGTGGCTCGGCGCCACGCTTCTGTTTCGCTACTTAGGGCATCTGCTGCTGGGTACGTGGATGTCCTGGGTTCTTTTTGCTGCGGCGGTCCCGCTCATTTACATGTGTACCGCTCTGATATACCGATGGAGAAACGTTCCGGCCTCAGACTGCCTCCTCTGCTCCTGCTGCATCGCGCTTCCGGGCATGCTGCTCGATATAGCGAGCCTGCTCCTTCCTGGACAGGTGTTCCCCGCCATTCCCGAGGAACGCATACCGGTTCTTGCCGCATGGCTATTGTGGGCCTACAGCCTGATTGTTCTATTCGGCTTCCCATGGCGGAATGCTCTCTCGGCTGGACGCAGGTCTATTCAATAGGGAGCGCTCGTATCCGAATCAGCTTGCTTCCTCTTTCGTTGAATGACACAAAAAGCTGCCTCCCGCAGAAGCGGAGAGACAGCTTTTTCTTGCTTAGGACAGCCTACAAGCCGTCGCTTATTTGGAGCTGTTATAGCGATCGTAGACGCCTTGATATATTTTCATCATTTTATCGAGTCCCATGTCGTTAAGCTTTTTCACGTAATCGTCCCACTCTTTATCGATGCCGCCGGACATCATCCACTTCGCGCTCATTTTGCCGACATAGCCGTCGATATCCGTTAAGTACCGTGAGATTTGGTCGCTTTCCTCCGCGGTAAAGTACGTTTTCGGGAAGCCGTTGTTCACAAGGGACGGAGCATACACGTTATCCACGTCGACTTTACTGCGTTTGCCGCTAGGGGTGACGACTTTCATTTCGTTCACTTTATTCGTCAAAGCCCACACCGAGTATGCGGTAGGCGGAACCTTCTTGAACTCATCCTCATTGGCGCCGGCAGGAAGCGTAATCTCTTCGTATTTGCCGTCCGGACGCTCCTTCAGGCTGTCTCCGCCTATGACGCCGCTGCTGAATTGCAGCGAAATTTTCGGATCAAACGAGTAGTCGATCCAGCGGATCGTCGCTTCCGGGTTTTTGTTCACGTTGGTAATCGAGAAGGAGCCTCTGAGCAGAATCCCGGCAGGATAATCGGCCCACGCGGCCTTTTGTCCGTTCGGTCCTTTCAGCGGAGGAACCGATACGTAATCCTGATTGCTCGGATTCCAGTCCATAGCGACGCCTACGATGCCTTTGCTTGTCTTGGCGTTGAACACCTTGGCATCCTGGGTGAAGCTCTCCTGATCTGCCAAGCCCTCGGCGAACAGCTTGTTAACGAACTGGATCGCTTCCTTATACTGCGGCTGTACCGCCGTATACATCACCTTGTTGTTCTCCACGTACAAGTGGTTATGACCGACCTTGTGAATATCGCGGTCAATTACGCCGAACGCTCCGAAGAGGGCGTTGATATCCGTGTTGCTGCCGTTGTTCTGTACAAAGGAAAGCGGAATTTGGTCCTTCTTGTTATTGCCGCCCAGATCGTTCTCCTTAAACGCCTTCAAGGTCGTGTACAGCTCATCGATCGTTGTCGGCATCGGCAGCTTCAATTCGTCCAGCCACTTCTTATTAATGAACATCGTCGACTTCGTTCTCGGATACGTCTCGTTAATCGTCGGCAGCGAATATATATGGCCGTCCGGCGCCGTCAGCTGCTTTTTGTAAGCAGGATTTTCATCCAGCAGCTTTTTGATATTCGGGGCGTATTTGTCGATCAGCCCATCCAGCGGGATAAGAATGCCTTGCGATCCGTACTTGACGATATCGGTGTCCTCGCTCAGGATGCCATGTCCGTAAAAAGCGTCAGGCAGCTCGCCGCCGGCGAACAGCAGGTTCTTCTTATCCGCCCAGCTGCTGCCCGGGGTCAAGTTCCAGTTGATGTGAATGTTCGTTTTGGCCTCGATATCCTGGAACAGCTTGTAATCGTTCAAGTCTTTGCCTGAAGGCGGCTTGAAGCCCGCGAAGTTCAGGGTCAGCTTCTCCTTGGCGATCGGGAAATCGGTTGCATTAATGTTGCCCGGCAGCTCGCCGGTCTTCTTCTCATCTCCGCCCGCGGCGCCGCTCTTGTCTCCTCCGCAGCCCGTCAAACCTAGTGCAAGCGATAGCGTTAAGGCGGTTGCTGCAATCGGCCATTTGTTCTTGTTCATCGACATCGTCCCCCTCATGTTCTTCCCATGGTTATATTCAGCAGCGGTTGCCCGCGGTTTACCCTTTTAATGAACCTACCAATGCCCCTTTTACGAAAAACCGTTGAAGGAACGGATACAGGATAAGCACCGGCAAGCTGGATACGATAATGATCGCGTATTTCATAAGCTCCAACCGCTTCTGCTGCTCCTGCGAGCCGTCCTGCAGGTTTTGCAAATCGGAGCCTTCGTTCATGATCAGAATGTTTCTTAGTATCACCTGAAGCGGCTGCATCGCATTGCTCTTCAAATAGATGAGCGCCTGAAAATACGAATTCCAATGTCCTACCGCGTAGAACAGCACCATGACGGCACAAATCGGAAGCGCTAAGGGAATCGCTATTTTCAAGAAAAATTTCATATTCGTACAGCCGTCGATCATGGCGGATTCCAGTACCTCACCCGGAATGTTCGACTGGAAGAATGTCCGTGTAATGATCACATTGAAGACGGATACGGCGTTCGGAATGACCATCGCCCATACCGTGTTCAGCATCCCCAGGTCTTTGATCAACAAGTAGGTCGGGATCAAGCCGCCGCCGAAGAACATCGTAAAGACAAGCAGGAACATGAACACGTTTCTCCCAACCAGATCGGTTCTGGAGAGCGCATAGCCGGCCGAAATCGTCAATACGACATTAATCGACGTCCCTAATACAGTATACAGCAGCGAATTGCGAAACCCGAGCCAAATGGACGGTTCAGTCAGCACCTTTTTATAGCCGTCCCAGGTCAAGTGATCGGGGAAAAACAGCAGCTTGCCCGAGTAAATCAGATCCGGGTCGGTGACCGAGGCCATGACGACGAAATAGAGCGGATAAATGACCAGAATCAGTAAAATGGTTATTAACGAATAATTGACCAAGTCGAATGCGACATCGCCTTTTGTTTTTGGAAGCTTCATCCTGTCACCCCTTTACCATAGGCTCGTCTGTTTAAGCGATTTCGCGATTTTGTTGACTGTAATTAATAGAATAAAGTTAATCACGGTATTAAATAGCCCGATCGCCGAGGCGTAGCTGTACTGAGCCTGCACCAGACCCGCCTTGTACACATAAGTCTGAATCGTCTCGGAAGCGTCGACATTCAACGAGTTTTGCATCAAATATACCTTTTCGAACCCGACGCTCATCATATGCCCCATATTCATGATCAGCATAATAATAACGGTAGGCATGATGGACGGAACGTCGATGTGAAGCACGCGCTGCAGCTTGGTTGCTCCATCCACCACCGCCGCCTCGTGCAAGTCCGGGTTGACCGCCGTCAGTGCGGCCAGGTAGATGATGGTTCCCCAGCCTACGCTTTGCCACACGCCGGAAAAGACGAAGACCGATTTGAACCAGGCCGCTTCCCCCATAAAGAAGATCGGCTTGATTCCGAACATGCCCAGAAACGTATTAACCGCTCCTGTTTTCGGAGAAAGCAGCAAGGAGACAATTCCTACGACAACCACCGTCGAAATAAAATGAGGCGCATAAGTAACCGTTTGCACGACTTTCTTAAAACGTTCGCTGGTCAGCTGATTGATCATCAGCGCCAATAGAATCGGTGCCGGAAAAGCAACCAGCAGCTCGTATACGCTGATCCCGATCGTATTTTTGATAATGGTGCCGAATTGATACGATTCAAAAAATCGGGTGAAGTTATCGAAGCCTACCCATGGACTTCCGCTGTAGCCTTTGATGGGATTGAAGTTCTGGAACGCTATCTGCAATCCGTACATCGGTACGTAATGAAAAATAATAAAGTATGCAAGTGTCGGCAGCAGCAGCAGGTATAAATCATAGTTGATTATGATGCTGCGGAGTTTTTTGGCTGCTTGTGACTTGGACCGGCTCTCTCCTTTTATTATACCCGGCTGCACTGTATCGGTTTGTTGCGCCATCCTGATCGTTCACCTCCATGTTGTCTATGCCATGCATGTAATCGCTTTTATAGGTTTATTTAACACCGGTCCGGTCCTCTCTGTATATAAGCGAGATCTGCCCACGCACTATGCGAAACTTGATCTGGCGAGGGTTTCAGGGGCCAATAGGTCAAAATGTACCTGCACATATGCCGATTTTGCATGCGTTTACAACAAAGAAGCCCCGCCGCAGGCGAAGTCCGGTTGTACGGCTGCTTCGACTTACGTCAGGGCTGTTCAATATCATGGGGCTGATCAAGCGCGCTGCTGCTTGCGGTATTCTCCGGGAGTGACTCCGACGGATTGCTTGAACTTGCGTATAAAGCTGGACACGTCGTAATATCCGACCTGCAGTACAATTTCTTTAACGGAACGATCGTCCGTACGGAGAAGCAGCTTCGCCTGATCGATGCGGATTTCATTCAAATAATCCATCACGGTACGACCTGTCTGCTCTTTAAAATAACGGCTTAAATAGGACAAGGACAGCGAGAAATGGTCCGCAATCTTTTGCACGGAAAAGTCCGGCTCATTGTAATGATTCTGAATATACTGCGTTATTTGATCAATCAGTGCCGTCGGGGACGCCGGCTTATGCTCCTTGAGCGACTCGCAGAGCGTAGCGCAGGCGGTAGTGAACAAATCGGCTATTTCATCCAGCGTGGTGAAATCGGTCAATGCCATAACATCGGGAAAGCTTCCGTTGGAGCTCCCCGGCTGCTTTTTCTCAACCACCGCTATGAATTTGCGGATCATATCGTAGCAGAGCTCTCTGGCGATGAACAGCGTCAGCCCGCTTTGCTTCATGCGGACGGCGATCTGCTGAACCTCCTCCGAGATCCGGTCCGGACTGCCGTGCTGCAGCACGATATCCAGATCATCAAGCACCCGTCTCGGATTAAACACATCCTCATAATGATGTGCCATCATTTCATCGAAGAACAAGGCTCTCTGGCTGCCCCGGATCAGCTTGTAATCGATGGCGGTCGAAGCCTCCAGATAAGACCGGCCGACCTGGGTCAGCTCGGCGTATACGTTTCCGACCCCCATAGTAATGGGAGCCTCGAACACCGTGCTTAAATGCTCATGCAGCTGCAAAAGCCATGCCTTCCACTCCTCCGGCGGGCCTTCGACAGACAGGATGAACATCGCCCGCTTGTCCTCCAGGCTGTCCTTGGAATAGCCGATGTAGCGGCCTCCGAGCTTCTGATCCACCTCCTGAATCAGTCTGTCCTTATAAGGGACCAA
The DNA here is from genome assembly GCF_039543185.1 of Paenibacillus vulneris. NCBI lineage: Bacteria > Bacillati > Bacillota > Bacilli > Caryophanales > Paenibacillaceae > Paenibacillus > Paenibacillus vulneris. The sequence goes on along the minus strand of NZ_BAABJG010000029.1, from coordinate 194,961 downwards.
GGAGGACGGATACTCCAGAATCATCACCGCGGCAAGCGGATTCGGAAAGACGATGCCCACTTCCTTGCCCCGCTCATTCATGTCCTCCAGCGTCTTCATCTCGCCTTTCAAGAGGCTCCCTAATAGATGCTCCTTGACGGCGTACCGGTTCTCCTCCAGCTTGCGGCCCAGCAGACGGTTCGAATTGACCATATCATGAATGACGCTGCCGATGGCTTCAAATTCATTCGCTTTGCGAATCGACTGTCCGCGAACCGTCTCCACCAGCGAAGCCAGCCGCTTGACCGGCTTGTAGTTAAACAGCATGACGAGATAGACCAGCAGCGATCCGGCAAGAAAGATAATCAGCAGACTGTTGATCCATTCGACAATAACCCGGTTGACCGGGGCCATGACGGAGGATTGAGGCTGCATCGTGACGTAGAGCAGTCCGCTCTTGGCTGATTTTTGATACGTAACGGCATACGGTTTATTCATAATATCGAGCTGCGAGCTTCCTCTTTCCTCCGTCAGCTGCTTGTAGAAGGCAGGATCCTTCAAATAGTCCTCCTGCTTGTATGCGGACAGCACCTGCCCCTTGGAGTCGAATACGACGGCATTGCCCTGCGGCAGCGTCAGCTCCGGATTCAGCCCCTTCAGCAGCATGTCCTCCTTCAGCATGAACATGACGGTTCCATAGGGACGCTGGCTATTGATCGGTATCGGGACCAGATACGTTATGAACCGCTGGAACGGAAGCCCCTCAATCTTCACATCCTCGGCAGGCCGCAGCAGCGGCGCGGACAGACTGTTCAAATCCTCCGAGAATTGCTTACCGTTCCAATCGGAATAATGATAAAAATCCGTCACGAAGTCTTTCACTTTATACACGCTCAGTGAAGAGTACAGGTAATCCGTCCCTCGAATGTTAAGCAGAATTTCGCGGATGCTATCGTCCACGACCTTGCTTTCCAGCACTTTTTTGCCTTCATACATGCTGAGCGTATCATGAGTAAGAACATAAGGGGAGAGCTCCGGCGTCTGGGTAATTTGCCCGGCTATTTTGTTCATCTGGATCAGCTTCTGATCCACTTCGTCCTGCAGCTTATCGAGCAGCGCCTGATTATTCCTCTCCACTTCATTGCCTACAATATCGGCCAAACGCAGATACCCGGTCGTCCCCAAAAAAAGCAACGGAAGCAGGAGCAATACTATGTAGGACAAAAGGTACCGATAAAAGACCGGCAGCCGGTTAATCGCTGATTTCATCCCATCATCCCCTCCGTATGGTTCTCGATGTAAGCCCGGTGAAGCTGACGGTCCGCTCTCCCGGCCGCCCGGCAGGCTTCCTCTCCCGCTTCTTGTTCACCGTGCATTTAATGATGGAGCCTCGTAAGCGTCAGCTGCTGAGGCATCGCATCCTGGCACGTCAGCTCTACAATAGTGCAATCGGTACCGCCTTCGACGACGCGGATGCGGCTGTCCTCTCCTTGCCCGGTCCAGCTCCCTTTGAGCGTTATCCGCAGCATATGCGGCCTGCTCTCGGCATGAACCCATGCACGGGAATATAAGCTGACCTCCACCTGCCTGCCGTTCTCGTCATACTGATCGGGCTCCGTACCCTCGTATAACCGGAGATCCGGATCTACTGCGCTGACAATCAATCGGTCACCGTCCTCCCGAACCATCACCATGCAAGGGGTATCCACGGCGGATACAGGGCCTATGTTTGCGCTTTCATTCGCCTCGAACCAGGCATAGGCCGTCGTCCGGCTCTCCCGGTCATACACTGCATGCACTGAACGGTCCTTGCGGAGCACGGTATATGCCGCCTGATCCGGTACAAGCATGGCGTCGTAAAACCGCTTGATCCCCTCGTGATCCGTCTGCACGAGCATCGCGTATTCATAGCCTGCGCCTTTGGGAGCCGTTCCATGATGAAGCCACGCAGCCGCAAACCGGCCCTCCGTATCGGCATCCGTCGCCAGGTGCTTCGAATGCTGAAGCGACTTCGATACGCCCAAGGTTTGACCTGCCGGAATGTAGTATCCATTGCCCTTATTATCTAACATCCATGCCGGGTTGTCTAATTCCAATTCCCTGCCATAAGGGAACCTGTGGACAGCCTTATCCGCATTCAGCCATAGGGCTTCGTTAGGATCGGCCAGATGGTTTTGAAACAGTGTAGTCCCGGTAGGATGCACATCATTCTCGTTCTCGATATCGCTCCCGAGGCAGATAATCCGGTTATCGAAGAAGAAAAAGGATTTTCTTGCCCGATGCGACCCCTCATACTTGGGATGCTCATGCAGCTTCATCCCGAACATCCCGTTGCACCCTTCCAGATGCAAGCCGCCGGCGTAGGTTTCATCGGAAATCAGCATCTCCTCGAACCCGCTGAACGTATCCACGTTGCGTACATCGGAACGCAGCTCGGCGATAGGCTTGTAAATCGTCGTCGTTCCCGGCCAGCGGTTCCAGTCCCAGCCGTCATGGTGATAGCCGCTGTCCTCATGATTAATAGGATCCCCATGACTCATAATTTGCAAATGCCCGTGCGAAATGTATCTTCCGTACAAATTGGCGCTGACATAAGTCTCGTTAGCCCACAGGTACCGGCTGTGCCCGCGGACTCCCGCCAGCCACGAGCCTCTGCGATGAATCGAGAGCGCCGCATAGTTCATCGTCCAATGGCCGTTCGGATCCGGCTCCGGCGTCAGACCCATAGCCTTCAGACGCTCCCCTGTCGCCGTCGGTTGACCGGGCTTCAGCAGCCGCAAATAGGCGGCGGCCGCCTCCTCATCAATTTCCTTCGTGCCGTCCGGCGTGCCGGCTAACGTCATATATTCGAACGGCTCGAGCTCGAGGGCCCATTTGCCGGTAGGATGTCGCGCCGACAAGCTGATCAGCCATTCGTATTTGTTCGAATAGAGTCTCATCGCCAGCAGCGCTTTGCGAACCGTCTCGTGCGCCTCCGGCGTCACCCGGTATTCCGTACCGCTGGTAAAGTACATAACCGGCGTCACGCCCAGAAACCCTCCGACGGCATAAGCGGGATAATGATTGACGTGATGATAGGCTGACCCGTCGATCTTATAAGCCGCGCGCAAGCCTCTTGCCGGAAGAAGCGACTGGCTCAGCCACAGCTTGAACGCCGTCAGCTCGCGAACCTTGTACGGCGTATCGTCCATGATCAGCAGGCTGGCGAGCATTCCGTGCAAGGTCGTATTGAAGATATCGACATTGCCCTCCACTTCTTCGAGCGGCGTATGAATGCGTCCCGCTCCGCTGAACCAATACATCGTGCGCTGAGTCCGGTCAAGACGCTCCTCCTCACGTAAAACGCGCCTCATTAAAAAAGCGGCCGGGTAAAAATAGCGGAAATTATAGCCGAAGTGATGCACCGTTCCCTGTGAGCTCCCATATGCCCAGCCCTGGTCCTCCAGATAGTCGGTCAAATCCATGAACATCTCTTTTAGCCGTTGCTTCCACTCCCCATGATCTGTAGAACGGTAGCAGACCGCGATATCCATCATGAGCCTCGTGTATTCCTGCAGCTGCACGCTGTTTGCAAGCCTCTTCAAACGGTCCTTCTCAGGCTCCGGAAAATGATCGAAGAAGGGAAGCTCCACCGGCCGTCCCGAGATACCGTCAGCGGAAAATGAAATATCATACGATGCGAATTTGCCTTCGATTCGCTGCATATCCTCCGCTGTCACGGGCCTTTTCTTCAGGAAGTATGCCTCGAACCGGTCCTCCATCCTCCGATGGCTGTCGAGCTGTGCTGGCGTTATCTCCTCCGGGACGGGAAGTCTCCGCTCCAGCTGTTTGAAGGCATACAAGCCGAGCCAATGAGCGTTCGCTGCCGTGTCCGCACGAAGATTGACGAACGGGACCTGAACATCCCGCGTATGAAACCGGGGATCAATAGGGGTGCACAGCAGCATTTGATCCATGTACAAGGTGCCTGCCCCGGCCGATTTCGGCCCCTTGATGATGAGACAATCCATCTCGGGATGAGGCGTTCCCTGCATATCCCGCTCGTATGCTACCCAGGCTGTGCGCCACCCCAGAAAATTAAGCCGAAAATCAAACCCGCAATCCACCTGCTCTCCATCCTTGCGGCCAAACTGGAAGGTCAGCTTATCCTGTATCGGGCGGGGATTATAAATCCATACCGCGAAGGAGGCTCTCGCCTGGCTCCTGGAGCCCTCCTGAAACGGCCGATACCCGATAGGCCCCCTGACCTTCAGCACCGCTTGGCCCGAATAATCCCATTGCAGGCTATGGGTTCCGTCCTTATACCGCCGATTGCTGATTGCAAGCCGTGACTGTCCGTCCGGTACGAAGCTCCCGGGAACACCATCCTCAAAGCTGTATATCACTGTCATCCTACTCCCTTCCATCCTTGGTATCCGCCCATACGGACCCTTATAGACGTTTTATTTCAACGCATAAACGGTCAAATTCGCATATTCCCCTACCAGCGGGGCCATCTGCCGGAAGCCGATCTTCCCTCCGCCCAGCCGCGGGCCGTAAGTGTGGCCGTCATCCGTCCATCGGAGGACGGTCAATCCGTTGACCGAGAAAGCGATGTCCGCTCCCTGCTTGATCAGCTCCATCCGGTAGACGCCCTGCGCATCCTCCACGTCCGGTATCGGATCCGCTCCCTGGCAGACGAGATGAGCCCCGCGGCTTTTGCGCAGGTTGCACGTGTGGAACGCCCGCTCCTCCGGATACCTGCGGCGGAAGTACGACACATGCAGAGCGTTGATATCCCCGCTGTGGTAATGCTCATACGGCCCTGTCCGCTCGGCCAGATGAGGAGCAAACAAATCCTCCCCTTGACGGCCGGTTGCGGCAAAGAACAGCATACAAAGCCCCGGCTCCCTTATCGGCCGAAAATCCCAGGCAACGGCAATGTCCGCCGGAAACGTCTCCGGACACCAAAATACAAAATTGGAGGCCTGCCCCTCCTCGGGGTCCAGCATATTCTCCATGCGCATGGCCCCGTTCGGAAACGATACGGATGCCTCTCCCTCCAGACGAAAACCGCTTACATCTTTCTCCGCAGCGAGAGGATTGTAATAAATCATCTGCTTCTGTACGTCCAACGCTTGTCGCTCCCCCTGGTTTAACCCTATAAATAATAAACAAGTTTAAGCAACAACCCGGGCGATTGTACATAAGCCGTTTCTTTCCGGGGATATGCGAAATTTGCTACATCCCGCAGCAGCAAGGGTTTCCGGATGTGCCAGGCTTGGCTTCACGCGGACCAAATCCTGAAAGCGAAGCCTATGGCGCTCCCTATGCAGACAACGCATTTTCTTCATACATACCGTAACTTATTCGCCTCTGCCTCGTTTATACTTATGAGCTGAAACTATAGGGACAAGCCAGCTGGAAACATTTTATTAAAGGGTTTGGCGGATAGCTGCCGAAATGTTAGAACAGCGGAAGTTGGATTTCAACAGATCAGCAAGAAAAGGAGGCATTCCATTGGTTTTAACAACACAAAGACTAGGCAAGTATATGATGCTGACGGCTCTGGCCTTTCTTATCTTATTCAGCAGTCTGGCACTGCCCGCAGACCGCGCGTTTGCGTTCAAATACGGCTATCAAGGAGCTCCGCAAAATACGGTCGGGGTTACCCGCCCCACGCTGACCTTTTATTTAAAGACGGACACGGACTTGATGCCGATCGCTTATTCCATGTTCTTGAACGGCACGAGTGTTCCCGCATCCTACGACAGGGAGCAAGGAGCCTTCACGTATACCCCGGACAAGGATTTGACACCCGGCAGCTATACGGTCCGCATGTCCGTAACCTTCAAGGGCTATCAGCCTCTGGAGGAATCCTGGACGTTCACGGTTGCCCAGAATGCCCAAAGCCAATTCGCGGCCGCAGGACCGGAGCAGCTGGCGGCATTTAATGCCCTTAATGATTACCGTACGCTATACGGGCTTCCTCCGGTCAAACTGAATGAACGGCTGAATGCCAGCGCCACCGCGCATGCGAGCTACTTGAATGTTAACGAGGTTAAGCAAACGAACAGCAGCCAGGAGAGCCTTCATCTGCAGGAGGCGGGCAAAAAGCAATTCATCGGAGCGACTCCGCTGGAACGCGCCGCTTACTACGGTTACACGTCCAAGGTCGGAGAAGATGCCGCTTATGTATCCGGAAGTACCAACGAAGCAATGGATTTGTTATTCGATGCGCCGTATCACAGAAATCCGTATCTTGATCCTAACGTGAGTGAGATCGGTGTCGGCAGGGTCGGCGACTATACGATCATTGAGTTCGGTTATGCATCTACGGTAACGAACCAGCTCGTCGTATCTCCCGTACCGGGAGACCGCTATGTTCCTACCACCTTTAACGGCAACGAGGACCCCGACCCGCTCCGTATTCATTCAAGCGCCAATTATCCGGTCGGCTATCCCATCATGGCCCAATATTACGGAACAGGGACCGACAAGGTGAAGCTTGTCAGCGCCGAACTGACCGATAACGCTAAGCAAAAGGTGGATATGCTCGTCAACACACCGGATAACGACGACAAGCTGACGAACGCCTTCATCCTCTTGCCCAGCAAGCCGCTGCAGGCCAACCAAACGTATCGTGTGAAGCTGAGCGTTCAAGTCACCAAAAGTGACGGCAGCACGGTGAATGACAGCAAGGAGTGGGATTTCACCACGGAACCGGTGGCTGGAATCGGTAAAACCAAGCTGCACCAAGACTCCGGCAAGTATAAGACTGCCGCCGTTACCGTGGCTCCGTTCTTACGTACGGCCAGCTTCGGGCTGGACGACAGCAGCTACTCCGTTGACGGCATCAGCTTCCCTATGAAAAGACAGCCTGCCATTGTCGACGGCTTCTCCTATTTGTACATCCGCGACCTCGCGGCCGCACTAGGGGCCGACGTGGATTGGGATAACTCCAAGCGGGCGGCCGTCTATACGAAGGGCAATATGAAAGTGACGCTGTATACAACCCAAAACGCCTATGAAGTGAATGGGCAGCTGAAGCAAACGGACACGCCGGCCCGTCTGATCGGCGAAAATACGATGGTACCCGTCCGGCTCCTTGCCGAAGTATTGGGTGCCAAAGTAGACTATATCGATGCAACACGTACCGTTAAGATGAGCTATTAATAAGTGGCTTCGCTCCATAAAAATTTAAGCCTCCATTGCGGCCTGCAAGCCTGCATTTGGGGGCTTTTTAGCATGCTTTTGTTCGCATTTCTAGAAAAAATAAGCGAACAGGAGAAAATAAGAGCTTTCATTTTCTGAAAATCCCCGCATCCGCCATCCCTATTGATGAGCTCCATTTCCCTTTTTGTACGAACACTTGTTTTTAAAGTTTGCCCCTTCTGAAGAAGCCCTGATAAGATAATGTCATTTCAAATAAATGGGAGTGGATACTAATTATAGCTCGTTTTCCGGAATGGATTACTTTTTTTACCAAGCAGCTGCTCCGTGCCAAGGGAGCTCTCCTGCTCGTATCGCTTCTGACGCTAGCGGTTGCGATATGCAGCGCACTGACTCCCGTCTATATAGGACAGGTCATTGATGAGCTCACGAAGCAGCAGAGCCCGGGGCTTCTAAGGCTGACAGCTCTCCTGCTCGCCTCCCTGCTGCTAACCGAGCTGCTCTCGGTACTACGGAAGTATGTTTCGACCAAGGTTATGATCAGGCTGACCTACGAATGGATCCATGATGCTTTAGCCGCTATCTTGAATACGTCGGCCGATTTCTTCACCCGGACTCCCAGGGGCGAAATGCTGCAGAGATGCATCCAGGACATCCGAACAATTCAGAAATTCGGGCTGTTTACCTTGCCCGGGTTCGTTCAGGAATGGCTGCTTGCCTGCACCGCTGCGATCATCATTTCAAACATCTATTGGCCTATCACCGTCATGATCATCCTCTGTTATATCGTATTGTTCCTGCCGGTCTACTTCTTCGCTAAGCGGCGGACCCAGTCCCGAAAGCAGTTTATGGTGCACAACGCCGTCCTGCGGCAAAGCCTGCTGGAACGATTAGAGTCCATCAAGCAAATCAAAATATTCGGAACCGAGAAGCACGAATACCGCCAGTTTCATTCAGAACAGCAGCGCTGGGCCGAGCTATCCCAGCAAGAAGGGATCGTCAATGCGACCTACAAGGGCCTCCAACGAATCCCCGATGCGCTGGCTCCTGCGCTCGTCTTCATGTTCGTCGGCTGGCAGGTCATGATGGGGACGGTAACCTTCGGTCAGCTGATGACCGTCATTGCGTTTATCCCGGCCCTCAATGCCCCGGTACGGACGTTCTTCGGCTTGTTCGTCGTCTTCGCAGATATCCGTCTCCGTGTGCAGGGGCTGCTGGAATATGTGGAGCTCCCTGTCGAGCCAGGGAAGAGGAACGGGCTCCGTCAGCTGCCAGATTACCGGGGGTTGCCGATCTCCTTTCATAATGTAACGGTACGGACGGATCGAGGCGCAAGCCTGAGCGGCGTTTCCTTCACGATCCAGCCGGGCGAGCATATCGCTATTGTCGGGCCGAGCGGAGCCGGCAAGAGCACGCTGCTCAAGCTGCTCACCAGGCTTCAGGAGCCGACCGAGGGAGAGATACGGTTCGGTAACATCCCGCTGAACGAGCTCGATGCTACGCAGCTTAGGAGTAGGACCGGTTATATGACGCAGGAGCCGGTTCTGTTCCGCGACACGCTGCTGAACAACCTGACACTGCTCAGGCAGGCGGATCAAGCAGAGGTCAGGACATGGATGCAAGCGCTGGACGCCGAAGATATCGCGGCGATGCTTCCCGACGGCTATAACACTGTTGTCGGAGATGGCAGCTTCCAGCTATCCGGCGGACAGCGGCAGCTGGTCGGTTTGATCCGCATTTTGCTGAAGAAGCCCGACCTGCTGCTGCTTGACGAGGCCACCTCTTCCCTCGACCAGACGAGCGAAGCCATGGTGCTGCAATCGCTGGAACGGCATATGCGGGGTATCACACGCATCAGCGTAACTCATCGCCTGAGGGGAGCGCAGCTGGCGGATCGTATCTTTGTCATCGATCAGGGCCGGCTCGTGCAAGCGGGGACTCATAACGAGCTGCTCACAGATCAAGACGGCGTATATGCCCGGCTATGGTACAGCGAGCAGCGGCAGGAGGTATTGCGGGAAACGCAGGATGCCGCCAAGGAACGAGGTGACCTTTCCTATGTCTGATATGCAAGTCCTACTAACCGACAACAAACGCAGAGCGATTCGGACCTATCTTCGACGGCAGCTCTACTCTCACCGGTGGATGCTGGCCCTTAATCTAGGTAACGTCGTCGTCCGAAGCCTTTTATTTCTCGTCCCTCCGGTCATGACCAAGTATGTGCTGGAGCAATTGCTCCCCCAAAGGGACTGGAATCTGCTGCTGTGGGTCAGCATGGGCATTGCTCTGGTACCTATCGTTGGCAGCGCCATGATCGTGCTTGAGGTGTTCGCCGACAAAGCGCTGCTGCGCCTGGCCGGTCTGGGGCGCGCCGATTTGTTCAACGGCCTTCAGCATCAGCCGCTGTCCTGGCTTCGCTGGCAGTCGCATGGCGATCTTATTACCCGTAGCCTGGATGATACGCAGAGCATAACCAACTTTGTCTCAGGCAGCTTCCTATGGATGTGCTTATTAACGGCCAGCATATCGGCCGGGGCCGCCGTCATGCTGTACCTTTACTGGAAGCTGGCTCTTATCATCCTCATCCTCTGGATCGGCCATGCGGTGCTGGTAACCCGGATCGGGCAGCATATCAAACAGAAAACCGCCGATGCAGCAAAGCAAACATCCCGCTTAACTGAATCTATGAGAGAAATCATCACCGGCGCACATTTCATTAAGTCGGCCGGAATTGAGGCCAAGGCGCTCGGTACCGTCGCCTCCTGCTTACAGGAGGAATGGAGTCATACGAACCGCACCATGCTCTACGAGCATCTGGCGCAGCTGTTCAACATGTTCCTTTCCTCCCTCTTCCTTGTGGTCATGTACTACGGGGGTGGAAGAGCCGTCATTCAAGGTGAAATTACGCTTGGTTCTCTCGTTGCTTTCATTGCTGTGTACAATTGGATACGCCCGTTTGCCATCACTTTGCTGGACACTTATGTCATCGGCAAAAAAGCAGCGTCAGCTGCGGACCGGGTTGCCGAAATAGCCTTCTCCCTCCCGGAACAAGCAAATACCTGCGCTGCGCCTGTCAGTGATTTCTCTATTCGGGCCGAGCAGCTTTCTTATTCCTACGGAGAGCGCCCTGTCTTGCGGGGCATCAGCCTCCATATTCCTTCCGGCTCGGTGGTTTCCATTGCGGGACATCGCGGGTCCGGTAAATCGACTTTAGCCGATCTGCTGCTCGGCCTTGCCGAGCCTGCCGCAGGAACGCTGCGTATCGGGGGCGTCCTGACGGACGAGCTGGACAAGGATTGGCTGCGCCGGCATCTGCTCTGCGTAACCCAAGACGCCTCGCTCCGAAGCGGCACGATTCTGGATAACATCGTGTACGGCTGCGAGAACGCTTCTCCCGATCAAGTCCGGGAAGCCGTCGAGCTCGCCGAGCTGGGCGATTGGCTGGCCGTTCTGCCGGATGGCCTGAACACCCAGGTAGGCGAGCAGGGCTTCTCCTTATCCGGAGGAGAGCGTCAGCGAATCGGTATTGCCCGTGCCCTGCTGCGAAAACCGGCCATTCTGATTCTCGATGAATCTACCTCCGCATTGGATTTGGGAACGGAACAGCGGCTTCTGAGCCGTTTAACCGCAGTTCTCAAAGACTCCACGGTTATTTTTATCACGCATCGCCTGTCGGCCGCCAAGCTGTCGGACCAAATTGTTGTCCTTCAAGACGGCGCCTTGGCGGAAGCCGGCACCTGGGAGGAGCTGATTGAGCGGAACGGAACGTTTCGAAAGCTTTGTCAGGACGCCGAATGATAAATCTGCACAGCAAAAGACCGCCCGGTGCTTCCGGACGGTCTCCTTCCCTTACTTCCACTCCACCCTTTGAAGGACTCGGTGCTTCATCAAGGATAAAATAAAGTCGGTATAAAAATCATGTCTCACAATAAACTGATACGCTTGATTCTTGAATGCATAGAAAAACACGTCGGTCAATACTTCATTATGCTCAAACCCGTTCTGGACCGCCTTCAGCTGCTCCTCTATCGATCCGCCTCCGATGACTCGAATACGGAATTCCACATCTTGCCCATTGGCCGTTTCACTAAGCTCGATATTTTGCTCATCATAGGTGTAAGTCAGCTTCATCCTTCCTCACCTGCCCTCGTTCATAGTAAGTACCTCAAGTAAATGTACGCGCTGGATAACACGATGGATAATATCATTAAAGGAAATCCGTATTTCAAATATTTCATGAAGGTAATAGGATACCCTTCCTTGCTGGCCAACCCGGCGACGACCAGATTCGCGCTGGCCCCGATCAGCGTTCCGTTGCCGCCCAGGCAAGCGCCCAAAGCGAGACTCCACCATAACGGCTCGAGGTTATCGACACCCATCGTCCCCATCTCCTGAATCATAGGAATCATCGTAGCTACGAACGGGATATTGTCGAGAAAGGCAGAGGCTATCGCACTAAGCCACAGGATGAGCATGGACGAGGCAAACAGGTCCCCCCCGGTAATCTCAACCGCCTTCTTAGCCAGCATAGCGATAACTCCGGTTTCTACCAGGCCCGCGACGAGAACGAACAACCCCACGAAGAAAAATAACGTAACCCATTCCACGCTGTGAAACGCTTTTTCCAGCATCCGTTCTCCCGTCAGAAGCAGGAGAAGAAACGCACCTGCCAGCGCAACCGTTGCCGATTCCATATGAAGCGTTTGGTGAAGGAAGAAGCCAAGGATCGTAACTCCAAGGACAATCAGACACTTCCTCAGCAATCTGCTGTCGGTGATCATCGAGTTTTCATCCATTTCCATAATGCTCTGCTGGAGCTCGGGAGTCGACTGTATCTGTTTACGGAACATCAAGAGAAATATAGGTGTATACACCAGCATAATAATAACGGCAATCGGCGTCAGGTTATAGATAAATTCCATAAACGTCAGTTCCTTGACTGCGCTGCCGATCATGATGTTCGGTGGGTCGCCGATTAGAGTGGCCGTCCCCCCCACATTTGATGCAATAATTTGTGTGAACAAAAACGGGATCGGGTTGATTCTAAGCTGCCTTGTGATGCTTAAAGTGACCGGAACCATGAGCAGGACGGTCGTCACATTATCCAGAAATGCGGAGCCCCCGGCTGTCAGAGCTACCAGGGCTATCAAAATTCGGGTCGGCTTTCCTTTGGCCAGCTTGGCCGCCTTCAGGGCAACATATTTGAAGAGTCCGGTCTCCGCCGTTATCCCTACGATAATCATCATGCCTACGAGCAAGCCGATCGTGTTGAAATCGATATGATGTATGGCCGTCTCTTGATTCACGATGCCCAGGACGATCATCAGAACGGCGCCTAGAATAGCGAGGATGGTGCGATGAATTTTCTCAGAAATAATCAGTGCATAAATGATTAAAAAGATGGCAATGGCCAAAATCGCTTGATGCTCCATACTTCCTCCTCTTTATTTTGCATTATTTTCGCCAAAATTTGCGTGAATGGATAAAAAAATACAAAAAGAGCCCTTGGGTGACAGGCTCCTCCTAAAATTCCGCATATGAAGATATAATTCGATCTTACCTGCTTTCTTCATGAAAGTAAAGCTTCCCCTTTCATAATCAGACTGAAAAAAGCAGATCGGAAACAAAAATAGACTTTCCCTCCGTCTGCATTCGCCGACTCCCCTGCTAGATTCATAGCAAAGGTAAACAGGGGAGGTGGCTGCGATGGGCAGAAAAAAGCAAAAAAACATCAATAACGTTCAAGTCGATAAAAGCAGAGTCAAGTTCAAAGCCGAACAATCGGCTAACGCTAGTGTGAATCAGGGAGGCAATGCATTCGCTATCAACGCTAACGAGCTGGGCGTTATCCGTGTTCGTACAGGCGGCTAATCATCCGCCAGGGAGACGATCGAGACGGGAAGGCAGGGAAATCACCCGCTCTCTCGCCTCTTGTTACATAAGTGAATGATAGACTTGCTCATCAGACTTGCGGATGCCTTTACCGCTTAAGCCTCTCTTCATACAGAGCAACATCCTTTTTACTTAGGGGCAAACACGCTTGGAATGAACGTAGTCGTCCACGGAACATAAGTAATGAGCAGCAAAATAGCGAACATGACGATCAGGAATGGAATCAGCCGGATCGTAAGCCTTTCTACGCTAACCCCGGTCGTTGCCGATGCGATAAACAATACGGTACCGAAAGGCGGATGCATCAAGCCGATGGTCAGGTTGATGACGATAATGGCTCCCAAGTGGATCGGATCGACCCCGAATTGCGCTGCAATCGGAAGCAGAATCGGCGTCAGGAAGATGATGCCTGCCACTCCTTCGAGGAACGTGCCGATAACAATGAGCAGAATGTTAAGCAGAATAAGAAACATGAACGTATTACCGGCAAGATTCAGGAACACCTCCGCAATCATATGCGGAATGCCTTGAAGATGCAGGACCCATCCGAAAATATTCGTTGTCGCAAGCAAGAACGATACGGACGACGTCGTAATAATCGTACGGACGAGAATTCCCGGAATATCCTTAAGCTTCAATTCCTTATACAGAAATGCACCGACCAGGATGGCGACGAAGACTGCCACCGCCGCAGACTCTGTAGCCGTAAAAATCCCTGTCGTAATCCCGACCATGATCAGAACGGGAATGAGAAGCGCCGGAACTACACCGAACAAGCTCTGTACGATTTCTTTGGCCGAGCTTCTCTCCAGCTTGCTGCTGCCTGTTTTTCTGAAGGTGACATAAATAATGATGCCAAAGCCAAGGGCGAACAGGATGCCGGGAATAATCCCGGCGAAGAACAGGCTCCCGATGGATACGCCTGAAGTTACCCCGTATATAATGAACGGCATGCTTGGAGGAATCAACGGCCCCATAATGGAGGCACTTGCGGTAAGCGCCGTACTGAATTCCTTGTTGTAGCCCTGCTTCTCCATCTCCGGAACGATCACTTTACTCATAATGGCGGTTTGCACATTGGAGGAGCCGACGATAGCTGCCAGGAACATATTGGCTACGACGTTAACGTAGGCAAGCCCTCCGCGAAGATGGCCGAAGATTACGGTGGCAAAGTGAATCAAGCGGTTCGTAATGCCCCCGCGGTTCATGATTTCACCTAGCAGGACGAACATCGGAATCGCCACAAAGCCGAAATTTTGCAGGCCGTTGAACAGCTTCGAGGGCAAGGACTGCAGCGAAGCGATATTACCGGTGGAAAAAACGTAAATCAGGGTCGTGATCCCAAGCACGAAGGCTACGGGTACGCCGATGAAGAGCAAAATGACAAAGCCTGCCGCGGAGCTCATTGTGCAGCACCTCCCTTTTTACCACTAAAGAAGGCTTGAAGCAGGTGAACCATATGCTCGACCGTAAATATTGCCATGCAGAGCATAGAGATCGGTACGATGAGGTACAGCTTCCACATTTTCATAGACAATGCCGGTGATAGCAGGTTCATCACACTGGGGCTCATAATCCAAACCGTGGAGTAATATCCCATCACGACGGCAAAGAATAGAATGCTGAGCTGGATAACCAGCGATCCAAGAATTCGCCCCCGTTCGGGAAGACGGTTGAGCAGGAACGTGACCGCAGCCATATCCGACCGCTTGACGGCAAGAGAGGCTCCCAGAAAAGTAGCCCAGCAAAATAAATACAAGGAAAGTTCGTCCGCCCAAAAAATGGGCGAACTCAGCACATATCGGAAAAACACAGCTACGATCATATTGATGGCCAATACAGCTCCAACCGCAATACTAACCCATACCAAGAACTTATCCAGCGCGAGGGTGATTAACGAGAGGGGGCTGCTTCCTGAAGGTCTGTCGCTCATGCCAAGCACCTACTTCTCTTGTTTGATTTTGTCTGCCTTTTCCAGGAATTTTGCAATTTCAGGCGATTTCTTGCTCCACGTTTCTCTAACCGATTTGACGACCGGATCATACTCCTCGCGCTTAACCTCGTTCAGCGTCAAGCCCATTTTCGTTTTCGCTTCGCTTAACAGTTTGTCTTCATTCTTCTGAATATCTACACTGTTTTGCTTCGTTTTCTCGAGTACCGTGTCTTTAATCAGCTTCTGGTCTTCCGGAGACAGGCTGTTCCACAAATCTTTATTGATCAGAATACCTCCGGCCCAGTACATGTGCTTGTCAGCGTTCAAATATTTGGCGATTTCCGTCAATTTCTCCGACGCCAACGACTCGGAATCAATGTCCACCCCTTTGATGACACCGGTTTGCAGGGACGTATACACATCGGTCAGAGGCATTGGCGTTGGACCTGCCTTCAGGCCGTTCCAATAGTCGAGAATCGTCGGGCTCGGCGTGGTACGCAGCTTGTAGCCCTCCAAATCCTTCACGCTTTGCACCGGCTTCGTTCCAAGAATGTAACGGAAACCGGAGGAAGCATAGCCCAAACCAACGACATTTTCATTCTTCAGCGTATCGAACAGCTTCATCGACTCATCGCTGGTCCACAGCTTATAGGCTTGTTCGTGCGTATCGACCAAATACGGCATGAGCCAGGCACCGAACGCAGGGGAGGAGTTACTTAGCTGCGCCGTCGTAATGACGGCCATTTGAATGCTGCCGGTATTGAGCTGCTGCATCATATCCGTTTCATTGCCAAGCTCGCCGCCGGGGAAATATTGGGGCGAAATACGGCCGTTGGTTTTGGCCTTCAGCTCTTCGCCGATATTTTTGAGCGTTAAGCTCAGCTGGCTGTCCGCCTTTGTAATGTTGGCCATTTTTAAGACGATTTTCTTATCTCCTGATGCCGTTCCTCCAGCAGTCTTCCCGTCCGCGCCTCCATTGGCGTTACCACAGCCTGCCAATGCGGATACCATAAATAACGACGACAACAGCAAACCCATACCTTTTTTCAAATGCTTCATAAACTCCACCCCTTAAAGTTCAGTCTTTATTTCGCCTTTTTGGATTATTTGGAATAGTAACGAACTTCAAACGTTTTACAGCCGGTCGGAGAAACCCATGGGCCATGCTTCATGCCCGGAGGGCGGCAAGCAACCATCCCCGCCGTAAATTCCTGATTCAGCGTCAAATCGATCAGCGAGCCTTCAATAATGTACAGCTCTTCCCAGAAGTCGTGGATCTGTACTCCATTAGGCGTCGTGTCCACTCCGGGAGCGAAGATCAGAATGCGGGTAGCTACCCCCGATTCCGGGTCTTTGGCGATGACTCTTTCAGTCAAGCCCTCTACTTTGCTGAACGGTACCTCTTCAAATTGACGGTAGTCTGTAAATTCCAATTCCGGTTTAGCCATTGTGTTATTCCTCCTCGGCATTTTTCAAAATATGAGTGCTATATCGAAGCTCCAGCCTGCGTCCTTCCTGTCTATCCACGAGCTCCGCCCGGAAGGGTCCTCCAAAGACAAAGCCACCGTGAAGCGGCAGCGTTCCGCAGTACAGCGCCATATTGGAGCCAGCGTAACCCCGATCCTTCACCAGGCGCATCAGATCGTTCGGATGCATGAACTCACCCAGCTTGCCGGACTGATACAGCTTCTCTTCCCCATCGACCAGCACCCAGCTGTTCATCTCGATGTCATCCCAGCGATGGAGAATGGATTCCAGCGTCCATACTTCCCGGGTCATCGGCTTCGCACATACCTGCTTCGATTTCTGTATCGAGATCGCTTCAAGCACCCTATCCGTATGGTCGCTGCCGAGTCCTACATACCAGCGTCCTCCTACATCCAGCAGTACAACCTCCGCCTCGCCGCTGCCGTCGTTCCCTACCACCGTAATCTCTTCGGCCGTTTGCAGGAGCTCTGGGGAAAGATCATACAGCATAGGGACCTGCGGAGGGGCAGGCACTCCCAATTCTTTCAGTTCATCGATATGTTTCTTGACGGCATCCTGGTCCTTTCCCGTATATCCGGCGATGACAAGCCGCTCGGGCACCCATTGGATAGTCTCTCCATTGCATATAAATTCCATAGTCGATTACGTCCTTTCCGTATGGTGTCTATAGTACGCGATGCTTCAAGCTGGGAAATACATCCCGAATCCGTTGAACCTCGGACGGATCGATTTCCGCTTTGACAATCGTCTCATGCTCGCCTCCGGATGCAACCGTAACTCCCCATGGATCGACAATAGAGCTGTGACCTCCTAACAATACATTGCGAGTAGTGCCCACACAGTTGCATGAAATAAGGAAGCATTGATTCTCCAAAGCACGGGCCGCGTTAAACAGCTTCCAATGCTCCAGCCGCTGATGCGGCCAAGCCGACGTGACAAGCAGCAGCTCTGCTCCGAGATCAACCTGCTGCCGGTACAGCTCCGGGAACCTTAGATCGTAGCAGGTCGTCAATCCGACCTTGCCGAATTCGGTATCGAACACCTTGGCCCCGTCCCCCGCCGTAAGCAGCTCGCCTTCCTGGGAGCCGTAACGGAACAGATGGGTTTTGGCGTAGGTGCCTATCAGCTTGCCCTGGCGGTCGAATAAAATGCTCGTATTGTAATACTTGCCGTCCTTCAGCTCCACGAAGCTGCCCGCGAACAAGTACACGCCGTGCCGCCGGGCTTTCTCGGAGAATAACCGGACCAATGGGCCGTCAATCGTCTCCGCTTCTTCCACATATTTATCGAAGGAAAAGTAGCCCGTCGCCCAAATTTCCGGAAGCAGAATCAAATCCGCATCCTGGGCGGCCTTATCGACCATGACCGACGCTCTCTCCACCCGCTGTGCCTTGCTTTCATGCGCTTTTATTTCTAGCTGTATCGATGCAACCTTCATAGGTCGGAAACCCCTCCTTCTGAATGACTGGATTCTGGTAGACTCAAAGGCTTGTCAGAGCCTGCTTCATCTCGTCATCCAGCTTTTTGATCAAATCTGCATTGTAGGTTTTGACAAAAGCCGGCTGAGCGACGATTTTGCCACCGTAGAAGATGATGTCGCGAATTTCTTGAACCTGAACCTCGATAAGCGCCATCTTAAGCGTCAGCTCCTCCGTGCGGGCCACTTTCACGGAAGCCGCACCCTTCACGGAGTAAACCGTCTCCTTGCTGACAAAGTTCAGCAGTACTCTCGGATCCTCCTGGACGATGCGTACAAAATCCGATTTCGCATCGATGGCGAAGCGGATCGTTCCAGAATCGATTGCATAGACCCAGGATAGAGCGGTGGAATATATATCTCCGGTTTCTTTGTTCACGACGTTCAGAAGAACGATCGTTTGACCCTGTAATTGCTCTATCATTTCCGCTGAAAGCTCTGTTATGACTTTGGACATGGTATGAGTTCCTCCCTTTGGGAATAACGAATATCGAAATATGGCTCCCGCCTTACTTATAACTCGCCGGTATGATTCAAGCCGGCTTTATACCTCTTGCGTCACCGTCTTCGGCAAGGAATAGCTGCTCAGGAATTGATCGACCAAAGCTAACGGCTCCTGATAGCCGTAATTGCGGAATGCGTGGCCTCTTACGACGAAAGGCGCTCCGTTATAGAACATCTCATACTGCTGATGACGCCCGGCGAACTCAGAGCCGATCACGTCCCAGGCCAACCGGTACAATTGAATTCTTGCTTCGGAGTCGACGCCGGTGGCACGGATGTATTGACGAATATCGTCTCTCGTCTCAGGATTGACCATCTCGTGATATGAGGATGGCATTTGCAGTACGCCCCCGCCTACTAGCTCCCGGAGGATGCTGATGACATTCGCGTAGATTTTGTCCTGCATCCCTACAATGCCGTACAAGTAGCGGTGGTGCGGACGAGCCGCTCCATTGACGTCGATGATACATTCATATTCGCTGGCCAGCAGCATCCCTTCCACTGTGGCCGCCAAAGAAGCCAGCTCGCCCAAACGTTCTTGCACCTGCGGGAATTTGTCCGTTCCGCCCATTTGGGTAATTTTGCGGGCAATGCCGATCAGGAACTTCACCTTAGTACACAACCGGATTTGCGCCTGGTTGTTCCCCAGCACGTGAGCCGGTGTTTTGTGGAATTGATCTCTTGTCGCTTCAATGTTCTTGTATACGAAGACATGCTTCCAAGGAATGAACACATCGTCGAACACCATCAAAGAGTCGCTTTCGTCGAATTGGGTGGATAACGGATAGTCATAGACGCTTTCCTTGCCCATAGCGTAGCTTGGACGAGGGTACAGCTTCAGGCCCGGTGCATTCATAGGTACGACGAAGGAGATCGCGTAGTCTTCATCGCCCGGTCTGAGCGGCGTGATGCAGCTGACGAATAGGTAGTTGGAGACCGCCGAGCTGGTCCCGAGCATTTGGGAGCCGCGTACGACGATTCCGTCCTCACGCTCTTCCAGAACACCTACCGGCAAGTACTTCTCCTCCTGCTCATGAGCCGCCTTGCTGCGGTCCACTTGGGGAGGAATGATGACATACGTAACAAACAAGTCTTCATCACGGGCATATTTGTAAAAGTCCAGTACGTTTTGCTTATACTCGCCGAACACCTCGGGGTAGCTGGCAAAGCCGGCCAAAAACCCTGCCACGTGATCCGGGCTGCGTCCTGCAAAGCCGCAGGTTGCTTCCGCCCATTGCGTGATAGCACGACGGCGAACGGCCAGATCCTCCCGGCTGCGCGGAATCATAAACACCTTATTGGCGACTGTTCCGTCTTCGGTCGTATAGGTCATATCGTTCTTCGGATCTGCGGCCAGATCGTACAGCTTGGCGAACGAACCGGTAATCCCCGCGAAAGCCGGATGCGTCGTGACATCATTCACTTTTTCTCCGTTAATATAAATGCAGCGGTTATCCTTCAAAGACTCTACATACTGTTTGCCGTTACGTACCATCGCTGATCATCCTTCCATGTTTCATTTGGTTTTGTATTACGTATTATGTGTTGTGTATACATTAAACTCTCAAAAAAAAGGTGATTCTCTGCGTCGGCTTTTCTTCTTACATGTTAGATTAACTGACTTGATATTACGTCTTTTTGCCATCGGAGTCAATAGTTTAGTTGAAAATTGTCGAATGATGTTATAAAATCTTACATAAACTAAGGGTTTCTGCTTTTGGTCTGATTTTGCAGCGTTGTTGTAAGCGTTTGCTTTTCGTCTTGAAAAAAACCTCATTTGAGGTCTTCCCAATTACGGAAACCGGCATGGTTATTTTAAAATGACGGACTCCTTCGTTTTATTCAGATGCCTTGCCATCATTTCCGCCGATTGCTCCGCATCCTTTCTTTCAATCGCCGAGATAATGTCCAGATGCTCTTCGAGCACCTCTTTCATCCGGTTGATCTTCTTAATGGCTCGAAGCCCGATCAGTTGGGAAAGATTATGCAAATTCAGCAGCATTTGTTCAATCAGCTCATATTCCACAAACCGGGTGAGCGTAATATGAAACGTCTGATCCAGCTTTATGAAAGCGATGTCATCATTGTTCGACATAGCTTCTTCCTGCTCTTTGCAAATGGCCTTTAATTCCTCCAGCTGCTCTGGTGTGATCGTCTCGGCCAGCTTCTGGATGACCTTGGTCTCAATCGAGGCGCGAAGCAAAAAGATCTGCTCCATTTCGTTTTCCGTGACCTTGCGAACAGCCATGCCCTTGCGCGGAATGGATACGATAAGCCCCTCTTTGATCAGATCGGCCAAAGCTTCTCTCACCGGAGTGCGGGACGTATTCAGCAGCTCAGCCAGCTTAACCTCCGTAAATATTTCCTCCGATGTGATGTAACCGCTTAAAATGACATGTTTGATTTCGTTGTACGCTCTCTCTTTTGTGGTTGTTGGTTTATCAATCGGTTTCAAATTAAACTTGGATGGAGCCATTTCAACCTACACCTTTCATCAAGTCGACAATTCAATTTGGTTCTATGTATACATCATACAAAATACAAAAAACTTAGTCAATAAGCAACTTTACATCTTCTTAACTAAGAATGATTGCTCGCTCTTGCAGGCGAACCATTCAATGGCTGCAAAATGAGCCCCATCTGATGAAGCCATGTGGACATCTCACTCTGTGGATATGTTAATAGCGAGCGGTAAACTTATGCACAGTATATCATAATAGGCTGTGTACTGTGTGAATAACTCTGTGGATGAATGTATCAAGTTTGGTTAAGCCTTTTGCCCCGGAAACCCAAAAAGGCCCGGAAATCATTCCAGGCCGTTCGTTATTGGATATGCGCAACCAGTTCGTTTTCCTATTAGGATGGAACAACGGTGCTCTTGATCCGGTTCAGCTGCTCTTCAATCAGAGCTTCTCTGGAAGCAGCAGCCTCCGCCTTTTTCAAGCTCGCCAGCTCCACAAAAGCTTCCTTTTGAAGGATGGTTTCTTCGATTCGTTGGAAGCCTCTTGCTGCACTTCCCGTCTGGACTCCGCTGCTGAATACAGGGCTCGGGGTTCTAGCCTCCACCTTCCTGGCACGGGCAGCCAGGTCATTGCGTTTGGCCTGCATGTTCGCGTATTCCTCTTTGGCTTGAGCCAGCTGGTGGGCTAGTTCAGCAGAATGCTGTCTCGAAGCCTCGTAGGCTTCCGCATACTGTGCAGCTTTATCCAGATAGGCCAGTTTAGCCTCTACCGCTTGCCGCGCCTCCACTGAACGGTCAGCCGCTATGGCTTCGGCCGCTTTTTGCTCGCTGAGCTCGGCCCCTCGCTCGCTTTCGGTTCTTTGCTGCTCCAGTCTCCGCTCAGTAACCGTCTGCTTAACAAGCGCCTGCTCCAATGAATGAATCTCCTCCTCCATATCGCGGAGATATTGATTCAGCATCATCACCGGCTGCTCCCATTTGTCCAACGCTTCATTCGCCGCGGCTCTAGACATATCAACCAATCTTTTCAGTACACCCATTTTTAGAATCCTCCTATAATGTCGATTTTATCCGTTATTAGTAATAATGAACGTAAGACTGTTTCGGTATGAACAGACTGGCGATAAAATAAACCAGTATTGTCGTTCCGAAGCTGCAGAATGCGGCGATTATCGTAATAAGCCGAAGCAGCGTCGGGCTGATGCCCAAGTATTCTCCCAATCCTCCGCACAATCCGGTTACTCTCCGATTCGATGTAGAACGAAACAATTTATTCATATCTGCTATCTCCTTTACCTTAGTTCTCGTTAGGCCGTTTGTTCTTCAAGCCAACCTCTTGTTCTTCATGTCTTTATTGTAGTCGGAACCCGGACTTGGCAAAACGGACCGGCGACGGTTTTGCAACCTAGCCTTAAGACGGGGGAAGCCTATGACCTGGGACCGGATTGAACCTTTAAACCCTTGATACAGCACAAAAAAAGAGGCATCTCCATAAGCGAGCCTCTTCGTCTATTTACCAACATGGTTATTCTACTAGGAGTTATTATCACGGCCGTAATTTCACAAGGGACACCCAGTTTGAAATGTCCGGCTACAATCTCCCGGCAGCCCAGAGGCAGCTTCGCAAAATCAGCTTACGTACCTCTGGATGCTGCAGTGAATTCGAATTATGCCCTGGCATCAGCGATACCAGACGCCCCGTTCCTACCTGCCTGACCCAAGCTGCCGGGTAGCTTTCACCGTCCATAACGTACCGGAGAATAACTTGCTTCTCTACCCCCTCGGCAAAAGCATACTGGTAGGGCTCATCCTCCGACCGAAAAGGTTCCAGTCCCCGCACGATCGGATGCAGCTCGCCCGCTGCATCCTTGACCGCTTCGAAATCCAGCCCTTGATAAGGAGGATGCCCTGTGAACCGGGCTCCGATTAGATCCAAAAGCTTCTCATGAGCACTCAGGGAAACCCCCGTATGCAGCACGACCAGCCCCCCGCCAGACGCCACATATTCTGTTAACCCAGCCGCTTGTGCGTCCGTTACCGGCCCGTCCCACTTATCTGTATAAGCAACGAATACATCGATTGAAGAAATTCGTCCGGGGGTCATAACCTCGTAATCTTCCGTAAAGGTGACTGTGAAATCATCACCAAGCGTCTCCACGAGATCCTGTTGGATACGATCCAGCGGATGATACTGCTTGTTCTCTATATCTCCTAATATAACGGCCTTCCCATTCTGCTTTTGAACTGCTGTCATTACTGGGGCTCCTCCTTGTCATGAATTGCCGTAATGCTCCGGTTCCCCGGCTCCTTAAATGATTACCAAACCAATCGTTCCCCTGTGGCCGTATGAATGTACGGCGGTTTGCCGTCAATCGGTTCGTACGAAGCATGATTCTCAATAGTGCGTATAATGTTGGCGGCCGCCTGCCCTACAGTCAGTGAAGCCTTGGTGTTCAGCTCCCCGTGCATGTAGCTTTGGACATAGCCGGGATGCAGTACGAGCAGCTTAAGTCCTTCGCTCTTGAACTGGTTGTAAATAAGAGCCGATTGCATATTCAATGCGGCCTTGGACATGCAATAAGCGTACCAATTGATGCGAGTGCAGCTTCCGACGCTGCCCGCTTCCGAGGAAATGTTGGCCAGCAGCTTGCCTTCGCCCTTTAGCAGCACAGGCAGCAACGCTTGCGTAACCCGCAGCGCTCCCAAGGCATTGACATTAAAAACCTGCTGCATCTCCGCAAAATCCAGCTCATCCAATACGGTCGAATCGATATCTCCCAAAATTCCTGCATTGTTAATCAGAAGGTCTATACGGTCCGTATTTTCCCTTACCCGGGCCGCTGCCGCCCTGGCGCTATCATCATCGGCAATATCCAAATCCGTTACATGCAGCTGCTCCTTATAAGCACCTCGAAGCCGATCCAGCTCCCCTTCCTTAGCGGCATATCGGCCTGCAAATACGGTCCAGCCCCGTTCCAGCAGCACTTGGACCAAGCCCAGTCCAACCCCGTGGTCGGCGCCTGTCACGAATGCGGTTTGGTTTATGGTCAATTCATTCTCCTCCTTTATGGATGCTCTCTTGCTTGATTAAAAGATTCCTCAAGCAGCATGAGATTCCTTGTCGGGCGGCCGTATTTTTTCGTCCTTTTTTGCGCTTCTTATCCAGACATACATCAACTCGTCCCCGGCATAAGGTAAAAAGATGAGTAAGTTACTTTAGGAACACTGGAGTCGGGTTTTTCGACAAACTGAAAGGAGTGATAATCATGAGCAAAAAACCGCCTCAGCGTTCAGGAGAGGTGCAGGTGCCCCAGCCTATACGGGCTGACGGTACCGGTACCGTCGATCGCGGACCCAGGGATGTGATGCGCGACCTGCAGAACCCCGATATGCTCGTTCCGCCTCCAACCGATGCGGGTACGATCCCCAATATGAGATTCTCTTTTTCCGATACGCACATGAGGCTGGAGCACGGCGGTTGGGCAAGGGAGGTAACCGAGAGAGAGCTTCCGATCGCGACTACGATCTCGGGAGTCAATATGGCCTTGACCCCGGGAGGGGTCCGGGAGCTCCACTGGCACCAGCAGGCGGAATGGTCGCTGATGCTGCTCGGACGCGCCCGAATTACAGCCGTCGATCAGGATGGACGCAACTTTATTGCGGATGTCGAGCAGGGGGATCTATGGTATTTTCCTCCGGGTATTCCCCACTCGATCCAGGGTCTGGAGGGCGGCTGCGAATTTTTACTGGTCTTCGATGACGGCACCTTCTCCGACAACAACACCCTCAGCATCACGGACTGGTTCGCCCATACGCCGCGAGACGTCTTGTCCGCCAATTTCGGCATCCCGGAAAGCGCCTTTGCCGGCCTTCCGAACAAGCAAAGATATATCTTTCAAGCGCCGGTCCCCGGTCCGATATCGGACCAAGAGGTGCCAGACCCTTACGGTACCATACCTCTGAGCTTCGTACACCGCCTGTATGCCCAACAGCCGATCCGCACACCGGGCGGCACGGTCCGCATCGTCGACTCCACCAACTTCCCTATCTCTACCCGCATCGCGGCCGCCCTGGTAGAGATCGAGCCCGGCGGTATGAGAGAGATGCACTGGCATCCGAATAATGACGAATGGCAGTACTATCTTACAGGGAAGGGCCGCATGACTGTATTTGCCGCTAACGGCAATGCCCGAACCTTCGACGTCCGCGCCGGGGATGTCGGTTATGTTCCGTTCGCCTACGGCCACTACATTCAGAATACAGGCGACCAAAGCCTATGGTTCCTGGAGATGTTCAAGAGCAGCCGGTTCGCCGACGTATCGCTCAATCAGTGGATGGCGCTAACGCCTCAACAGATGGTTCGGGAAACATTGCACGCCTCTCCGGAGCTGATGCGTTCGCTTCGCAAGGAGAAATGGCCGGTAGTGAAATATTGAACAAGCGGAGAGCCTGGAGATCAGGCTCTCTATTTTTATTTTGCAGGGTACCCGGATCGTGTGACAATAAGCATGGGCCAATATAAAACACGATAGGGTTGCAATCGCTGATCGTATTGTATTACATAAGGCATGGCGCCGGCCATGAAGCCTTTTGCCCTCCATTGACATAGGACAGCCCCGGGCTTGTACGTTACAGCTGAGGCGCCCGGACTAAAAAAGAAATACGGTGCCCCTTACCTAGCCACGAAAGGTGGAGTTGATTTTTTTTTTCGCCCTGCGAGAAAGGTTTTCCGCTGGAATTCGTAATACATAAATGAACGAACCAAAAGGACCCTTGCTGCGCAGCAACCTTTTTGGATAGGAGGGTGAACATGCAGGATGACAAACAATTAATAGAACAGATTCTGCAAGGAAATAAACAAGCGTTCGGTCCCATAATCGAAAGGTATAAGGTAAGAGTGTTTGCCCTCCTCCAGCGGATGCTCGGGAATTCGCCGGAAGTTCAGGATATAGCTCAAGAGGTTTTTATTAACGCTTATAACCATTTGGGCGATTACAAGCCGGAGCACAGCTTCTCGGCATGGCTTTACCGGATCGCCGCCAATCGGTGCGTCGACGAGCTTCGCAAGCGCAAACGCACTCCTCTAATGACCGGGATCGACTTTGACCCCGTTCAAACCTCAACACCAGAGACTGTTTTTTTGGAGAAAGAAAGGCAGCAGGCGCTGGAGTCCCACATTATGGAGCTGGACAAAGATTACCGTACTGTGTTGATCATGCGGTATATTCAATTTCTAAGCTACCAGGAAATCGGGGAGCGCCTTTCTATCCCGGTCAGTACGGTGCAGATGCGATTGTATCGCGCCCGCAAAAAATTGCGCGAAAGCTTGAAAGATCCCGAAGCGAAGGGGGCGTTTCTCTATGAAGTGCATGAAATCTAACCAATTGACAGCCTACATGGACAATCGGCTTTCCCCTTTGGAAAGCGTCCGGCTGGAGAAGCATCTCGAGACCTGCAGCGAATGCCGCCGGGAGCTGGAGCTTTATCTGGATGCTTGGGATCAGTTTGACGATGCGATGAATGAAGCGGACGTTCCGCCAGATTTTACCGCTGAAATTCTGGATAAAGTCGCCCCTTATGTTCCGGCAGCCGAACCCGTTGCGGAAGAGGGAAAGGCTATCGCCGCCTTTAAGATGGACTGGAAAAAAAGGAGTGTAGATATCGTGAAAAAAATAACGATTACCGTTGCCAGCTTGGCCGTAGCCGTGTCGCTGGGCACCTTCGTATCACCAACCTTCGCCGATTATGTGAAGAGCTTTTTCAACAATACGGAACAAGTGGATCAGGGCATGGTAGACGCCGTACAGAAAGGCTTCGTTCACCCGCTGGATTTAAAAACGACCGATCAGGGCATCACTCTGGAAGTCAAGGAGGTTATGGCCGATCCGGTGCGCATCGCCGTTATCGCCGAAGCCAAAGGTCCCGACGGGCAGTACATCGATCCCAACGATATGAGAATGTATGTGGATTTTGTTATCAAGGATAAATCGGGTGTTCCGGTGCTGGGTCCGATGGGAGGCGGTTGGACTACCAGTAAAGACGATCATTCTCTGATGGTGAAGCAGGAGCTTACGGAAGCCGTCGGCAGCGGCAAAGAAGTCCCGGACAATTTGATAGCCGAGATTCGTTGGACGAAAATCGGCAGCACGAGCGGCAATTGGCAATTTGACATTCCTATTGATATGTCGCAAGCGAAAGCGGCAACCAAGACCGTCAAGATTGACAAGCAGTACACTACTCCTCAAGGGCTGACGATCGGCTTGGAACGTGCGATATTCGCTCCTAGCGTCACCTTGCTGTCTTTGGATACCAGAATATCCCCGGAAGTTAACGAGAGGATCGAAGCTGCGATCCCCAAACAGACGGACAGCACCGGCGCCGTAAAGTTGGATCCCTTCGCTGCCAACCAATTGAAAAGCTATCAGCTGTCCTATGAGCTTATCGACGAGCAGGGCCGTGTGGCCGCCGCATGGGATGACTTATTCGACTCGGGGCTCAGCATCGCCAAAAATTCCATCGTAAACGGAATCTCGGGAACAGGTGACGGGAGTGCCATGACCTTGTGGCATTCGTTCTCGCCGCTGCCATCCGATAAGTACGGCAAGCTTACGTTCAAGCTTCATTCCATCTATACAAGTGAATTGGCTGATTTCCATGCCAAGCTGACCCCAGCTCAGTTGAGCCAAGAGCCTGTAAACCTGGAAAGTGGTGGAAATCGATTACAGTTCAAGCAGTTCGTGTGGAAACAGGATGACGCCAAGCTGACAATCGGTGATAAGGAGATCAGCGACCGGGGCGGCGTGCTTGAAGTAGAGGCTGCTTATGCCCAAGGCATCGTTAATCTGGACGAGTGGAAGGTTAAGGATGAGAAGGGAGTGGAATACGATGCTTATCTGCAGAAAACATCTTCAAGAGACGAGAACGGTCTCGTTACCGTTCGCGGAGCGCTCGTTATCCCTCAACTGGATCACCAGCCTGAGGAGCTTACTATAAGCTATAACTTGATACAGAAGGAACATCGGGATGTGAACTGGCAATTACCCATCGAATAAATGAATACGGAAAGAAAAATTAAGGGCTCCCCATAACGGCGGGCCCTTCTTCTCTATTCATCCCAACCCGAAAATAAATATGGACAGCAAACCATAAGTTACCCCATTGAGTGTTCGGTGCTCCCATTGTAAGATCTAAGGTATGTAAAAAATATCAATCCAAGATTATTTAGAGAATCTGTGATTTGTGATTCTCTTTAGCCCCCCTACCAATTCGATAACAAAGGAAGTGTACGAATGCTAAACGAAGCCCATCCCTCATTGAACGAGGATGCAGCCGTACCAGGCATCGCGAGCTGGACAATGGAGCATCCTTCACTCCTGCAGAAGATCGGCCATCAGGCTATCCTCCCGCCCGGGGCTGCTGCGCCAGCTATCCGGATACAGGCTTATTCGGACATTCGATTGGCACTCGAGCTGGTCTGTACCTCGGGTTCCCGTGTATTGGAAACCCCATCCGAACTGAGAATGGCGTCCGGCCAAGAACAGCTGGCAGCGTTCGAAACCGCGTCCCTTGCCGACGGCTTATATGAAATCCGCATCTGCCTCCATTCGGACGAACAGGTCCCTGTCTATGACAGCTTCGCGTTTATGGTCATGGATCAGGACAGCCTGTCCCCTGAGCAAAGTCGGATCGCCTTTCTGGATGCTGACGGGCGCATGACCTATGTTCCGGATTATAAAGGCAACCGGATCGCCGACTTCTCCAACTGCGGCTACAAGGGCGGCGGCGTCCCTATTCCCGATGTACCGGTACGCTTAATTGTAAGCCCTTCCTCCGACGAAGGCGATGATACGGCCCGCATTCAGCAAGCTATCGACGAAATTTCCCGTATGCCGATCGGTGAAGACGGCTTCCGCGGCGCACTGCTGCTGCAGAGAGGGACTTACCGTATTGCAGGCACGCTCTACATACGCGAAAGCGGCGTCGTCCTTCGCGGGGAAGGACAGGGCGAGGACGGAACCATTCTCCACGGAACCGGAGCAGCTCGACGGGATCTGCTGCAGGTGCTCGGCAGCGAACCCAGTATCGTGGAAGAAACCGGCACGGACATTACGGACCTGTATGTTCCTTCCGGCTCCAGGACCTTTCATGTTGCCAATGCCAGTGGCTACTCCATAGGTGATACAGTTGCCGTCATCCGGTACGGCAATGCGGACTGGATCAGCGCGATCGACATGGATACCATCACTCCTCGGCCGAACGCCGGCGGGACGAAGCAGTGGGCACCGTTCGAGCTGCTGTTTGACCGCGTTATTACGGACATTGAAGGCAACCGGATTACGCTGGATGCACCGGTCACCAATGCGATTGAAGCCCGCTGGGGAGGCGGAAGGCTGTTCATGTATGACGATAAGGGACGCATCGAACATGTTGGTCTGGAGCAGCTCAGAATTGACTCCGACTTCAATCCAGACATTACGGACACCCAAGTGGACGGAAAGCCCGGCAGCACGACTTATTGCGCGGACGAGTCCCATACCGTTAACTTCGTCAGGTTAAATTATGTCAAGAACGCTTGGGTTCGCGATGTGACAGGATACCATCTGGAGCATTCTCTCGTTACGATCGACCGCTATGCCAAATGGGTGACCGTTCAGGACTGCACGGTCCGCGATATGGTGAGCATCATTACCGGCGGACGCCGCTACTGCTTCCATGTGACGGGGCAGCTGGCGCTCGTACAGCGCTGCGATACCGAAACGGCGCGCCATGCCTTCGTCTTCGATGCCAAAGTCAGCGGGCCGAACGTGTTCCTCGATAGCGAATCACGCATCGATTATAATGCCAGCGAGCCCCATCATCGCTGGTCGGTCGGCGGGTTATTCGATAATGTTCGCTCCCCTATCTATATTCGCGACCGCGGATGGATGGGAAGCGGACACGGCTGGGCCGGCGCGAACTACGTCGCCTGGAACACGGAAGGCAAGCTCACGGTGCAGCAGCCTCCAACTGCCCAAAACTATGCGATAGGGCACGCGGGAACGAAGGAGCGCCCGTTTTTGCCCAATCAGCATGACCTGCGCCCCCGTGAAGACGGCTTCTGGGATCAGTACGGACAGCATGTGGAGCCGCGCAGCCTGTATTTGCAGCAGCTTAAGGAACGCTTAGGCGATCAGGCGGTTCAGAACATTTCAAAAGCAACGGTATAGCGAGCTCATATACCATCTGAATTAGCACCGGGCCTTCGTAAAGGGCCCGGTGCTTTCTGTTTTTCCCAAAAAGCTGGTTCCAGTGGATTTCACCTGCATCTTTCCATTTTACCCTCTTCCTGCAAGTGACCTTTTTCCCTATATTCCGTTATAATGAAACATAGATCCGACTTGATTCCCTGATGAATCCTGTCAAATTGTGTGAGGAGCCTATGATTCCAACAACGGACACAGAACTTAATTTATTAAAACCGAAAATCGCCGTCCCTGCTCTCAAGGATCATCTGATCCCAAGAGACCGGCTGCTGGATTCAGTTACCGAAGGGGTAAAGGGCCGGATTACGCTGATTTGTGCGCCTGCAGGGTTCGGTAAAACGACGTTACTGGCTCAATGGGCGCATGCCCGGGTACAGCACAGCGCCTGGGTGACCTTGGATCGCCTGGATAATGATTGGCTCCGATTTTGGCGATATATCGTTCATGCACTTGCATCCGCCGTTCCGGACCGCGCCGGTCGTTTCCTGCCTCTGGTTCATATTCTTCCCAGCGCCTCCATCAGCACCTTTCTGGATGCCTTAATCAACGAATTGTATTCGCTGCCTGGTCCCCTTTCTCTTATCCTGGATAATTATCAGCAGATAGACGAGCAGCGGATTCATGATAGTCTTTCGTATTTCATAGACTACTTGCCCCCTGCCATGCATATAGTGATCTCCACGCGAACGGAGCTGCCCTTCTCTACTGCAAAATGGATGATTAGGGAGGAGCGTCACGATATTCACGCCCTGCAGCTGCAGTTTACCCAAGAGGAAACCGAACGGTTTTTCCTGAACATGCCGGGATTGAACCTGTCCAGCCCGCAAATCGAACAATTGGCGCTGCGAACGGAAGGATGGGTTACCGGATTGCAATTGATCTCGATAGCGCTGCGCTCCGAGAGGGGCTACGACCGGTTTATCGCGGAATTTCAAGGAAGCCACCGCAGCATCTCGGATTATTTGTTCCATGAGGTCCTATCCAAGCTGCCGGACGATGTATATCGCTTTGTGCTGGCCACCAGCGTGCTGGATCGGATGGATCTGCGAATATGCGCTGCCATATGCCCTGACTTGGACAACCTCACTATGCTCGAAACCGTTAAGCAGCTGAACCTGTTCCTGGTCCCGCTGGACGACGATAACCAATGGTTTCGCTACTATCCGTTGTTCGCCCGGTACCTGCGGGAGCTTTTGCAAAAAACAGATCCCGGCCAGTGGCTTTTATCCAACAAGCGGGCCAGCATGGAGAACGCCAAACGGGGGTGGATGGACGAAGCTATCGATCATGCGTTAGCTGCCGAAGCGTATCCGCTGGCGGAGCTTTATTTGGAACGGCATCTGCCTGCGGTTCTGCAGCGGGGTGAGGTGGTCACCCTTCTTCGCTGGCTGGAGAGCTTCCCTGCCGCCTACGAGCTGTCGCTCGAAACGCTGCTTCTGCACTCCTTTGTTCTCATGCTGACAGGACAGCTGCAGCGCTCCGATACCGTACTGGATACAGTGGAGGCCGGATGCCTGGGATTAGACGATACGGCAAGACGAAAGCAGCTGCAAAGCGGCATCCTGTTCGTGAGATCGAACATAATTGTTTCTACCGGGGCATTCGACAAGTGGCTATCCTCCAAGGATAGCCTGCTGAACGATATGCTGCCGGCCAATCCGATCTACTACGGCTTCAACTACAACATAACCGAGCCGCTGGTAAGAAGGACTTCCCTAGGCCTCAAGGGACAGCTGTCGAGCGAAACCGAAGCGGTCGGCAAGCTGTTCATGGGGGTGCTGGAGTCGCATGGCTGGCAGCATTCGCTCATTCATTTGTACGTGAAGCAGTCGCTTGCCGAAGGGTATTACGAGTGGAACAAGCTGGACAGCTCCCGCGAAGCGGCCTCCTTCGTTGAAGGGGCTGCCTTAACCAAGGCAACACCCGGTCTGATCGTACCGCTTCGCATTACGCAGGCTCTGCTTCATGCAGCGGAAGGCAGGCCTCACGTGGCCCACTCCATCATCGAGGAAGTAATGGAAAAGGCACGCAGCGAATTCGGCACCAACTGGATGCATTGGATGAACCTGCTGAGAGCGTTCAAAGCCCGTCTGTATTTGAGGGAAGGACAACTGGCCAAAGCCAGGAAGGAGCTTGCCCCGCTCGAACTGTCCGTCAAGGACAGACCTACCTTCAGCCGGGAATTCCACTATGTCACCTTTGTCCGGCTGCTGGCTAAGCAGCGCAAGGAGAAGGAAGCCCTTCGCCTGCTCGAACTGCTCAAGCCTCAATGCGAAAGGGAGCAGCTTGTCTCGAGTCTGTTAGAAATCAGCAATCTGCAGGCGCTTCTTGAATATCAGAGGGGACATCGCAGCGATGCTCTGAGCCATCTTCATGAAGCGCTTCTAATCGGCGAAAAAAACCAATATGTCCGCAGCTTTCTGGATGAGGGGACACCGATGGCGGAATTGTTGTCCCTCTATGCCAAGCAAGGTCCGCCTCAATCGGAAGCCGGCAGGGGCAGAAGCCCAGTCTCCGCGGCTTACGTCGCCATGCTTTTAAGTTTGTTCCCGAACGGGGAACGTCCGGCAGCCCAAGCCTCCTCTGCTTCGGACGTGTCCTTAAGCCGCAGCGAATTGAATTTGCTCCGCTTGCTCCGGCAGGGAGCCACTAACAAGCAGATCGCCGCAGAGCTCTTTTTATCAGAGGGGACGGTCAAGGTGTATCTTTCACGGCTATATGAGAAGCTGGGAGTCTCCTCCCGGACTCAGGCTCTGATAGCGGTGCAGGAGCTGCTGCTGCAGGAGGACGACGAAGCTTAAGCGGGCTCTACCCGCTGCGGCTTTAACACAGCTGCGCAGCTGATTCAGGTGATGTGCGCAGTTATCACGCTAAAAAAGGCAACCCGTCGTAACCCACTTACGTACGGATTGCCTTTTTTAATGCTTTTCACAGGAAACGAAAAGCAGTTTTTTTCAGCTCATTCTTTCGTATTGACATCCAGTATATCGAGCAAAAAGACGAAGATCGGAATCCCCAGAATCAATCCCCATACCCCCAGATAATGCTCCGAGAAGACAAGAACAACGAAGGTATAGAACATCGGAAGGTTCATTTTGGATGACATCAGCTTCGGATTGAGCAAGTATCCTTCCAAGGCATGCAGGACGGCGATCATAACAACAACATAGATCACCATCGTCAGTCCGCCGATATTGTACCCGATCAGACATAACGGAACCAAAGAAACCACAAAACCCACCACAGGAACAAGGCTCAGAAGAAAGATCATGATGGACAGCGCAAACAAGTAAGGGAAGCCTAGAATCCACAGTCCGATAACCGTAAATACCGTATTGCAGATTGCAATCAACAGCTGGGCTTCGATCACCTTGCCGAACGACAGGATGAACTTTTTGCCGAAGTACTCCAGTTCCTCGTACAGCCAGGACAATTTGCTTGTTTTCATCCGGGATGTGAATGCAGCAATGCGGCTTTTCTCCAGAACGAAGACCAGACTCAAGATTAACGACAAAATGAAGGTCGTCCCCCAATTGCTGATTCGAAGCACGTACTCGAAGCCCTGCTTGACGTAAGCTTGCAGGTTCAAATCCTTCAGCGTTTTGTAAATATAACGGGAAAACTCGTCCTCAGGTGCAGGCAGAGCCGTAAAGGCAACCAGACTGTCCTTCAACTGCTTGATTTGAATAAATACCTTCGGTACATAATGAATGAGCGCAAAAACTATCGTAGCGACAAAGATCAGATACAGCAAAATAATAATAACCTTGCTGTTCACCACAACATACTTGCTGATTCTTTTGGATACGACCTTTTGCAGGCTATGCATGACAAAAGCGATTAAAAAGGTTAGCAGCACCATGTTCAGCATATCTCTTATACTAAACAGCAGCAGGCAGACAACCGCAAGAATGGAAAATCGTCTTACCGTTAAATTTGCAAAAAAGCGCCTCACATTGTCCATCGATTCATCTCCATTCCAGTATCCCTATCTTAGTGTACAGCAAGGAAAACCGTTATAGCAATGCCTTCCAAAAGAGGAAGCTGCATCGAATTGGAATAAAAAATCCAAGCGGCCCTATCCCGTAATTCCCAGCCTGTCTCTATGAATACTTCTATTGTATTTACGTTCGATCTGGTAAACTGGATGCATAACATTTACTTATTTCTATTGAAAAAGGTGAGGCGTTCATGATAGTAGCATCCGATGGAAGCGGAGATTTCCGCACGGTTCAGGAAGCACTGGACCGTATTCCGGACGACCGCTCCGAGCCAGTTGTCATTTATATAAAACCTGGAGTTTACAAAGAAAAGATTCATGTGGAAAAGCCTGGGGTCCACCTCATAGGTGAAAGCGCGGAGCACACGATCATTACTTTCGATGATTATGCCAGAAAAGCATTCCCGAACGGTGAGCCTTATGAAACATTTCACTCCTACTCCTTTTTCGTTGGAGCCGACGATTTCACAGCGGAACGGATTACGTTTGAGAATTCGTCCGGACGCGGCGCCCTTGTCGGTCAAGCTCTCGCAGCCTATGTGGACGGAGACCGGGCGGTGTTCAAAAACTGCCGCTTTCTCGGCCATCAGGATACGCTGTTTACCGGACCTTTGCCTCCGGCTCCCATGAAAAGAGCGCATTTCGGCGGACCGCGTGAAGGCTATCCCCGCAGAAACGTGCGGCAGTATTATGAGCAGTGCTACATCGAAGGCGATGTCGATTTCATATTCGGCTCGGCTACAGCCGTATTTCGCCAATGCGAAATTTTTTCCAAACGGCGCCTGGGTGAAGAAGATG
This sequence comes from Paenibacillus vulneris, assembly GCF_039543185.1. Taxonomy (NCBI): domain Bacteria; kingdom Bacillati; phylum Bacillota; class Bacilli; order Caryophanales; family Paenibacillaceae; genus Paenibacillus; species Paenibacillus vulneris. The sequence goes on along the minus strand of NZ_BAABJG010000029.1, from coordinate 160,035 downwards.
CGCAGGAGTTCCCTGCGGATTCCGTTCACGGCTGGCTGACGGCTCCCTCTACCCCGGAGGAGGTTCCTTTCGGCTACGTGTTCCATGAATGCCGTCTTACCAGCGACGCTCCGGCACAATCCGTCTATCTGGGCAGACCATGGAGAAACTATGCCAAAGCCGCCTTCCTGCACTGCTGGATGGGTGAGCATATTCACGCGGCCGGATGGGATAATTGGAACAAGCCGGAGAGTGAGCAAACGAGTGCATTTTGCGAGTATCGCAACCAAGGCCCGGGAGCCGCGGCCGAACAGAGGGTTAGCTGGTCGAAGCAGCTGACGGCAGAGGAAGCCCAAGCCTACGCTGTCGACAAGGTATTGGCTGGCGGAGATGGCTGGAATCCCGCTTCGGTCTAACCTCTGATTCTGACGGCGCAGGCTTGAACGGGGATTCCGCCCCGCAGGTTGAAAAAAATAGCAGCCCCGAAGAGGCCAATAGCCTCCTGGAGCTGCCTTTTTTATTAGTGAATGTCCTTTTTCTTAAAGCGTCCGCCCTTCACGTCGTGAATGTTACCGATAGCGAGAAATGCATTCGGATCATGCTCATCCACAATCGATTTTAGCTTCGCTTCCTCCAGACGTGTAATAACGCTGAAGATGACCTTCTTGTCATCCCCGCTAAAGGCGCCCTCCCCATTCAGGTAGGTTACGCCGCGGCCAAGGCGGAAGGTGATCGCCTGCCCGATCTTTTCCGATTCATCGCTGATGATCCATACGGATTTGGATTGATCCAGACCCTCAATCGTAATATCGATCATCCGGAACGCAATGTAATAAGCAATCAGGGAATACATCGCATGATCCCAGCCGAAGACGAAGCCGGCGCTGCTAAGAATAAACAGGTTGAAGAACATGACGATCTCGCCTACGGAGAACGGTGTTTTTTTGCTGAACAGGATAGCGACAATCTCCGTCCCGTCCAGGGAACCGCCCGAACGGATGACAAGGCCTACGCCGATACCGAGAATGATACCGCCGAAGACGGCCGCAAGCAGCGGATCCATAGTGAACGGCTTGATCGAATGCAGCAGGGAGCTGCCTATAGACATAATAAGAACCGAGAATAAGGTCGATATCGCAAAGGTTTTCCCAATCTGTTTGTATCCTATCATCAGAAACGGCAGATTGAGCAGTACGAGAAAAACGCCTAACGGAATATTCAGCAGGTGCGATAAAATAATCGATATCCCTACGATACCCCCGTCAATAATATGGTTCGGTACAAGCAAAATTTCCAGACCTACCGAGAATATTGCCGATCCGAATACCATGAAAAAAATGCGCTGCAGAAATTTAGTGCGGGTTACTTTTTGATGCTGTGCTGCAATTTGTTCTTGTGATAATGGCATGTTCGTCATTGAAATCCCCTCTTCTTACACTTATTCATTCCTACTTTGCGGTTAGGTTGGAATAAGCGATGCCCACGTAATCCGAGGTATATTTCAGAGGGGCCAGCACGGCCTTCTTAAGTATTTTGGGTATTTTGGATCGCAGGAAAATAACAAAGGTAACTATCAATAGCAGGTAGCATGGATCGGGACGCTCTTTGTCGAACCAAGGTACCGGAGGAATCAGAACGGGAATCGAAATCTTGGTGGCTTCGGGCACGACCCGCATGAAAGCAGGCGTTTCGTTGAACTGGCTCAACATGTTTTCTTCGAATGTCAGGTTTTGTGAGATGGGAGGGGTTAATGGGAACAGAACGAAGCATACGACAAACCAAACCAGGATGATCCACTGGCGGCTCCGCCGAGATATGAACATGCTGCCCCCTCCTTTCGTATTTGAATATCCTATAGGAGTAGTTAGAATTGGATTAGAGAAATAACACTATCTTAATAATATACCGATTTGCCTCTTGTTGTAAAAAAAAATGTTGCCAGCAACCGTATAGGATCGAGCTAAGCGCTTGCATGCGCCGCTTTTTCCCCTATACTCTGTTACGGCAACCTTCCGTCTATCGTTCTTCCTGCTGATTCATTCCTCCAGGGGTATCCCTATTCCGGACCTGACAGCCTCCCGCACATAATACTGGGCTATGGCAATATCAAATACGGCTAAGCCCATCGGATTGAAATAGATCGGCTCCTCCGCATCATATTCAGATAAAGCATTCCGGCATACCACGTCCGCTATCGAGCGCGTATCGGATTCTTGCAATTGATATTGCAGATGAAGCTGCTCCACATCGGTATTCTCACGGCATACTTCCTTCCAATCGTCAATGATGATCGCCTTCAACCGGGCTGCGCTGGCAGGCTGATAATCCCGCAGAGATACATTCAGCAGCAGCGCTCCGGGCGGCGGCGCCTCATCAATATACCGCTCGGATGCTACAGTGCATGTAGCGAATATATCCGAGCTGCGGTATACTGTACGCCAGTCATCGGCAATGACTGTCATCTCCCGAACATCTATCGGCACCGAGCTAGGGTCGATTCCATTCAAGTCAAATAAAGCGACCCGCTCCAGCTTATCGCCAACCACCTGCTTAACCATCTCCAAATGAAGCCGGCCGATAGGCCCCCAGCCGATAATGCCGACTCGCAACGAGTCCTGTCTTCGAGCTGCAAGGTAGGCGCGAAGCATGAGCCCGCTGACGGACGCCGTACGAATCGCGTTCAGCATACCGCTATGGATAAAGGCAAGCGGCTTGCCCGTGGAGCTGTCATTCAGCAGAATCGTATTATGAGCACGAGGAAGCCCTTGCAGACGGTTGCCCGGAAAGCTGGCAATCCACTTGATGCCGGCAATGTCGAAGCTTCCGCCTACATACGCAGGCATCGCGATAATCCGGTTCGCGGGCTCATCGGGAAACCGCAGATAAGGCTTCAACGGATGTGCCGTACGGCCGGCATCCTTTAACCGGATGACCTCCTCTATCAATCCAATCAGCTTACCCCAGTCGACCCCTATCTCACGGATGTGGCCGTCGTGCAAATACAGCATGTATTGTCCCTCCTACACAGAATCCGGATGAAGGTCCAGCTCCGTTCGAATCCACTCGTCATTGTAAACCGTGTTCAAGTATCTCTCGCCACGATCCGGCAATATCGCAGCACATACCGAGCCCTCCGGTATCATGCCTCTGCATTGGCGGATAGCGGCTATCACGCCGCCGGAGGATGCCCCTGCCAGAATGGCCTCCTGACGGACCAGATCGCGGCAGCCCTTAACGCAGTCCTGATCCGATACATAGACTACATGATCGGCCATATCGGGACGATACAAATCCGGTGTAATTCCTGAGCCGAGGCCGGGAAATTTACGCGGACCCTTGGGACCGCCAAATATCATGCTGCCTGCCGCATCCACCGCAATGATGCGCGTCGTCCACTGGCGGCTGCGGATATATTCCATGCATCCCCGGATCGTACCGCAGGAGCTGACGCCGCAAAACAAATAATCGATAGGGCCTAATTGATCCCCTATTTCTTTCATCGTCGTTTCGGCATGCGCGAGGTAATTGTCCGGATTGCCGTACTGATTCGTCCAGTAGCTGTTCGGTATTTGCTTCAGCAATTCTCCCACCCTGCGAAGCCTTGCGGGCAAAAATTCTCCGGTTGCCTGATCCGGCTCGGACACCAAATCAATCTCTCCGTGGAAAGCGCGAATCATCCGCTTATGCTGCTCCGTGGTACGAGGATCGACAACGCTAATAAAGCGCAGCCCCAGATAACAGCACAATTGGGCCAGACTGATCGCCAGATTGCCCGAGCTGGATTCGATCACCACACTGCTGCTTGTGACCTCCCCCCGCCGGATGGCTTCGCGCAGCATGAATAGAGCCGGTCTGTCCTTGGCACTCCCGGCCGGGTTCATCCACTCCATCTTCCCGAATACGCAAAACGATTCGTCCCTGAACAACTTGCGCAGCTGGATGAGCGGGGTGCCCCCGATTGTTTCGGCTATGCCTCCTTCGAGCTCCATCTTCATCCCTCGATCTCATAGCTTATTTTTTTGTTTTTGACGGAGCCCCGATGATCCGAGTCGTCGAAGTCCGCTCCAATGACCTGGATGCCTTGCAAAATTCCCGCGCGAATCATAGCTCCAATTTCCGGAATGCGATTCTCCAGATCGGCCCGAATGCCCTCCAGAACGCTCCCCTCCGCATGGGGGCTGTATATATAGACGGCAAGTGAGTTCCCTGTTACTTTCACGCGTACACTGGCCGTGCTCAGACGGCGAAAAACGGCATCTTCGATATCGTAGATGCTAATTTTCTCTCCGTGCTTTAAATCAGGCCCGATTCGCTTCACTATACTTTGAAAGCTTTGCCGCGAGACGCCATCGACCAGAATGGGACGTAAATCGCGTACGACATCATACGTCACATACCTTATGGCAGGAAACGATTCCCTGACGGTCGAAGTAAGCACGAGCACCTGCTCATCCGGTTCTGTCAACGGCTCCAATCCATCCCCGACAGCCTCGGCGGCAACCCCCTCCGCGAGCAAACCCTCCGTGAACAAATATCTTCCATGCTCATGAGAAAAGTACGCAATAGTTCCTATCTCAATAGAACCGTACGTATCGGTAATTTGCTGCACATTCAAGCCCAATCGTTCAGCCGCACGCTGGATCCACACCGGCGAAGCCATCTCGCCTACAAGAATGACGTGGCGGATTCCATAGGACTTCGGATTGTCCGATGCAAGCAGAATACGCTCCAGAATGGAGGGCATCGTATACAGCACCTCAGGCTGAAATTGCTCTAGCCGCGCCAAGTGCTCCTCTATCGGCAGACGAAATGACACGGATTCCGCTTCCATCCCGAGACGGCGGAATACTTCCACCGCAGTCGCTTCCGCATGGCCCGTACCCATATCGGCCAAAGCTCTGCGGAACCCGCCGTATCCGACCAGTTGGCGGAAAACATCCAGCTTGATCTTCATATAAGCTTCTTCATCCGATTCGGAGTAATAGATCGTTTTGCGGCGATTGGAGCTAGTTCCGGACGTTCGATAACGGTACAAATCACTCCTTTCGGACAGCGGATTCTGATCGTTGTAGTAATACTGTTCCAACAGCGCCGCCGTAACCAGCGGCAGCTCCTCCCACTCGCCAGCGTTCATCCTCTCCCCGGCTGCAGCAGCATACCAAGGGTACTGCCGTTTCATTCGCTCTAAAGTCAGCCGAAGCTCTTCAGGGATTGACACCCGCCTCCTCCCCTTTCCTCACAGCATATTGCCCCAAGATTCATACTTACTGTATGCACCCCTGGCAACCCGTGTTCGTCCATCAGCCCATTGCGATGGGGAAAAGCCAGCTGCAATCACCTCTGTACATCCACCACCGTATGATATAGCGCAAGTCACATTAGCTCAGAAATGAGGGTTCAACCGTTGATCAAAATAACGTTCATATCCAGCAAATGGGAAAAGACCCGGGTCGTGCTGCAGGACCGGAGATTGGCAAGTCACGTCCCGATCACTCGCCGGTTTTCGCGCAAGCTTCTGGATGAGATGCTCAATCGCTACCGCATGGTCTACGTGAAGCCCGAATCAGGGTCTTTGGGTATCGGGGTGATGCGAGTGGACAAATTAAAGAAGGGCTATCGGTATCAAAAAGGAGTACAGGCCTTCACCTTCCCTACGTTTCAAGCCATGTACCTGTCTCTTAGCAAGCACATAGGGAAGCGGAGCTATCTGATTCAAAAAGGAATTCACGTGCTGAGATACCGGGGACGCCCCTATGATTTTCGCGTAGTGATCCAAAAAAATCCGGCCGGCAGGTGGGAACGGACCGGGACCATTGCGCGGGTTGCCCATCCCCGTAAAATCGTCAGCAATGGCAGCCAAGGCGGTACGATTTTCATGCCGCGGTCGCTGCTCGTGCCGGCTGCCGGAAAGAAGCAGACCGCCCGAATTCTTGCCGATATGGACCGTCTGGCTTATCTGACCGCCGCCCAGTTTAGCCGCGCTTATCCCGCGATGAAAGAGCTCGGGCTTGATATCGCCATCGATCACCGATGGTATCCATGGATCTTGGAGGTGAACACCCGTCCAGATCCTTGTCCGTTCACCAAAGTACCGGATACATCCATGCTCCGCAAAATAGTAGCCTATGCAAGAGCCTACGGCAAACGGTATCGCCTGAAATGCCTCAAGGCTCAAAAAGCCCCCTCAAGCCGCCGATAATCCCGCATTTTTGCGGATTCCGCCGTTAAACCGGCAAAAAGGGAGCCAACCATTATTCATGGCTGACTCCCTTGCGGCAGTAATTTATCAGGGCCGTCCGATCGTTCCCGTAGATGCATTCCATACATAATGAAGCTGCTGTCCGCTGCTGGTCAGCATAAAGTGCAGCTTATCACCTTCCCAATAGTACGTATGGGTTCCTTCCACGCTCGTATCGACCATCCGCTCCTCAAGCGGTATGCTCGCCTTCTTTTCCATATCCAGCAGAACGATATGGGACCGGAGATGTGGAGCATCATCGGAGAAAAGATCCAGCGCAGCATAACGTCCATCCGGCGAGACCATAATGCTCTCCACGCCCACGTTGCCCAGACCGGCTATCGTTTGAATATGGGCCAGCTCCTTAAACGACTTCGCGCCTATATCGTATTGGACAACCTTCACAGAAGCCTGCTGGTTATGGGAAGGGTCCTGCAGAGCTTGAATCGTAAACACAACCTGCTTCTGCTTCGTCGTATAGGCAAGCGAGGCAATGCGGAAGTCTCCCGCCGGGCGCAGCTGCTGCGGAATCGCCGCTTTGGAGAACAGCGCTTCCCGCTCCCCGTTCGCCCTCTCCACCACAATCGTTCCATCCCTTTGCTCGCTTATGAGCACGCCGTCTCCTCCCGGAGTGCTGTCTACCCTTTCAATTAGGTAGCCTTTGTCCGACGGGACCATATAATACCGGGAATACCCTACCGAGTAATCCGGGTTCGCCGTATATGCCCGTGTTTCCTCCACATCGACATACGGTTGATGGTTCTCCGTCCCTGTCCCTATGATCGAAAAGCTGATCTGATGAGGGTTGGAGGTCGTCATCCACTCCTGATTTCCGGCGAGCAGGCTTCGAAGAAATGCATCGTCCCGGAGAATGGCCGCCTGATTAAAGGCTCTTACGACCTCCTCGGTCTGTAAGGAAGCGGCAGAAAGATCGATGCGCATCACGCTTATGCCTTGTCCTTCCACATTCCGTCCCTTGAGAACGTACAGACTATCCGATTCTTTACTCCACACCGGGTTGTAATAGCTGAACAAACCCGAATGAACAAGCACCTGAGGGATACCGCCCGGCTGCAGCGAGCTGACCCATTCCTGCTCATCCACGGCTTCGTTAGGCGTATTACTGGTCACCGACCGCTTCGTCGCACCGTTTACATCGGCGATCCATACCTGATCGACACGATCCTCAACGGATGCACCCGGCTGAAGCTCCCGGCTGGTTTCCTCCGTTTTCACATAGGCAATGTATTCTCCGCCTGGGGACACCGCTGGGAACCGTCCGTTATCAATAACGGTTTCCTGCCCGCCTTGCAGCTCTTTGCGGATGATTTGCGGCTTGTCGCCCACTCTTTTCTCAAATACGATAGCCTGTTCCTGGCTTGCATAAGACGGAGCTGATCCGTCGCCCAGCTTTTTGCTCTGCATGGTGTCCAGATTCAGTTCATAAATGCCGGATTCCTTGACCATAAAGCCATGCTCCGGGCCCGGCTGTGTAACCTTCTTCACATAGAGGACGGAGCGTTCATCCTTCCAGGAGGGCTGTTCGTAATAAATGTCGTTCTCCTGCTTCAGTAACACCCGGTACTGTCCGGCAGCCAAATCATAGATAGCCAAATCGCCCTCGGAAGCGATAATGAGGCGCTTGCCGTTCGAATCGATCTTGGCGCTGCTCACTTCCCGGGCAAGCAGCTGATGGAATCCTTGGCTGTCGTAGGCAAACAGACCTTTACCCGCAATTGGAATGTACACCGTGTCCTTGTACTCCGTAAAATCGAGCGGGCTTCCCGAGCCGATATCGACAAACGAAATCTGATTCTGCACCTGCAGCGATTGGGCTGCTACGCTCCGAATCCCTTCGGGGCCCTGCAGCGTAAACGTACAGATGCCTATGAGTACAGCCGCCGCTGCCGCGGCTATTCCCCACCGGCGAAGGCCGAACCTTCTTCTTTTGGGCTTAACGAACTCCTGTCTGAGCCGCTGCTTCAGCTCCTCGTTTACCGGAATGCGGTCCTTTAGAGCTTGCAGCGACGGTTCCAACCGGCTGTCATCCATTTGCTTTCACACCCTCCAGGCAGTTTTTGACAAGGATACTCATTTTCTTGAGCAGGCGAAATGCGCGCATTTTAATAACCTCTTCCGATTTGCTCAAGACGTCTCCGATCTCACGATGCTTAAGCCCTGCAAAATATTTGAGCTTTACAAGCTCACGATCCTCCTCCGGCAGAAAAGCCAGCACTTTTTGCAAGCAATCCAGCTCCTCTTCCTGCTCAACTTCAGCAGCGAACGATTCCTGGGAAGCCACCCGCTCCATCTCCTCGCCCGTCGGCACATCCTTCCTTCTTCGGTAAAAATCAATGACCGTATGGCGCGCGATGGTGAAGAGCCATGCTCTGGCATTGGAATGGTCCTGCAAGGATTCATACTTTTCAAAGGCTTTGCGAAAAATTTCGCTCACTATGTCGTCGGTATCCCACTTATTGCCCACCTTGCTGTAGACATAGCGGTATATATCGTTAAAGCATCCGTCATATATGAAGACAAAAGGCTGTTTCAATCATGGCTCCTCCTCTCACATCCATAACAACGCAGCCGAACGAAAAAGGTAACCGGGAACATCCAAATCATGTTCAGCGTACCACATCAGTCCTCCCGGGTTAAGCAGGATTGAAGGCACAATAGCGGCAAAAAAAAGCGAGACCGCCCTTTCGGACGGTCCCGGTATGTTATATTTGCTGAAGCTTGCGTTTCTCCGCCTTGCGCGCCTCTGAACGCGATAGGCCTAAGGATGCTGCGGCTGTCGCAGCTGCGACCGTCACACCGGCCGCCCCTATCCAGCTGATAGACGTAAGGGAAGCTTGCTCCACGACAACTCCGCCGATTCCGGCGCCTGCCGCCATGGCCAGCTGCAGCACGGAGCTGTTCAAGCTAAGCATAATCCCCGATGCCTCCGGCGCCTGCTGAATCAGGTTATACTGCTGGGTCGGCCCGGAAGACCAGGCGGCGAAGGACCACAGCACGAGCAGCGGGAGCATAAGAGCCTGGGATTGGCCTGCAACGGAGATGAGAACCAGCGCTACCGCATGAACCAGCATGCCTCCGATCAGCGTACGGGGGACTCCCCATTTGTCCGTACTGTAGCCCCCGAATTTGGAGCCGAGCAAGCTGGCGATGCCAAATGCGAATAGCCCGATGCTCACGCCCTGCTCGCTCATGCCGGTCACCGTGAGAAGGAACGGAGAGATATAGGTGTAAGCAATCGCATAACCGGCGATCCAGAAAAATGTGATCAGCAGCGCTACCGCAATTCTCGGCTCTCTCAACAGGGCCAACTGCTTGCCGATCGGCACCGGCTCTTCGCCTTCCGACTTAGGAATGGTGAGTGATACGGCAAGCATAGCAAGCAAGGCGAGCACACCAATGCCTCCGAACACCATCCTCCAGTCGTAGAAGGACGCCACGACTCTGCCGATCGGAACACCGACAATCAGCGCGGTGGAGAAGCCCATAACGAGTGTGGCAATAGCGCTCCCCTGCTTCTCGGCGGGTGCAAGCTTGGAGGCTACCGTCAACGCGGTTACCACGAATACGCCGGTACTTAACGCCAAAACGATTCTTGAGGCGACGAGGAATGTGAAGCCCGGTAATATCACGGCGATGGCATTGCCGAGAACGAAGACGCCAAGCGAATAAAGCAGCAGCTTACGCCGTTCCAGGCGGGAGGTTACTGCCATTAATACCGGTGTCCCAAACGCATAGGCAAGCGAAAATACGGTAATAAGCTGCCCTGCGGCGGACACAGGCACCCCGATATCCGCAGCCACCTTATCCAGTATTCCGGCAATAATGAATTCCGAGGTGCCGACCAGGAAGCTGACGGCCGCAAGCATATAAATTTTCCAAAGATAGGATCCCATTGTATTGCTCCTCTCTCCACTCTTATTTTTATATTTCTATAAATATTGAAATAATACTTAAAAAAAATTACTCCAGCAAAAAAGGCGCGTATTTTTGTGCGATTTCACGGTTCACGCTGTAATAGATGTAGGTACCGTCTTTGCGAAGATCCAGCAGTCCGCAGTCTGTGAGCTGCTTCAGGTGATGAGACAGCGTTGAGCCGGCTACGGATTCCAGCTTGCTCATAATATCCGAACAGCACAGATTCCTTTCCTCTGTCAGCAGCAATGCAATCTTGAGCCGTGTCGGCTCCCCAAGCGCCTTGTAGACTTTAACGGCCTGCCGTACCTCTGCATTATCCTCGACCATTCTAATCTCACCTTTGCCATTTCATTATTTCTATATGTATTGAAATATAAGGTATCACAGTTTTCGACAGATGTAAATAGTCATTTTTTATGAAGCATTGAACGCAAAAAGAGAGCCACGGCTGCGGCTCCTTGTTGTCCAATGCACTTACTTGGCAGCTTCCCCTGCCGGTATCCACATGCCGCCCATCCAGGTATCGATCAAATACCATTCGTTCCATTGGGCAAGCACATGGATCTGCTGGGCGGATAACCGTCCCGCCGGGCTCGAATCCGAAGGGCTTCGATAAAACGGCGTATCTTCCGTTACGTCAGCCAGCTTGTCAGCTTCTTGAACTGGAATGGCCGCCTGCCCCAAATACACCCACTTCTCACCGGCCCAGGTGGTTACTTTTCCCCAGCTGCCTTTAGCAGCGGCGACCTGCAAGGCTTGGGGTGACAGCGCCATCTGGCTGCGGACCATGCGTCCGTCCGTCAATTCATATAACGGATTGCTGGATGCCGTCAAAAAAACCCGGGACTGCCCTTCTACTTCCGGCTCATCCGCCCGGACAGCGAGGGCTAAATTAATTCCTGCCGCAATTCCGTCCGTTAGCTGATTCAAATAGTTGGCATCCGATAGCCTCTCATCTTCGTCCGGATTGGTCATAAAGCCCATCTCGACAAGAACGGAGGGCACGGTGGACCAGTTGAAGCCCGTCAAATCCGAACGCGGCACAACGCCTCTGGATACGGCTCCTGTTGAAGCTACTGCCTCCCCCAGGATGATGCTTGCTGCGTCCTTGCTCCGATCGGTTACAGCTTGCGTCCCTCTGCCTGATGCCGGGTACAGCAAAGAAATCCCCTGCGCTTTGGGGGAATTGTCTCCGTCGGCGTGGATTCGTACAGCCAAATCCGCTTGCGCTTCATTGCACTTCTGTGCCCGCTCCACATTGGAGATATCGACATCATGTGTCTCCCGAGTCATGACGACCGGGTAACCCAGCTTTTCCAGCTTGTCCTTAAGCAGCAGCGAAGCCTCCAGCGTCAGAACGTATTCCGGCTTCTTCGTCTTGATCCCCCTCGTTCCCGAGGTCACCTTCGCTTTCATTTCCTTGGAATCGGGGGCTACCTGCTCCAAAGCATTGTTGCCATACAGCTGATGCCCCGGGTCCAGACATACCACCTGTTCATTAGGCGTCTTGGCGTCAGCCGATGCAGGCATCACCCAACTCCATAAAAGCATCATAGCCAGAACGATACAACCGATTTTGCCGCGAATTGCGAATGACATGCCTTCCCACCCCTGTTTAATGCTCGATTTGCTTTGTATCTATCGATTCAATTACTTTTGTACCCGAATCCATCCGTCCCCCAGCCAGGTTCGAATCATTACCCAATCATTCCAACGCTCCAGAGCTTGCACTTCCTGCGGATTCAATTCACCAAGCACTGCAGCATTGTTTTGACCAGGGTATTTGTACACGGTAGCCGGACTATTTAAGTGTATACGCTCTTCCGTTTTCTCGCTAGCTCCTTTAATAATAGGGGTCTGGTTCAAATGAATCCATCTCGGACCCAGCCAGGTAGGGACACGGTACCAATCCCCAAGGCGGGCATCCGCCTTCACTTTCACTTTGCCCAGCTCGCCGCCAACCGGAAATGACTCATTAGGACGATTATAGAGCTGTGCCGGTTCCAGCAGCTGCAGGTTTTCGTCGATCGTTTCTATCGGATAGCGCTCCCGCCACAGCTTGTATCCCTCGGAGGCCAGATACAGCCCGATTTCCTGATTTTCGTTCCAAATATCGGTGAAGGTCCAGAGCGGCAGCTCGGTCTCTTCCTGGTAAGGACCCAGCTCGGCCGTAAAGCCGGGACGTCCGAACTGCGCAATAAACCAATCGGTGAAGCCGCCGCCGGAAGGATCCTTGACCGGCTTGACCTGACTGTAGCCCGTCATAGCGCTTATGCTATCCGCCATCTTCTTGTCCCGGGCCATGTGCTCAGGCAGCGTGTTGAAGTACCAATACAGCACTTCGCCAGAGGTGTGATAGGAGAGTGCAATTTCCGGATCCATCTGGTATGTAAAATGAATCATGCTCGTCGCTTCCGCCGTTTCCGCGGGCTCAGAGCCTTTATAATTTTTGAACATCGGATAGTTAGGAGAATTGACAATACCGGTCCACATCGCAGGATACTGCCGATTAATGTCGATTCCGCTTGCGTTGGCCTTCCAGCGTTTGAAGTTATCGCTGCCGCCGTTCATGCTGAGCAGATAGTCATGATAATATTCGGGAAAAGCACCCAGCCCTTTCTGCTGGAGGGTGACGCCGTCCGGATTGACCATCGGAACGAACCAGATCGAGCAGTGATCCAGCAATTCCCGGACCACATACTGATTGTACTTCATATTATTCTCGTAGGCGTAAGCGTAGCGGTCAATCATATAAAGGATGAGGTTGGTGCCCATCCATTCCCTGGCGTGCTGAGACCCGTCAATCAGGACGGAAGCCTCTCCCTTCCCCAATTTAACCGCCTTAATGTCGCGTCCAAAATCAGTCGTCCCTATCGATCTGACTTCGATTAATCCGGGATAAGCGGCTGCCAGCTTGTCGATCTGCTCGGACATTAATTCGTATGTGTACTCCTGATAAGGGTACACTATTTCTTTGTTCGCCGGGGGCGAATCTGAAGCCGCGGCTGCAGCACCACCTATGCCGCCCAACATAAGGCTGATCCCCAGTACGGCTGCTGCCATTTTACGCATGGTGCCTGACTTTCTCTCTGTCTTCAAGCCTTCTCTCTCCTATTATCATCGACGTATGATCTGTATTCCGTGGGAGGAATTCCCTGATCAGCAGATTCATTTTAATAGATTCATAGCGGAATTACTATAATCTGGTCGATTTTTGTCATTTGATGATTATCGTAGAGAGAAAGAGAGGGAGGGAATACGAAACGAAATAGCACCGGCCAACGTTAGTTGAAAGCCAAGACAGCATTGTCAAAATAAACGTCTGCTGTGTGCGGTCGATGCCTTAATTCTATTTTTACTTAAGGAGAAAATGGCTGACAGGGTAGCCAAGATAACAATCAGTCCGCCAACCCAAGTGTTCATTGTTACAGAATAATAGTTTAAAATCAATCCCCCAACGATAGAGCCTGCTGCAACTCCTATATGTAAAGACGATGTATTAAAACTTAGCTGGATATCCGAAGATTCCGGAGCTGTCTGTATTAGGTAGCTTTGAATAGCGGGACTTGGCGCCATATTAAATGCACACCAGACGATGACGGCGATGAGTAACGGAAAGATTGAACCCGTAGAATAAGGCAATAAGAATATCGCTAGCGCATGCAGCAGGAGAGTGATGATCATTGTCTTGCCGTTGCCAAGTTTATCGGAGGACCAACCTCCAATCCATCCTCCTGCTATCCCTGCTAATCCATATACAAGCAGGACAAGACTAATCATGTTTGTTGACAGCCCCATCGTCTCGTTCAAAAAAGGTGTAATGTAAGCATAGATTGTGAATTGGCCAGTCATCTGTAAGATCGAGATCAAATGAGCGGATAAGATTTTAGAATCCTTAAGCGTTCGAAGCTGATCTCGCAACGGGACTCCTGGACGCGGAGCAACCTGTGGAAGATATCGATTGACTGCCCAGGCCACGATTAAGGTAAGAGCCCCGACCAAAGCAAAAGTTGAGCGCCACCCCCAGATATCACCGATGAATGTGCCAAGAGGGACGCCGATGACAAGGGATGCGCTTATCCCCATAAAAATAACACCGATCGCGCGGCCTCTTAATTCGGGTGCAACGATGCTTGAAGCCATAACGATAGAAAGAACAACAACAATCGAGCAGCTTGCTGCAAGTATAATTCTCGAAATAAGAAGAATTGTAAAGTTAGGGCTAACTATCGATATCATATTTCCTGCGAAAAAGACAAGCATGGCAGCAGTCAATAATTTTCTGCGCTCAACTTTAGAGGTAAGGTTGATGAGTAATGGTGAGCCAAAAGCGAATACGAGTGAATAGACAGTAATCAATTGGCCTGCGGTACCTGCAGAGACATTCAGATCTTGGGCGATCATATCAATGATTCCAGCAATGACGAGCTCGACCGTACCTACTACGAACGAGGCAATGGCCAAAATCCATATTCTTTTATCCATTTCAATCTCCTTTAATATCTCTTTAGTCGTTTCTAGTGCTATCCCCTAGGTTGCTTTCATTTTTACACAGATTCCTTTCATTCTCGTAGACTATTTGAAGCACATTATTGCCTAATCCTATCAATAGCATTGAGATATTATGAAAGTTGGAGTTATGATAAAAAAACAAAAATGCTTGAAGGATGTGAAGGTGGATGGAAAAACGTGCCGAATTGTCCAATCTTATTGAAAAATTCACAGCGCAAGACGGGGTGCATTCAACGATTATTTCCTCGCTAGAATTGATTCGCAGTTCTACAACTACATTGCCCGTACTCAGGGTTCATGAGCCGGCGCTTTGTATTGTCACGCAGGGTTCAAAGGTCGTTATGCTCGAACAAGAACGTTACTCTTATGGACCTTCCAATTATTTAGTTGTATCAGTCGACTTGCCGATCTCTGCTCAAATTACAGAAGCCTCTCTTGAAAATCCGTATTTGTGCATACGTCTTAAGCTGGAGCCCATGCAAATCTTTGATATTTTAAAAGAGTCATCTTCCGAATCAATGAAAAAGAGGGAAATGCGAAGAGGCATATTCGTTACGGAAACGAACCAATCCATAATAGATGCTGTAATAAGACTCGTCCATCTGCTAGAAACACCGGAAGATGTCCCAATTCTTGGGCCGTTGATCATTCGGGAAATCTACTATAGGGTTCTGAAGGGTGAGCAAGGGTATCTCAGACAGATTGCACTGGATGGAAGCAACATGCAGCGTATCGTTAGAGTAATTAATCAGATCAAAAACAATTATGCTGCCCCTCTTCATATCGAAGAGTTAGCGCATTCCATTCATATGAGTCCTGCGTCGCTATTTCGCCATTTCAAAGAAGTGGCCGCAATGAGTCCTCTGCAATATCAAAAAAAGATCCGGCTTCTGGAGGCAAGGCGTCTTTTATTATCAGAAGCGATAGATGCAGCTGAGGCAGGATTTAGAGTTGGCTATGAAAGTCCTTCTCAGTTTAGCCGTGAATATAAAAGAATGTTTGGAATGCCTCCCGTCAGCGATATCAAACAATTGCAGCAATCATATGGTCCTCTATCTACTTAATTAAACCTTCGCAACTACAAAATTCTGATCAACGGCAAAGCGCTCTTTATACCTATTACAATAACCACAGATATCAATGGGAACGCAAAAAAGATGACTCCTGTGCAGTAAAGGAATCATCTTTTGTCAACCCGCCTAAACTTCAAGTCCTTTTTATAAATGTCCCTATCCCCCGCCCAACCCCTGACTCGCCTGCTCGATATCCTCAATAAGCACCTGCGGATGCTCCAGACCGATATACAGCCGAACGATCGAGCCTTGGACAGACCCGCGGCCCGGAACGGATCGCCCTACGGTAACCAGGCTCTCGTACCCGCCCCAGCTGACGCCAATCCGGAAATAGGTAAGCCTCCCGGCCCATGCCTTCATTTCTTCCGGCGGCAGGTCGGTCTCGAAGGAGAACAGGCTGCTGAAGCCGCGCATCTGCCGCTTCGCCAGCTCGTGCTGTGGGTATGATGGGAGTCCCGGGTGGTTGACCTTCCTCACGAAGGGCAGCTGTTCAAGATGCCGTGCTACCGCGATCCCATTCTGCTCCAGCTTCTCCATACGCAGAGGCAGCGTCCGCAAGCCTCGCATGGTCAAGGACGCCGAATGAGGCGTCATGATGCCTCCGAGCAGCAGATATTCGCTGCGATTGATCCGGCGGAGCATGGACTCGCTCCCGATCAGCACGCCGCCGATAATATCGCTGTGACCGCCGATATATTTGCTGATGGAATGCAGGACGAGGTCGATGCCGAATTCGAACGGATTTTGAAAGCATGGCGTCGCCCATGTATTATCGATGATCGTGACCGCTCCAATGCTGCGAGCAAGCTCTGCACAAGCGCGCAGGTCCTGGAGCCGGAACGTCTGCGTCGTCGGGCTCTCCAAATACATCACCCGCGTATTGGACCGAACCGCAGCATGAAATGCCTCTATAGACGTCCCGTCGACGAAGGTCGTCTCTACGCCATACTGCGTAAGAAATACGCTCAGCAGCTCGCGTGTTGGCCCATAGGCTTGGTCTACGCAGAGGACATGGTCGCCGGAGCGGACCTGGGACAGGATCGCCGTCGAAATCGCCGCCATCCCTGATGCGAAGCAGCGGGCCTTCTCTCCGCCCTGAAGAGCGGCCAAACGCCTCTCCAGCTGCTGCACGGTCGGATTATGACCTCGTGAATAGACAGGGATGTCGTCATCCCCTGCCATGGCCTGATCGAATTCCTCATAAGTGGAGAAGGTGAACAGGCTGTTCTGGTAAATGGGCATGACAACCGCACCCTGGTGCTTCTCGTCATGCGGATCATGAGCAACAAGCGTGCTCGGATCGATAATACCGCGGGGTCCGTTACTCCCGTTATCCGTTCTTCCTTGCTTAGAGTCCAATGGGAATTCTCCCTTCAGATAGTTTTCACCGCTGTGGCTAACCCTTCACCGCTCCTTGCGTCAACCCCTCGACGATAAAGCGCTGGCAAATCGCGAACAGAATGACGGTCGGGATGACGGACAGCACCGTTGCGGCCGACATGGAGCCCCAGTCGATATCGAACTTGGTAATGAACGAATTCATCGCGACAGGCAGCGTCTTGGAGTTTTCCTTATCAATAAACATTATGGCCATGAACAGCTCGTTCCAGTTCTGCACGAAGGCAAAAATAAACGTAGCCGATATCCCCGGCATCATAATCGGAACGATTACGCGGAACAGCGCGCTCATTCGGGAGCAGCCGTCCACCATAGCCGCCTCTTCCAGGCTTGCCGGAATGCGCTGAAAAAAGCCCCTCAGCATAATCGTACAGAACGGGACGAGCCCGACCGTATACATGAGAATCAAAGCGCCCTGCTTGTTCAACAGCCCCATCCGCGACATCATCCAATACAAGGTGCTGAAGCCGATAAACAACGGTACCATTTGCGTCACGAAAAAAGCCAGCATCAGCTGCCGGCTCCCCCGGAAGGTAAACCGGGCCAGAACATAGCCGCTCAAAATCGTCACTGCCAATACGATAGCCGCCGAAGTAAGAGAAATGGCAAGACTGTTGCCGATATAGATGTGGAATTTGGATATTTTGAAGATTTGCACATAATTTTCGAAGGAAATTTGCCTTGGCCAATACTGCAGCGGCAGCGTAAATATCTCGTTCCTGGGCTTCAGCGACGTAATGACCATCCAATATAACGGAAATACCATAAACACTAGATAGACGGCAAGAACGATGGTTTTTCCTATTTTTCCGGGTAATGACAATCGTTTGTTCATTAGAAATCACCCGCTTTTTCCGCTTTCGTCGCGAACAAATAAAAGGTCGTAAACAACACCAGAATGGCGATACAAAGGATGCCTATGGCGCTTGCTTGTCCGTAGTCTCCCGAGAAGACGATTTTATCCAGCATGTACGTCGTCAAAATATGAGTGGAGCCCGCCGGGCCGCCGTTGGTCATCCCGTAGATCAGGTCGGGGAAATTGAAAATCCATATGACGCGCAGCGCTGTCGTGGAAATAATCGTAGGCATAATATACGGAATCGTGACCTGGAACAGCTGGTGGAAGCCGCTCGCCCCATCCATCTCCGCCGCTTCGTACAGCTCTGACGGCACGGATTGCAGCGCTGCCAGCAGCATAATGGCGAAGAACGCCACCCCGTACCATATGTTCGCTATGATAACGGAGAACATCGCCCATTTCGGGTCGGACAGAAATCCGATCCGCTCTGTAATCAATCCAAGCTTCAGCAAAAGGTCGTTAATGACGCCGATCTGTCCGTTAAACAGCCACCGCCATATAATGCCGATCAAGAAGCCGGATAACGCCCAGGAATAAAAAACAAACCCTTGATATACCCCGCGTCCCGGAAAGCTTCTGCGCATCAACAGCGCCAGCATGAAGCCGATCAGAAACTGCAGGATAAGCGATATAACAACCCATAAAGCGGTATTTTTCAGGATGGTTTTGAACTGGGCATTACTTAGCACGGTTTCAAAATTTTTGAACCCGACATAATGGACATCGGTCAGGTTGAAGAGCGAATAATTTTGAAAGGCTACGCTGATGCCCTTCAGGATAGGAAAGTAGGTGAAGCCGAAGACGAGGAGCAAGGCGGGAAGCAGGCATAAGAAAATAAAGGTCTGCGTACGGTTCAGCCGAAACGGTCTGCCTCCCTCCCGTAACGGCTGCGCAATGCGTTGTTTCATCCGAGGTCCCTCCCATGATAGAGGTGACGGGCAGCACGAGGTCTGCCCGCCGGTGGATCATGCGTCTTATTTCCCCTGCTTCTTCTCGTTAATCCAGTAAGCGTCCCATTTTTTCAGAGCGTCATCGATCGACATCTGTCCGAGCAGGACCGCCTGCGCGTCCTGCTGGACGATTTTACGCCATTCGCCGAAGCCCTTGTAATCCGTCTCCGGCTTGTATGGGATGTAGTGGGCGGTATCGTTCGCCATATCGATATAAGGCTTGTAGGCGCCTTCCTTGAAATATTTATCGACGGAGGCGCTGTTATGAATCGGGATAACCCCCGCGACCTTAGTGAAGACAGCGTTTTGCTCCGGACTGGAGATGAATTCGATGAGCTTCCACGCTTCCTTAGGATGCTTGGAATAAGAGGTGACACCCCAGCCTGCGGCCCCTACCTTGTAGTGGGATGCTCCGGTCGGACCTGTCGGCATCGGTGCGGTTGCCCATGTGCCTTCCTTCAGCTTTTGCTTCACCGGATCAATCGTGTCCGGGTCCTGAATCAGCATCGCGGTAGCTCCGGACACAAAGCCCTGCACCTGCTCGGCAAACGCCCAGTTGACGGAATCCTTCGGCGAGCCTTCCTTATACAGGCTTACGTACAGCTGCATCCCCTGCTTGGCCTCCGGCGTGCTGAAGATGGTGGCCCCGCTCTTCAGGAACATCGCATCGTCCGTATTGACGTTCTTTCCATTGTAATCGCGCAGCAGATCGACAATATAGCCGTCCGCACCGGACCCTCCACGGAACGAATAGCCGAAGCGATTGTTCGCCGGATCGGTCAACGCCTTGGCCGCTTTATTCAAGTCGTCCCACGTTTTCGGAGGGGTCAGACCCTTTTGATCGAACCAGTCTTTTCGGTAAAACAGCATTTTTTGATATAGTCCATAGGGTATGTAATAGGGCTTCTGGTCAATGTAGTTTGCCATGGCGAGTGAGTTGGCGTTGAGGTCCTTGTAGCTGCTCCAAGAGGAGGTATAAGAGGTTAAATCGGCAATCCATTTGTTGGTGACGAACTGCTTCACGGTGACGTCCCGTACTTCCAGTACGTCGAGATCTTCTTTGGCGGCAAGCATCGTGGAGATTTTGTTATCTGCGCTTTCTAGCGGAGGCGAGATGAGCTCGACCTTGATGTTGGGGTTTGCGGATTCGAAGCTGGCGATCATTTTCTTGATGACATCCGTTCGAGCCGGACTGGTTAAGCTTTCAATCATCTTCAATGTGACGGTTCCGGAGCCTCCGCCCCCATCCGTCGATCCCTTCGTTTCGCCGCTGGAGCACCCGCTTAGGGCCCCGGCCGCCAATACTGGAATCAGTGAAACGGCTAACCATCGTTTTGTCCCCTTCACAACAACCAACCTCCACTGGTTTATTTGCTTTTGCTATACAAGACTTGAGTCTGATATAGTCCCCCGCTGAATTGTTACAGAAGCACTTTCCCATGAGATGACCTGTATACCTGTCAGATAGCAAGCTTGCAGCTCGTTACCTCAGGCTTCAGAGATGTTGAGGTTTCCAAATGATCATATTCCAGTCTCCATTAACCTATCTACCTGTATGACAGGTTAAGGACAGCTAATTAACCAAATCATAATATGGGGGTGGGATGAAGTCAATAGCATTTTGTTATGTTTCCTGACTCATTTTTATGCATTGGAAGCGATTTATCGAATTATGCAGAATAATGATGTAACTTAAGATAACATGTATTATACACCGCGGATCGACCGTTCCATGCTGTCCATCAGTTTATGAAGCTCCTCACATGCTTTTGTCGGATTCCGTTCAACAATAGCGTCGAATAAAGTCTTGTGGAACGGAAAGCTGTCGTTGAATATTTCCTGCCGTCCCAGGGGCGCATTCCAGAACACCGAGAACAGCTCCCATACGGACTCGACCAGACTTTGCAAAATGGGATTGCCCGCAGCCTTATAAATCGCCTGGTGAAACTTCATATCTGCCGCCGAGCTTCCCGGCCCTTCCGTCACTTCGATTTCGTACAAGTAATCCTGCATTTCCTCGATTTGCTCTTGTGTCGCGCGCTGAGCCGCCAGCTGGACTGCAAGCACCTCTAACGCCCGGCGTACCTCCATCAGCTGCAGCAAAGCGGATTTCTCGTCCTCGATTTGAATTTTGGCGGACATTTGGTAATGGGCGGTATCCTTCACGTAGATTCCTTTGCCGTTCACCACCTCGACCACATCGGTCGCTTCCAGATAACGGAGCGCTTCCCGCAGTGAAGAGCGTCCGACTCCCAAAAGCTTCATGATGGCTTCAGCCGAAGGAAGCTTGTCTCCCTGCTTCAGGCCCCGCTCCCTGATGAACGTTTTGAGCTCATCGGCAACCATCTCATGCATCCTGAGCTTGTTTATTTTTTTCATGCGTCGTCTCTCCCTTTCCTCCACCCATGGACAGCAGCATTTTAGATCATTATAGCAATTATGGTTAGGAAAAGAAGCCGCTGTTTCGTTATTTTGTGACTAACGCAAATTAGCCGCACCTTTTTATCCCCTCCCTAATACGATGAATTAGGCAACCAAGACATTAGCCTAGAAAGGTGTGTCGGTAATGAAAGGGACTATCCTACACTTTTTTGCAGGCGGCAATACGGCCCGCGGCTTCTCGAGTCTATTTGACTCCTCATTGCAAGGACTAGACCGGATTTATATTCTAAAAGGAGGACCGGGAACCGGGAAGTCGAGCTTGATTCGCTTCATCGGCGATCACCTGGTTCATAACGGGCACGACATTCACCTGATCCACTGTGCTTCGGACAGCGATTCCCTGGATGGGCTGATCGTACCTAGACTCAAAATCGGCATTGTCGATGGAACCGCCCCTCACGTTATTGAGCCTAAGCTGCCGGGTGCTGTGGAGCAGTACGTCAATCTGGGGGAAGCCTGGAATGCCGCTGAGCTGAGGGCACAACAAGAGACGATCGCGGCCTTGAACGGCCAAATCAAGCAAGCTTATGAGCGCGCTTATGCCGGATTCGCTGAAGCTCTGAGGATTCATGATGAGTGGGAAGCGGTGTATATTGATACGATGGATTTTGCCGCAGCCGATGAGCTGACAGAGGAATATAAGGATATTTTATTCGGTGACCGTAAGCTGGAGAAGGAAAGCCGTGTCGATCACCGGTTTCTGGGAGCCGCTACCCCTGCAGGAGCCGTCGACTTCGTCCCTAATTTGACAGAAGGGCTGCCACGACGCTTTTTCCTCAAGGGACGTCCTGGCTCCGGCAAATCCACTATGCTGAAAAAGCTGGCGGCTGCAGCCATCGATCGCGGCTTCGACATTGAAATCTATCATTGCGGCTTCGATCCGAACAGCCTAGACATGATCATTGTCCGCGAGCTTGGTTTCGCTGTTTTTGACAGCACGGCTCCGCATGAATATTTCCCTGACCGCGCCGGGGACGATATCATCGATATGTATCTCCGCTGCATCAAGCCGGGGACGGATGAAGCTAACGCCGAAGTGCTGGGCAGCATCAAACAGCGGTATACCGCTCAAATGAAGCAGTCCACGCAGCATTTGGCTGAAGCCAAAGCTCTTCATGACGAGCTGGAGCGGATCTATGTGCAGGCTATGGATTTCCGGGTTGTGGACCGCATTCGCGAGCGGATCTTGCAGGAGATTTCCGAGTTTACGGTTTTGAGCGATTAACGGTCAAATAGGGAAGCTGTCTAGAAGCTTCACTGGTGTTGAAAGACCTATCATCGAAAAAGTGCGAAAGGTGATAGGTGGGGTATCCCCTGGAGGAGCGGTAGCGTCCGCCTTTGTTCTCGAGAAATTCCCGCTAAACCGAATATAATCAAGATTTCTCGAGAACAACAGCGGCTGGAAGGGGATACCCCACCGGGGTACCAAGCAAATTTTTCGGATTTCAGGCTTTAACACACAAGGAAGCTGCCATGAAGCTTCCCTTCTTTTTTCTCAATGAATGAACAAGCTCAAAAATAAAACGATAAGCAAGCCGACCACCGAGTTCGTCAGCTCAAGCAAGCCCCATGTCTTGAACGTATCCTTAATCGATAAATTGAAATATTCCTTGAACAGCCAGAACGCGGCATCGTTCACATGCGTAATCGTATTGCTGGCGGAAGCGGTGGCAAGCACCATCAGCGCAGGGTCCACATGGAACGTAGGGACGAGCGGCCCTACAATGCCTGCCGCCGTAATAGCCGAGACCGTCCCCGCTCCGGTAGCCAGCCTCAGAATGACCGTGATGATCCACGCCATTATAAAGGGGGAAATGACCGAATTCTGCATCAAGGCCGCAATGTAATTGCCGACGCCCGAATCGGAAATAACCTGCTTGAATGCGCCGCCGGAGCCGATGATGAAGATGATCATGGCAACCGACCCGATGGCATCGGCGAACGAGGCCATAATCTCCGGCATCTTTTTGCCTCGGTTTAGCCCGAAGGCAAAGATCCCGACAATGACGGCGATGAGCATGCTGATGACCGCGCTTCCCAGGAAGTTGATGATAAGAAAAGCCTCGCTCTTGGGATCCAGAAACAGCTTGAGCAGGGTCGCGGCAGTTATAATGATGGCCGGAATAAGCGGCACGAACAAGCTGATTCCGAAGCCGGGCATTTCCCGTTCGGTGAACACTCTAGGCTTTTGCAGCATGGGGGGCGCCGGCTTGTCCAGATTTCTCAATAGCTTCGGCAAAAGAATGCCTGAACAGATAATCGTCGGAATGGCCACGATGATGCCGTAAATGTAAACCAATCCCATATCCGCATGGTAGGCGGATACAAGGGCTGTTGGCCCCGGCTGCGGCGGGAATAAGCTGTGCGCCGTGGTTGCCGCAGCTACCATCGTCATGCCGAGAGGAAGAAAGGCGACCTCCGCTTCAATCGCAATACTAACGACCAGCGGAGCCAGAATAACGAAAGCCACCTCATAGAACATCGACACTCCAAAGATGAGGCCGGACAGCATGATCGCCCACTGCACATTTTTTTTGCCGAATTTATTCAAGATGGTCGTAGCTACCCGCTGGGCGGCTCCTGAATCGACCATCAGCTTCCCGATAACGACCCCGAAGCCGATGATGAGGGCCAAGCTTCCCAAGGTGCTTCCAAACCCGTTCTGGATGGACAGCACCAGTTTGTCTAAAGGCTCTCCTTCCAGTATACCGACGATCACCGATACGATAAGCAGTGCCAGCACGCTGTTCAGCTTGAACGTGATATTCAGAACCAGCATCATGACGACACCGAGAGCTATCCAAATTAAAGGCAAAGCTTCCACTAGCCAGGTCATCCTGCTTCCTCCTCCAGTTGTGCCTAGATGTCAATTTTTGCGGCAAACCTTCTGCTAATTTTGCATTTTTTGTAAAAACCTTCCGACGTCTAGTTTGCGAATAGCCTACCTATTTTATGCAGCTCGGAGGACATGAGCAGGCTGGCTTGGCCATTCATGACCCATCCAAAAACAGAACTAACCCCACAATAGAGACTTGGCTTCAAAGCTGATTCAGTGACTTTAAGGTAACCCCCAAATCTGCGCGGACAGCCTCAAGCAGGAGAGCGGACATCTGATCTTGCCTTATGAAGGCGTTGAAACGATGGTCAGCTTCTATACTTCGCGGGCTACCGGCTGGAAAATTATCGGCGTCGTGCCTTTTACCGAGAAGTCCTGGTGGATTCAAAACGTTCGTCTCGCGCTATACATCATCGTCGCCTTGGCTACGGTATTGATCGCCGTACTGTCGGTGCTAATGTCCAGAGCGATAACCAGGCCTTTAAAGCAGCTGAAGCACAATATGCGACGGGTTGAGGGCGGGAATTTCTCTGCAGCGGTGGAGGTGTCCAGCGGAGATGAGATCGGACGTCTCAGGACAAGTCTTCCGGAATAGAAAAAGAACCGCGCAGAATGGGCATCTGCGCGGTTCTTTTTCTATTGTTTAGGAAATTATGATTTCATCGTCTATGGATAAGTTATGTGTAAATTTGTCAATAAGCGAAGAAGTTGCTTATTCACACGAAAGGTGATTGTGTACTATTACTATAATTATACTTGAAATATTTGTATATTATGTTATATTATATATGTACTAACAAATACTAACATTGAAGGAGTTATTATCAAAATTAATTCCTCAATTTGGTAGTTTTGTGAGACGAAAAAAATTATTAAAGAGGAGTGTTTTAGCTATGAAAAAACTGATCGCATCCACTTTCGCAACGTGTCTTTTATTTGCTTCTGCTGTTCCAGCTTTCGCTCAAGATAATAATCAGGCTGCTTCTTCAACCATTGCAAGTGTAGTAGCTGCTAATCAAGTTTCGAATGCTCAGCTAGCCGCATTTTCTATTAATTTTTCCTGGAAGTCAGTTCCTAATCTATATAGATACGACTTCGCTGCTATTAATCTAACTGATAATTATACTTTTGAATTTGGTAGTCAGACTGCGACTGATAGAAATATTACCGGATTTGTACCCGGGAAATCTTATAGGGTTGTAGTTACCGCATATGATGCAAACTTTAATAATATTGGTTCAGGGTACGTTCAGTTTGTTGCCAGTTCTTCAACGACCAGCTATTATATTAATTTAAATTAAATAGCACGAAGAAAGCGTACTTACTCAACATTTGTAAAGTAAAATCGACGAATCGCGAGCTCATCGCGATAGTTCAACAGAAAACCAACAAATACCGCTCACTTATTGGTTTCTACAAACCGGTAAAGGAGCGGTATTTTTTTATTCATTCATTTATTTTTGAAACAGTTTTAGTTGTTACGACCGGCAGCCGCGGGCATTGCGCATATAAGTCTTCAGACCTATACCGGGCAAAATAAATTCAATCCTTTATACAATTGAAGAAAATAAATAATTTTTTTTAAAATAATGGGCCTTGGCTTCGAAGCTGATTCAGGTACTTTACGGGGAGCCCCGAAATTATAAAGTCTATAATAGCAAAAAAAGAGCCTGACGCTTCATCGCGTTCAGACTCTCTTTATTGAAAATCAGGGTTACTTTTTCCGGCTGGCGTTCATTTCATATTTGTTCCGGTGAAATTCCTTGACGATATCCTTTAAAAAAATCGTTTCTTGCTCGGTCAAGCCATGCTGATTGCTTTTATGAACCAAATTCCCAATATGGCGTTTTAATATTTCGCTCCGACGTCCCAGCAGTTCCTCGTGATTCAACTGTGTCACTCCCTGTGTGATATGGTTTCTCTAGTCTATTCTATTAAGTATATCAAACCGTTTTTTTCGAGAAAAACCGCGTTTGGCCACCCAAAACCGGAAATACCCCAAAATCTCCGAAAAAGCGACAAACAATGCCACTGGGACGAATCTATACTGGCCTATTCTCATCGAGATTAGGTTCTTCACCGCATTAACGCGTCTTTCCTTCTTCTCGCTGCTAATTCCACAGCATTTCCTTCTACACGAGCGACGATGCAGCAGCGCCGCTCTCCTCTTCTTTAAACAACAAAAAGGCGTTCTTATGAACGCCTGGAGTCTGTAGAGAAACCCGCTTGTCCTGAAAATGGTGAAAGGTGTAGGGGGGTATCCCCTGGAGGAGCGGTAGCATCCGCCTTTGTTCTCGAGAAATTCCCGCCAAACCGAATATAATCAAGATTTCTCGAGAACAACAGCGGCCGGAAGGGGATACCCCACCGGGGTACCAAGCAAATTTTTCGGATTTCAGGCTTTAACACACAAGGAAGCTGCCATGAAGCTTCCCTTCTTTTTTCTCAATGAATGAACAAGCTCAAAAATAAAACGATAAGCAAGCCGACCACCGAGTTCGTCAGCTCAAGCAAGCCCCATGTCTTGAACGTATCCTTAATCGATAAATTGAAATATTCCTTGAACAGCCAAAACGCGGCATCGTTCACATACGTAATCGTATTGCTGGCGGAAGCGGTGGCAAGCACCATCAGCGCAGGGTCCACATGGAACGTAGGAACGAGCGGCCCCACAATGCCTGCCGCCGTAATAGCCGAGACCGTCCCCGCTCCGGTAGCCATGTCCCCCCAAAATTTATATTCTACAACGACAAAAAAAGCACAGACCGCAGGGTCCGTGCCTTTTGTGTAAATAACCTTAGTACGTAAACTTCTGAATCAACGCCTTGAGCTCCTCCGCCAAAGAAGCCAGATTTTGCGCGGAAGCCGAAATTTCCTGCATCGACGCCAGCTGCTCCTCCGCCGATGCCGCAACCTCCTCCGACGTCGCCGCATTCCCTTTCGCAATAAGAGCTAGCTCATTCGCGACCGCCGTGACCTCCTGCACTCCGGCGGAAATCTGCGCGGTAATGGCTGATACCTCGTCAATATGAGGGGCTGTTTGTTTCATGCTGCCCAGTATTTGCTCGAACTTATAAATGGCCTCGTTGGATATCTGCAGCCCGCCTTCTACATCCTTGGTCACTTTCTCCGCGTTCTCGACCGATTCCTTCGTTTCCCGTTGAATTTCCTCGATCAAGTCGGAGATTTGGGCCGCAGAGACTTGAGATTGCTCCGCCAATTTGCGTACCTCGTTGGCTACGACCGCAAAGCCTTTGCCATGCTCGCCTGCGCGGGCCGCTTCTATGGCTGCATTCAGTGCCAGCAAATTTGTTTGCCGTGCAATGCCGCCGATCACCTCAGAGATCGAGCTGATTTCCTTGGAACGATCATACAACGACCGGATCATCTGGTCCGACTTCTGTACGGATTCGTGAATCGAGTACATTTGCTCCACCACCTGCGTCACCGATTCCTCCCCTTCCTCTGCCTGCACGGTTGTGTGCTTGGAAAGGGCGGACAGCTCGTTCACGCTCTCTACAATCCGGGCAATACCGTTCGCAATTTCCTGAAGGGACTGGGCATTATGCTCAACGCCGCCCATCTGCTTCTCGGCGCTGCCTGCCACCTCTTGTATAGCCGAAGTCACCTGCTCCGTTACTGCACTGGTCTGTTGGGAACTGGCCGTCAGCTGCTCCGAGGAAGCCGCAACCATTTCCGAGCGCGCTTCTACATCCTGGATTAAGGAACGGAGATGATGCTGCATTTCGTGAAAAGCGCGGCCGAGATCGCCAATTTCGTCGTTAGATTGAATACGGATCGTCTCCTTCAGCACTCCGTTGCTCACTTTCACCGCATGACCCTTTAATTCCTGAATCGGCTTAATGATCGCTCTCAAGACGAAGTAGATAGAGCATCCTCCAATCAATAAGCATGTAACAATAGTCCAGAGGGTAATATTGAAAATCGGACTAGCGGATTGAAGCACTTCTTCCGAGTCCATCACCCCTACGATCTTCCACCCTACGAGTTCGTTAGTTGTATAGTACAGATTTTTCTCCGAGCCCCCGAGCTTGGTCTCGAATTCTCCCGATTCGTTCTGATACAGACGTTCATAAGCTTCCTCTTGTGCCGGGTCCCCTGATTTGATGGACGGGTGTACGATATATTTCTTGGCTTTATCCAGCAGCATGACATAGCCTTCTCTTCCGACGGTTACAGTTGAAGCCAGCTTCTTGATCTGTTCGATGCTCAGCGTTACCGCCACCACACCGGAGCTGTCGTCTGTCGCCCTCGCAACCGTCACAATAACTTCGCCGGTCACAGCAGAGATGTAGGGCTCTGTAATAATCGCCTTGCCCTTGTTAGCCATCGCCTCCTTGTACCAGTCTCTTGTGCGCGGATCAAAATCCGCCTTCACCTCCTGCTTAGGCACACGGACATACAGCCCCGTTTGCGTACCTAGACTCATGCTGGCCACCTCGGCATGCATTGCCAAATAGGTTTCAAAGCTTTGCCGAATGGCCGGACTCTCTTCTCCCTTGTACATCGCTGCATTGATCTGTTTCGCCAAATAGTCCGCATCATTCATTTTCGGTTGAATAAAACTATTGATGATAGAATCGACCAGCTGAACATTATCGTTGGCACTGTCTACGATCTGCCTTTCGATTTCGAGCTTGGCCTGATTATAGGACAAAATACCTAATATTAAAGAAGGGACGATTAATACGAGCAGGAATGTTATGATCAGCTTCGTTTTAAAATTTCTTCGGAATAAGTTGCGGATTTTCTCTTTCAATTGACATCAGCCTCTCTCATGTTGTAGGTTTTAAGCGGTTCTTGCTCTCGCAGCCCCAGCTCCTGCGCTCCGTTTGTTACAAAGATTTGCATGTTATTGGGCGTAAAGGGAATTTCGCCGGGCTTTGCGCATATAAGTCTACAGACCTATATCGGTCAAAGTAATTCAATCCTTTATACAATTGAAGAAAATAAATATTTTTTTAAAAAACAATGCAGTAAAACTGGATATAAATCCCAAGTAGAGTAAAAAAAAAGAGCCTGACGCTTCATCGCGTTCAGACTCTCTTTATCGAAAATCAGGGTTACTTTTTCCGGCTGGCGTTCATTTCATATTTATTCCGGTGAAATTCCTTGACGATATCCTTTAAAAAAATCGTTTCTTGCTCGGTCAAGCCATGCTGATTGCTCTTATGAACCAAATTCCCAATATGGCGTTTTAAAATTTCGCTCCGACGTCCCAGCAGCTCCTCGTGATTCAATTGTGTCACTCCCTGTTTGATATGGTTTCTCTAGTTTATTCTATTAAGTATATCAAACCGTTTTTTTCGAGAAAAACCGCGTTTGGCCACCCAAAACCGGAAATACCCCAAAATCTCCGAAAAAGCGACAAACAATGCCACTGGGACGAATCTATACTGGCCTATTCTCATCGTGGTTAAGTTCTTCACCGCATTAACGCGTCTTTCCTTCTTCTCGCTGCTAATTCCACTGCATTTCCTTCTACACGAGCGATGATGCAGCGCCGCTCACCTCTTCTTTAAACAACAAAAAGGCGTTCTTATGAACGCCTGGAGTCTGTTGAGAAATCTGCTTGTCCTGAAAAATGGGGAAAGGTATAGGTGGGGTATCCCCTGTAGGAGCGTTAGCGTCCGCCTTTGTTCTCGGAAAATACCCACTGTAAAAAGCGAATATAATCAAAATTTTTCCGAGAACAACAGCGGCCGGAAGGGGATACCTCACCGGGGAACCTACACCTTTTTTCTATACTTTCTAGGTTTCTCAACAGACAAATGTCCTTAAGGACGCCTTACCTACCAGCCCAAATTCAGCGTCTTCCCCGTCTCGGCCAATGTCTTGATGTTGCTCAGGATCATCCACCAGCTGCTGGACGTATTTTTCAACGACGGATGGTTCTCACTCCATTGATCGTTCACCAGCGTCAGCTTGGTGCATTCTCCGACCGTCTCGAGCGTCATCGTAATCCTCGATTCCAATTCGGCATGGTTAGGATAATAGGACGGCCCCGGATGCTCAAGGACGCTGAACAGGCGGTTCGGTTCAAACGCGAGGATCGTCCCATACACGTGCACGGTTTCATCCCCATCATTGCCGGGACCTACATATTGAAAGGGCTCCCCGACTTGAAAGCTCGATTGCAGCTCGCTGCCAAAAAAGATTTTGCGCGTTCCTTCCGGCGTCACAAGGATATCCCACACTTGTTCAGGGGAAGCTCCGATATAAAATTCGTATTTCAGTTCCATCATCCCACTCCTTTATACGAAGTAATATGCTTTAATATAACTATAGCTTGTCCAAGCATTCATGTATTGTAAAAACGCGACATGCCCGCCTGCCCATCCGCAGCATAACGTGAACAGGAGTGAGCGTATCATGAAGAGGCACGAAACGAAGCCCAGCATGGGCATTCTGAATTTTGACAAGGCAAAATATGTTCTCAACCGTTACACGCCTTCGGAAGATATCGGTTTTTTCGTCAAGCACTACTGGATTGCCAGCTGGGATTTAACCGGCCAGGAGCCCTATTTGCAGAGCGTAGTTCCGAATCCCTGCGTGAACCTGCTCTTCCAATCCGGCCGTTCGGCCGTCTACGCAGCCGCGAAGCAAACCTACTCCATTCTGCTTCAAGGAAAAGGCTGTGTCGTGGGAGCCAAATTCAAGCCCGGCGGCTTTTATCCCTTCATCAAGAAGCCGGTGTCCGAAGCCCTTCAGCAGCCTATGGCTGTCCACGACATGCTGGGGATCGAGGCCCGGGAGGCAGAAGAGCTGCTCCTGTCCCAAAGCGATGAAACAAGAATGGTTGAGCTCTTGGAAGACCTTCTTCGGCCGAAGCTGCCGGAGCAGGATGAACAGGTCGTTCTGGTCAACCAGATTGTTGACCGGATTGCGCTGGAGCGTGAGATCACCAAGGTAGAGCAGGTCTCGGAATGCTTCGCTATGAACAAAAGAAAGCTGCAGCGTCTGTTCGAGCAATACGTCGGTCTCAGCCCCAAAACCGTCATCAAGCTATACCGGCTTCAAAATGCGGCCGAAGCCATGGACCGGGGGCAGCAGCTGGATCTGCTGGAGCTCTCGCTCAAGCTGGGCTACTATGATCAATCCCATTTCATCAAAGACTTCAAGGCTACTGTCGGGAAAACCCCGGAGGCCTATGCGAAGCAGGCTTAATTAAATGATTGAACGAAAGAATCCCCCTAACCGGCCGCCATAGAAGCAGGTTAAGGGGATTTCTTATCCAAGCCACGAACCTTGCAAGCGTCGCTCCATGCCGGAGGACGTCCAAGCATTTGTCACTTTTTCATAGCTGCTTGAATATCCTTGGCGGCTTGCTCCTCCGCCTTCCGGAATGCGGTATTTGCGTCGCTGACCTTCTGTGCGACCTCCCTAAGCGCCGTAACAGCATATTTGGACGCCAGGTCGTCATAAATCGTTCTGGGCGATACAGGCGCCGGTTTAGCCGGGTAGAACGCTTTAATATTTTTGCCCTTCAGCTGCGGCAAGTCTTGACCAAACGAATCGAGCAGCTTTATATTTTTAACAATCGGCATTCCGGTGCCATCCTTGGCAAACTTCACCTGCATTTCATCCGATGTCAGGTACGCCAATATTTCGAAGGCGACATCCTTATGCTTGCTGTTGCTGTAAACGCTGGCGAAGGTCGAGTACATCTGAGATCCGACTCCCGGAGCTTCCTTAAAGGTCGGGAGAGGCACCGCATCCATATTCATATCCTTCGCGGCGTTGACCATAGTGCTGTTAAAGTAGGCGTACATGGCAAGGTTCTTATCCTTTGTAAACATATCCGCTTCTTTACCGTACTTTTCCTTCGGTAGTTCCGCTCCCGGAATATTGTAAAAACGCGCGAAATTTTCAGCCATTCGCTTGTACTGCTCCGTATTTATCGCAGGCTGATTCGTCTTAGCATCAACAAACGGCAGCGACAGCTGGTTGGTGTTCAGCATATGGCTGACCGAGGTCAGGAAGCCGTAATATTGAACGCCTCCGTCCGTACGCGATACCTGCTTCGCCAGCTCGTACAAGTCATCCCAGGTCATGCCTTCCTTAGGGTAAGGCACCCCGAATTTATCGAAAATATCTTTGTTGTACATCAGGACTTCAGCCGTAGTAAAGATCGGAAGCGAGTCGATCCTGCCTCCGCTGCCGAACTGCTTAATAAAATCGAAGGTCGTCGTTTCCAGACGGCTCGTATCGTAATTGGTTTTCTTGATGTACTCCGTCAAATCCGTTGACAAATTCAGGTTCTGAAATTGAGGGTAGTAGCCGATAGACAGGAGGATAATGTCCATATCCACTCCGGCTGAGATAACCTCCTCCATCTTCGTTCCATTCCCCCAAGGGATAAACTTCGGTGTAACGAACGGAAACTTCTCCTTGATCGCGTTCCCCATCAAATCCATAAACTGCTCTTCCGTCGTTCCGTTATTCGGGCGGTAAAACGTTATCTCGACGGGCTCGCGTTTTACATTGTCCTGACCTTTGGCAGGCTCGGATTCCTTCGTTACTCCACCGCTGCCGCATGCTGCTGTCGTTAACAAAACAGCGGCCATCAGCGAAGATAATAGTAAGCGTTTTCTTTTTGTCATGATATAGACTCCCCTCTTTACTTCATCAGGTGTTCTCCGTCGGAGGCTTCCAGACGGCTCCGTGAGTCCATCCCGGCGGACGAAGGCTGTGAAAACAGACCTTGCCTGGCTTGAGAACCCCAACCACTGCATACATGGCACATTCTCATCATAAAGGAGAGGAGATAACAGATTGCTATCCAAAAATATCATAATTCTATTCATTCTCTGGATGCGCTTTCATCTTGCTCAGCACCAAAAGAAAAAGCACCGGCCCGAAGGCCCGCGCTTATCCCTTATTTCAGGCTGTGATTCAAGAATGCCCTGGTCCTGTCGAACTGCGGATGGACGAAAATTTGCTCCGGAGAGCCGGATTCAATAATTTCTCCCTGGTCCATGAACATGACCCGGTTAGCCACTTCCTTGGCAAACCCCATCTCGTGAGTAACGACAATCATCGTCATGTGCTCTTCGGCAAGATTTTTCATTACCTGCAGCACCTCGCCTGTCAGCTCGGGGTCCAATGCCGAGGTAGGCTCGTCAAACAGCAAAATGTCCGGATTCATCATTAAGGCCCGGGCAATAGCGACACGCTGCTTCTGCCCGCCGGAAAGCTTCGACGGAAGCTGTGACTCGCGGCCGGACAGGCCGACCTTGGCGAGCAGCTCCGAGCTGCGCTTGGCGATGTCCGAGGCGGACTCCCCTTTGACGATTCTCGGGGCCAGCTCCAAATTTTGCTTGACCGTTAGATGAGGAAACAGATTGAAATGCTGAAATACCATTCCCATCCTAGCCGTGATCCGTTTGATCTCCTGGGGCTTGGCGTAGACTCCGTTATCGACCAGCGTCTCCCCATGGATCTTGATCGTACCGCCGTTGATCTCTTCGAGATGGACCAGACTACGGAGCATCGTACTTTTTCCCGAGCCGGAAGGACCGATGACCGCAACGACATCGTTCTTGTTGACCTGAAACGACATTTGCTTCAGCACGTCCAGAGTGCCGTAGGATTTCGTAAGATTGGATACTTCTATGATAGCCACATCAGCCAGTCCTTTTATTCAAATTTAAATCTTCTTTCCAGCCATTTGAACAATACGGTTAACAGAAGCGTCATGATCAAATAAATGATACCTGCGACAAAGAAAGGAACGATCGTAAAGTCGCGGTTCACCACGGTCTGGGCATAGTGCAAGAGGTCGGGAACCGCAACGGCATATAGCAGCGCGGTATCCTTGATCAGCGTGATGGATTCGTTCGATACCGACGGCAGGACGACCCGAACCATCTGAGGCAAAATAATCCGCGTCAGCGTCTGCCATTTACTGAAGCCAAGCACCTGGGAGGCCTCGTACTGGCCCTTATCGATAGCCAGCAAGCCCCCGCGGAAAATCTCCGCAAAATACGCCGCATAGTTCAGAATAAAGCCTACGCAGGCTGCGGTAAACCGGTCCAGCACCAAATATTCGCCGATTCCCGGGATCATCGGAAGACCGAAGCAGATGACCAGCAGCTGGAGCAGCAGCGGCGTACCGCGCATGACGTAAATATACGTGTGAGCGAGCCAGGATAACGGCTTGCTGCTGCTTTTGACCGCTAACGTAAGCAGGAACCCCAGCGGGATCGATACTACGATCGCAATCAGAAACAGGAGGACCGTCATTTGAGCGCCTTCCAGCATCGGTTTAATCATTGAGATCCATTTATCCAAAGACATAGAAAAACTCCCCCAAAAGCAAAACGGGATTCCCCGAAAGAAATCCGTTCTCGCTTATCTTCATCCGAAGTGTTACTTCAATACTTTATCTTCGCCGAACCATTTTTGCGAAATTTTCGCTGCGGTGCCGTCCTGATTCATCTCATCCAGCGCCTTTTGCAGCTTCTGCAGCAGCGCTTCGTTGCCTTTTTTCACGCCGATTCCGTATTCTTCAGGAGCCAGCGACTCATTCATCAGCTTGAAGGTGCCCTTCTCCTTCGACATATAGTAGTCAATGACAACTTCATCGATAACTACCGCATCCACGCGGCCGATTTTCAAATCGTTTAGGGCGAGCACGTTGTCCGCGTATTCCGTCACATTTTTCACCTTGGACTTGAGCGGACTTTCATCCAAAGCGTCCGCCGCAGAGGAAAGAGATTGAAGCCCTATGACTTTGCCGGTCAGGTCATCCAGCTTGGACAGATTCGATTTGGCCAAAGTGACAACTACTTGAGCGTTTTTCAAATAAGGCTTGGTGAACAATACCTTTTCCTTACGCTCATCGGTAATGGTGTATCCGTTCCAGATCAAGTCGATCCGGCCGCTGCTCAGCTCCGACTCTTTCGTTTTCCAATCTATCGGTTGAAAAACGGCGGTTGTCCCCATTTTCTCTGCTGCCGCTTTCGCGTAGTCGATATCAAAACCGACGATATCATTCTTCTCATCTCTAAAGCCTAGAGGCGCGAACTTGTCGTCGATACCAATAACCAGTTTCTTGTTATCCCCCGAAGCGGAAGAGGCTTCCTTCCCAGCGGAGCATCCTGTAAAGATTGATATTGCCGCGGTAAGTACCAAGGCCATAGCTGCTAAACGTTTCATCCTATTAAGAACCACCTTTTACTAATTTTACTTTACTACGTTACCACTTTATCAAGAACTAAATGATATCATAGATTCACAAATAGTGTCGATAGCTGTTGAGCTAGTAAGATTATTCCATAGAATGAATAGGAAATCTTCGTGAACTTTTATAGGGAATAATACCTAGATCGTATAGAAAAAGAGAGCACCTCGCAGGTACTCTCGGCATCTTCGGGATGATGGACATGTGATTTTGGTAAGAGGCCCCGCACCCAAATATTAAAGTAAAATGACCGTTGGTAAGAAAAGCAGCATGAAACCATTAGCTTTACAATTTTCCCATGCGATTAAAAAAAGCACCTGCCAGGTGCTTTCTCCAAACTTATTTCGAAAACATGTTTTCCGCGTAATCTAAGGACATTTTATTTCCCATCGCCGAGTAGTCCAGCCATGGCTGATCGGGAATCGGATAGATATGGTTGGCTTTCACCGCTTTTAGCCCCTGCCAGATCGGGCTGGATTGCAGCTGCTGGTACAATTTTTTGGCCCCGTCCTCATTATTGACGATGACAAAGATCGCATCCGCATCATAATCAGGGAGCACTTCCTGCGAGATCACCTCATAAGACTTGTCTTTGCTGATCTTCTCGACCCCTTTGGCAGGCTTCAAACCCAAATCCTCGAACAGCATCGGCCCCATCGGTCGTCTAAACCCAAACACCCGCAGCTCCTTGGCCGTCACGCGTACCGCCATAACCGTACCATCGCCGATTTTGCCTTGAATCAGCTTTTTGACCCGCTCCGCCTGGGCTTGATTCTCTTTGAGGAAATCTTCCGCCTGTTGTTCGCGGTTAACGAGCTTGGCGACCTTTCTTAACGTATCTCTCCAGGTTCCCTCGTCCAGGTCGAAGGAAACGGTTTTGGCGATTTTTTCGTATTTGGCGATGTCTCCGGCATACTGCTTATCGATATAAATAACATCCGGCTTCAAGGCGAGCAAGGCCTCCATATCCGGCTCCGTCGCAACCCCCAGCTGCTTCGTATTCTTCAGACGATCAGCGACATGGGGCAAAAAGGTTTTTAGGTCCCCGCCTACAACAGAACCGACGGGTGTGATGCCGAGAGCCAGCAGATGATTCGTCAAATGGATAGATAACGAGGCAATCCGCGGCTCTTTATTTTCGGCGGGCTTTTCCCCGGCTGCTTCCTTGTTTGGCTGGGGAGCATTGGTGCCGCACGCAGATAAAATCAGAACAAGAATAAGGCTGCATACCCATAGTGTCTTTTTCATAACGTCTCCTTATTGGGCTATTATTTGGTCTTACGGAGTAAATAAAGGAAGTACGGCGCGCCGACAGCGGCAACTACGACGCCTGCCGGAATCGCGTTAGGCTGAAAGACGGACCTTCCGATCGTATCGGCCACTACCAGAATGACAAGACCGATCAAGCCTGAGATAGGCAAAATATGCTGATGCATCGGACCCACCAGGCGGCGTGCCAGATGGGGCGCTACCAAGCCGATAAACCCGATGCCCCCTACCATCGCCACACTGGCGCACGATAAGGCGACCGCGGCGGTCAGCAGCAGGAGCCGCTGTCTTCGTACCGAAGCCCCAATCCCGACAGCCAGCTCATCGCCAAGCGATAAGGCATTCAGCTGCTTGGATTGTGAGAACACGTAAGGCACAAGGATTACGACCCACGGAAGCAGCGCATACACATGGACCCAATCCTTCCCCCAGACATTGCCGATCAACCACCTGGAGGCAAAGGCGTATGTCTTATCGTCAAGACTTAACGACAAGAAGAGCGTAGCCGCGCTAAAGCCCGCTGATATGGCGATTCCAATTAAGATTAAGCGGACCGGCAGCCAGCCTTTTTGGCGGTCATATGACAGCAGAACAATGAGCACCGCCGTTATCATGCCTCCTACAAACGTGAATAACGGGATCAAAAGCGCGATCGCACCCGTCATCGTATTAAAATAAGTCACAAAAACAATAAGGCCTAGCGAAGCGCCGGCATGAATGCCGAGAATACCGGGGTCCGCCAATGCATTGCGCGAGAGCCCTTGCAAAATGGCGCCGGAGATGCCCAACCCGATACCGGCCAGCATGGTGATTAAAATACGCGGCAGCCGAAAATCGAACAAAACCATCGTATCGTCCGGGCTTCCCCGTCCAATCAGCGTTTGGATCACCGCTGACGGAGACAGCCGAATCGAGCCTGTGTTTAAGCTGATAATGACCGCGCTTAAACAAATGAGGATTAAGATAAAGCCGACGGTCACCGCTTTCTTCTCTCTTGCGCGCAGGTGCTGCATGGCTATAAGCTCCTCCTTTCTTTATGGGCCAGATAAAGGAAGAAGGGAACGCCTACAAGAGCAACCATCACGCCGATAGCCAGCTCTCTTGGCGGATTGACCATCCGTGCTCCCAAGTCGGCAAATACCAGCAGGACCGCGCCCAGTACGGCGGACACCGGAATAACGAACCGATAATCGACGCCAACGAGCCTGCGGGAAATATGCGGAATCACGAGGCCAACAAAACCGATTGAGCCTACAGCCGATACGGAAACTCCGGCCAGAATCAAGGCTGCTATCATGGCTAAGATCCTTACCCGCTTCGTTTTGACCCCAAGGTTAACGGCCACCTCGTCTCCTAAGGAGATTAACGATAGGGATCGGCTCATCAGCAGCGTCCAAAGGATCGTCACCGTAATGATGGGCACTAATAGCTTAAGCTGTGACCATTTGACGCCGGCTACGCCGCCCGCATACCAATAAGCCAGATCCTGGCTTAACTGATAATAGATAGCGACCCCGGAGCTGAGAGAGTGCAGCAAGGCCGCAACGACAGCGCCCGCAATGGTCAGCCTTAGAGGAGTTAAGCCTCCGGCCGTCGTAGAGCTGAGCGCAAAAATAAACAGGGCGCTCAAGGACGCTCCCGCAAACGACAGCAGCACCAAGGCGGTGTACGGTACATTCGGAAAAAATGCAAAGCTAAGTGCCACCATGAACGTCGCACCCGCATTGACTCCAAGAATCCCCGCATCCGCCAGCGGGTTGCGCGTGACGCCTTGCATTAAAGCTCCGGCAACGGCAAAGGCTGCACCCATGACAGCGGCAGCAATCACCCTGGGGAGCCTCAGCTCGTGAATAATCTGATGCGTCGTCAAGGCCGGATTATATTGAGCGACGGCGGTCCATACGGTTCCGATGGTCATCTCTTTCGCGCCGAACGAGATGGCCAGAAACATCGAGCATGCGAGAGCGGCAATCGATAAAAGCAGGACAATACCAAACACCGACCCCTTCACCCGGGTCCGATTCTGCTTGAACACCCTATGTAAGAAGCCTGGATTCATGTCGCAGCCGTTCCTTTGCTTTTAATAAACAGCTCAAAGGGCAGGCAGAGCGGAACGCCCGTACGGGGATCTGTTAAAATATCCGCCTCGATCCCGAACACTTGACGAAGGACGTCCTTCGTCATGACCTGCTCCGGCGACCCTTCGCTGACGACGCGGCCTTGCTGAATCGCGACCATGTGGTGGGCATAGCGGGCCGCATGGTTCAAATCGTGGACCACCATGACGATCGTTCGCTTTTCCTCGGCGTTGAGCTTCTGGAGGAGCTTCAACACCTCCAGCTGGTGAGCCATGTCCAAAAACGTGGTCGGCTCATCAAGGAACAATATGTCCGTCTTCTGAGCCAATGCCATGGCAATCCAGGCGCGCTGTCTCTGCCCGCCGGACAGCTGATCCACCGGACGATCGGCGAACTCTGTCATCCCTGTAATATCCAGCGCCCACTGGATGACATCCCAGTCTTCCTTGCCGAGGGAGCCGAAGCCCTTCTGGTGCGGAAACCGTCCATAGGAAATAAGCTCGCTCACGGTCAATCCGTCAGGAGCCGTAGGATTCTGAGGCAGGATAGCGAGCTGCTTCGCCACTGCTTTGGTCGGCTGCTCGTGGATGGACTTTCCGTCCAGCCATACTTGTCCCTTCTTGGGGTGGGTAATCCTCGCCATGGTCTTCAAAATAGTGGACTTGCCGGATCCGTTGGAGCCAACAAGCGCTGTAATTTTGCCGATGGGGATCGACAAATTCAAGTCGTTCACGATCAGTCGATCGTCATATGCAATATCCAAACTCTGGGTATATAACTCTTTCGCCTCGGAGGTCATCTCATTTGCCTTCCTTACGTTTCATAATGTATGAAAATGAGAATCATTATCGTTAATGATTGTAACTTCAAGGATTTGGATTGTCAACAGAAAAAAAGCGGCCATCTCCCCACCAGATACAGGGAAATGGCCGCTGCCTCTTCTTGATCTATGCGCTGCCGGGGCACCCCAGCCAGGCATACCTATGCCATACTAGAATCAACTGACTTATTTGCTTCTCAATACCTTTTTCCGGCCTAGGGCTGCGCCCAGGATTATCAATAGGAAGCCTGCCAGCTGCACGTATAGATGACTGGCTTCCCCGGTTACGGGGAGTGTCTCTACAGGCGTTCCATCCGCATTTAACGCTGCCTTTTCGTTCCCTTGCGGCTGGTTGTTATCCCCATCACTAGTCGGGGAGCCTCCCAGAGGTACCTTGATATTACCTTCTATCGCCATATCCTGGTTCGGCACTTCCTGCGTTGCAGGAGTCTCTGGCTTTGGTTCTGTGCCTGGCTTTTCTCCAGGTGTCGATGCAGGATCTGGCTTCGCTGAAGCTTCCGGCGTCGTTGTCGATCCAGGTCCTGAGGAACCCGGCGTCCCGGTAGAATCCGGCCGCTTTGTTGGCTCCGACGAGTCACCGGAATCGGAATCCGACGATCCGCCGCCAGGAGTTACTGGCGGTGTTACTGGAGGCGTCACCGGTGGATCAACCGGCGGTTTCACCGGAGGCGTCACAGGCGGTGTCACCGGTGGTGTTACCGGAGGATCTACCGGCGGTTTCACCGGAGGATCAACTGGCGGCTTTACCGGCGGAGTTGATGTCTTCACATTCGATATGCGCAATATGTTACTATTTGTAGAGTCTACAGTTACAAAATGTATCGTTGTATCCAAAACATATCCCACTGGAGCCGCCTTTTCCTTTATGGCGTAATCCCCGGTGTACAGGTTAGGAAATATGATTTTTCCCGCTGCATCTGTTGTCTGGGTTTGAATATACAGTAATTCTGAGCCCGATTTCCGATACAAGTCGAACGTCGCGCCGCTTAGATGCAACCGGCTATCAGCGGAATCTGTCTTCTCAATGGTCAGCCAGCCTCTCTTACCGCTGCCTGTACCCGACCCGCTGGAGACACCGACCACAATATCTTGTGTCGTTTCTTGGGTCACCGTTCTTACGTTGTTGCCGCTGAAGCTGACTTTGTTGGACACCGTTTCCTGATCCTTGGCAACGATGAGCGACTGATACTCCAAAATATAAGCCGAACGGATCTCGTTCTTGAAGCTTAGCTCAAATGTCTGCTTCCCGTTAGCATCGGTATGGAAGACAACCGTATAATCCGTTCCCTTCACTAGCTCCGCCGACCTGGTCAGGCTTCCGTCAGCCGCAACCGTTGTGGCATATAAGTGGAAGGTATCCGGTAACAGCAGCTGGTTATCCGTAGGCGTGTCGATGATTTTGGCATCGGCAACGGTTGATTGCCCGCGGTTAATGTAGATCGTCCAGTTAATTTTGTCCCCGTCCTGCTTACCGTTTTTACTTGCGTACTCTCCCCCTCGAGGGATAGTTACGGAAGCGGTCAGCTTGCCGGAAACAGGATTCGTACCGTCGAACAATTGCGCTGTGTTGCTGACACTGCTGCTTATCAGCTCTCCATCAAGACTTGTATTGAAGACAAGATAATACGGAGTCGAGATCGGTTGTAAGAACTTCACGACCAGCTTGTTGCTGTTATCAACCGTATAGCTGTAATACGTGCTATCGACTACCGTCCCCTTCGACGGGTTTCCGTTCGGAGGAATCGTCATGTTATACAGCTTAAGGGAGCCTTCAACCAGCTTCTGCTTCGATTCCAATAGATCCTCGATCACGGCATCCGCAACGGCTTTCCCATTGTAATTGACACCTACCGTCCACGTGATCTCTTTGGACGAAGCATTATAAGAACCATTCTTGAAGCCGTTTTGCTTCACTTCGTTTCTTGGAGTGAAGGTTGCGGTAACCTTTTTCGTCCTTGCGTTTGAAGCGTCGTCCATCCAGTCGATTTGAGCTTCATTAATAAAACTAATCGTGCTCCCCGCAGGACTGATCCAATCAGGATGGAATTCCGTCGTGTAGCTTACCGTGACAGGCTCTGTAAGAGGGTCCTTCCAATTCAATATGAACCCTTGATCCGGTTGAACGCTGCTGTCCACAGCATATTGGGCTGCCGGAATCACCGTGCCGTCTTTGGCTTTCACAACGAGCGAATCAGGAATGAGGCGCAGCCCTTTTTTAGGGAAGGTGTCCGTCACCTTGATGCTGCTCATCGGCTGACTGTCGCCATTAATGGTGAGCTTCCATGCGACGGTCTTGGCGGCATAATCCACGGATCCAACGCTTTTCACGATAACCGCTTGCTTGATATCCTGCTTGGACGGATTTGCGGAAGTCCCGCTGCCCGAATAAACATTGTTCGTTATCGTGGTATCGTCAATCACACGGTTGACGCCTTTCGTCTGATACGTAATCTTGTAGGCCGATGTCACCGGATTCTTGAACTGCAGCTTGAAGCCTGCTTTACCCGCGGCGGCAGCTACAGGGCTTACCGTATACTCCGAGGCAGGCAGCTCCGTGCCCAGAAGCTCCTTGCCGGTAGCATCCAACGTTACAGGATATACGTGGAAAGAGCCGGTAACCAATTCTTGCGAGTCATTGAAAGAATCGAATAAATAGGCCTCTGATTGTGCTATGGACTTCTCGTTGTAGTTGTACTGGATGGCCCAATCGATCGTTTGTGCAGCCTGGTCATACTTGGAAGGATGCTTGTCCAGATCGCTCACGCGCTGGATGGTCACCGTCGCCTCAGCTTGAGAGGCCGGCTTGTTGCTTCCTTCAAACGTTGCCGTATTCACGAACGTTCTTACGCCGGAATCCGTGATCGGAGTCGTGTACTGTATCCGGTATGCACTTTGGATCGGGTTATCCGTAAAGCTTACTTGCAGAACATTTCCTGCCGTGTCCACCTTGTATTTGCCGGCGTCAACCAAGGAGCCTTGGGTTACCGAGCCGTCCAGGTTTACATTCAGGCTATAAACGGCAACCGTTACCGGTGCCGCCAGGCCTGCCGGCATAGGGTCGGTGACAACCGCATGCTGCACGGAATCCAGCGACTTGTTCACATCAATCGTCCAATCGATGTTCTTAGGGTTAAAGCCTTGAGGAACACCGCTTTTTCCGATGGTCGATGTGACGTTAGGCTTAAAGATAAGCGTAAATACCTGCTCTCCGGATTGAACCGGAATTTTAATAACTTGCGTCGTGCTTCCTGTTACTGTCTTGATGTCGAATTGCGTGTCAATGGTGAGGGTCCCCCGCACCTGGCTATGACTTTCGATATAGCTGTTGAAGGTCATGAGCACTTGGTGACTGTCCTTGCTGACCTTGAACGTTCCTATGTCTTCATCACCGTTCCGTAATGGCCCGCTGATATCATTGAAGAGCAAGAACGCTTGCGGCAGCGTGAAGGCAAAGGTATCCCCGCTGTGGTAACCATGGTTGTCAGGCAAGGACCAGGTGTAATCCAATCGGACCTTGGAGCCCTGCTCGTATACATTGCCGGTGACGGCTTGTCCTGCTTTGTCGTATACCGTCATGGTTACGCTGTTGATGATGTTGCCGGTAATAGTGCCTGAGGCAAAGGCCTGAGTCAAACAACCGACTCCCGATAGGCTCTGGATAACAAACAATAGAGCGATCAGCAGCGCACTGGTTTTTTTCCTCCACATATGTTTTTCCCTTCCCTCGTCCTTACTATGAATGAAACCCTTCTTATCACCCCTTTCACGTAGTCTAATTTCATAAATCCTTCTATTGGTTTCATTGCCGAAGTCATTGTAAATCACCGATCTGAATAATTTCTGAACAACAGGCCGCCATTCGATTGCACAAAAAAAGAACCCGCATCAA
Source organism: Paenibacillus vulneris (assembly GCF_039543185.1). Classification (NCBI taxonomy): domain Bacteria; kingdom Bacillati; phylum Bacillota; class Bacilli; order Caryophanales; family Paenibacillaceae; genus Paenibacillus; species Paenibacillus vulneris. The sequence continues at coordinate 116,529 of NZ_BAABJG010000029.1, read as the reverse complement.
ATGCAGATTCTTCAGGCTGCGATTTCCCGCCGGCTAGGCGAATGGAAGTTACTTAATAGATCTCAGTAACAACATAATCGGCACTGTTTTTTATCATGGTTGTCTCTTGCCCGCTTTGTACACGGGACGCGTCATAGGTGGTGTCGATAATGACCCATTCTTGAAGATCCTTGAGATATACTTGATTCCACGCATGATACACCTCGGGGGCATGGACCTCGTATCCCATTACCAATCGGGTCGGGATTCCCAAGCTTCTGGCCATTGCCGTGAAGGTAGCAGCATAATCAAAGCATATTCCGCCGGATTCCTCGTATACCTTATCCAAGTCAGGGATATAGCCTGTGTCTACAGTTTGCGCTTTACTCTCACTATATTTGTAGTTTTGCGTCAAAAAAGCATAAATCGCTTTGACTTTATCTTCATCGGTTGCAGCATGCGCGGCTAGTTTCTTTGCCTCCACTACAGCTTTGGTCGTCTCGTTCCAGCTCGCTATAGATATGGACTGCAAAAACACGGCCTGCTCATTCACCGTCTTCACGTCGACATTTTCCTGCAAAATCACTTGATATTTGTTGTCGGAAATCTGTTTCGCAACCAGTACATGGTAGCTGCCGTCACCCAATTGCAGAGGATAGGAGGCCCCGTCCACCAGGTTATAGTCCATTTGGACATCGCCCTTGGTTACACGCACAAGCGCCTTATGCTCCGGATCCGCATAATGGACCTTAATAATCCCGTTGCTCAGAGAGCTTTTATCCAGGACGGGTTGTCCGGCAGCGGCATGGGTTTCTTTAGGCGCCATAGTCAGAAATAGCGCAGCAATCAGCAACAATGCTCCTAATGTACGAAACATAGACTCTCCTTTCGGTAACTGGCTGCCATCCTGGTAGATTGACCAGGGAAGGCCCTATAGCTTTGCGTCTCCAGCTTTCGCTGAGTTTGCCTTTATCGGTGGAAAGCACCGAAAACTTATTTGGTTATCTATGAGTATAGCATACCATTTGTTTCCTCTCTAGTTCTAAATGCTCACTCTTCTATCAATTTTCCTTTAACTATGATGCGATGTGTCGGATTTTCCATAGGATGGCAAGTAATTAGCGTAATTTGCCGATCTTTGCCGTTTCCTTTCAGCACCCATACTTCCTCGGGAAGTACGTATTGCTTGCTTTCTACCTTATAGCGATACTGCTTGCTCCCCGTATCTACCTCTATGAGATCGCCCTCGGTCACTTCATCCAAGCGGTTAAAATTTTTGCCGTACGTAAGATTCCTATGTCCCGCAATGGCATAATTGCCGATTTCACCCGGCTTGCCTGTATTCGCCATACTGGCAACCGACAGCTTCAGATTCGCCGCCGTTGCGTTCTTGATGATAGGAAGCTTCAAGTCGATCTTATCGATCTTGAGGACGCCCTCCACATTCTTCTGCCCGATAGATAGAGGGACTGGGGTCGGTTCCGCCTTCAATGGCGCGGGCTGGACCTCTACCATATCCGTACTCAATGGAACGGGCGCAGGCAAAGAAACCGTTACCGGTTCCTGCTCCGGCTCCGGATCTGAACCGGCTTGATCTAGATACTGCAAGCTTTCCTGCCACTGCTCTAAAATCTGCTGCTGCTTATAGCTCTCGTAACGGTCATTCACCGTCGGGTAGGCCATCACAGCAATTCCAACGACAATGCACGCTGCGGAAATGATTTTTTTGATCCTCATGGCTTCTACCTCCGGTGATGGTTGGATCTATCTCATTCATTATAAACATTTTCTATTTGGTAAAAAAGGGAAGCCAATCTGAAACCTATCAGCTTCCGTTTCGGCAGACTATCGGATCCTATCACTCGTATACTAACAAACGCATTGCTGAATACATTCGTTACACATGCAAAAAGAGCACTGTGCGGTGCTCTTTCCTGTTTAGTATCCTCTATTCTACGATGTGAGCGTCGATATCTATAATGTCCTGGTGGTTGACGGCATCGTCTCCGAAAAGATCCTTCAGCTTCTCTTTGGCTTTTTGCTTAACGGAATCGTCTATGTTCATGGCAACGGCACCAATGGCCAGCATCAAAGCGCCCAAATCATCCGCATAGCCTACGACAGGCAGTATATCCGGAACGATATCGACCGGCAGGATCAAATAGCCGAGCGCACCATAAATTTGAATCTTCGCTTTTGTCGGCGTAGAAGGACTTTGAAGCGCATAGTATAAGAGCAGCCCGCTGTAAACGACTTTGGACCCGGCATCCTTCGCATGCTTTTTCAGCTTGGACCAGAATCCTTGCTCCGAATAGTGCTTTTCGTATTTGGAGTTTTCCATTTCCGATCACATCCTTTTCTCAATCAGCCGGACCCTTATACGAACATAGCGCAGGTCCAGCATACGCTCCATTTCTACACCCACCGCCCTATTTCCTTCTTTTTCAACTAATTTATCCATTACCCCGTCAGGAAGCGTTTACCAATTATTATCAACCTGCTATTATGAGTATAATGTCACCAAGGATCCGAAGGGATGTTTGTATCATGTTTTCTATCATTCATGTCTTTTTAGGATTATTCTCTTTTTTCTTCCTGCTGTTTATATTCAAAACCCTCCTATCCCTTATCCAATGGAATGGGCGGTTCAAGCAAAACCTTATCATCACAGCGATCTTGTTTGCGGCTGCGTTCGTCCTGTCGCGATTCATTGAGGATGGCCTTCGAATTCCTATCGTCGACGATTTCCCTGTCGTCCAAGGTTTGTTCATCATTGCTCTCGCCATATGGCTTATCATGACCTATGTGAACAACAAACGGCTTGGGAAGCAGTATCGAATGGGGGCACACAGCAGCTTTTCATGCCTTCATAAGTACGGCATTCCACAGATTCCGCAGACCGCGATGACCGCAATATATGTTACACCGGATAAGGTTGTTATAGATTGGAAAAACAAATATTTTGAGCTGCCGCTATATAAAATCACAGGGGCCGCTGCGGTGACGCAATCCATTTTGTCCAACAACTACGGCTATCTCACTCCTGAAGCAACGAAAAGGATAGGCCGGTATCTGGCCATACAGTATGGACTTCCCGGAGAACCGGCGAAGCTGCTCATTTTCGATATGAGTACGGTATTCAAAGCGAAAGCAGCCGCCTCTGCGGTAACCTATCATTTACAGGAATCGGCGCGGTCTGCGAATGGGACCATCCAGCTGTAGCCGAAATAAGTGATGCTGCGAGACATCCATAGGGATGTCTTTTTTTGTCGGGATATCCATTTCCGTTGCGGAGCCGCCCCGAAACAAAGGTATATAAGAGTCCCGGACTTTGTTATACTCAAATGGCTGGACATTTCCCCTCAAAAGATGGTGGCTCCTAATGGATTGGCTCTTGGACGCAAAAACAATCTTTATCGCTCTAGGCATCGGACATTTATTTACCTTAATCCTCATAAGCGCTTATTGGCATGATCACGCCAAAGAGGTTACCGTCAAAGCCTTCTTTTTAGCCAAATGCGCTCAGACCGCGACTTGGTTTCTTCAGGCATTCCGCGGAGAAATTCCCGACTTGCTGTCGATATCCCTTGCCAATTCCATCCTGTTTATTGGAGCGTCCTTCGAGATCTTAGCCATTATGAGTCTGCAAAAAGAGCTTCGCCCAGCGACTCGAAAGATATATTTTATCGTGACGGTCCTAAGCATCCTTGGATTCCAGCTGATAGTGCTCTTGTATAACAAAGAAAATTGGAGAGTCGCGTACTCCTCTTTTATAACTGCGGCTATTGTATTCCCCGTCTACCGGCTGGTCATCGTAAAAGCCCATACCCTGCTTATGAAGATTATGGGATACCTTTATCTTTTTGTTATTGCTTCCTCTATGGTTAGAGGAACCGTTGCTCTGCTTGCCCCTCCAAAGAGCAGCCTGTTTACCCCCGGAATTTTTCAGACGATTGCGTTCCTGGCTCTCTACATCGTGATGATTTTGGGGAACACGGGATTTATTCTGCTGCTAAAAGAAAAAGCGGACCAGGAGCTGATCCGCCTCGCAAGCTATGATGATTTGACAGGCACGCTGAACCGTCGAACGTTCACTTCCCATGCAGTTCAGTATCTCAACGATTATGCCAAGAGGAAACAGCCGCTATCTTATATGCTGTTCGATATCGACTGGTTCAAAGCCATTAATGATACTTACGGCCATAACGCCGGGGATCAAGTGCTTCAAGATCTTACTGCCCGAATCAAGCAGATTCTTGGTCCGGACGATTTGTTCGTACGTTATGGCGGCGATGAATTTGGCATTCTGCTGCCCGGCAAAGACGAAACCCGGTCCAACGAGGTTGCCCAGCAGATAAAAGAGACGCTTAATGGGCCCATGAGCTCTCATTTACCGATGAAATACACCATTAGTATGGGAGTTCTCACTGTCGTTCCCGAGCCGCGCACATTGCCGGAGACGCTGTACACTTCTTGCGACAAAGCCCTTTACATGGCCAAAAATAACGGAAGAAACGGCTGGTATCGCGGCCGAGTGGAAGAGCCTGGCACGCAAGTGCAGCCGATCGATTAAAAGACCTATTACTTTCTTATTTGTCCCTGAATTTGCTCGAATAGCTGCTTCGTTTGTGACGGATCCTTCTCATTATAGAAAATGTAGCCCTCATCCAGCTTGATCCGAATATACGGCGGATTGTTTTTGAAAATATACATTCTTGCATTGCCTAGCTCCTTGAGGCGAAAATGGCCGCGGGCCTGCTTATCCGTCGCTTCCCCGTTCGTTTTGATCCCGGAAGGAACCGTATCTACAAGGTCCATTTGTTTAATATCTGCCAGCTGAAAGTCATAAGAATACATCGGGTAATCGATTTGGATTCTCTGCCCGTCGGTCACGGTTAGGACAGGCGGGGTCAGCTCGGAACGGATCAGCATGAACGAGACTCCGATGATGACAGCAGCCGCCATCCCGATGCTTCCTCCCACGATAATTTTTCCAGCCCAAGTGCCCGTGTTCACCGTTTCCCCTATCCCGACCCGCTTCGGAACCAAAATACTCCGGTCCTGAGGATTATGGTACGTAAATCCATTGCTCCAATACTCGTCGTCGTCCGTATAGATTATTTTGCCGTCCTGTTCCAATGTTTCCCGCTCCAAGGATGCAATCTTGCGATACACATACAAGATGACCCCTACAGGAACCGCTATAAACAGCAAGGTAACTGTGACCCATACACCCTCCATCGGTTCATTGCTGCTAGTCATAAACAAGCCAATAAGCCAAAAGTGAATATTCTCAACAACCGCTATTACCAACCACAAGTAAGACGTATACCGGCGCCTTGCCTGGTTCAAGACGAGATTCACTTCGCTGTTTGCGCTGTATACCTTCGCCTTGGTTCTGCGCATCATGAGTGTAGCGAGAAAGAATAGGAGAGTCAGGATGGACACGCTTAGGGTGATGCCCAGCAGATTCGGATCGCCTTTTCCCCAAAGCAGCATACCGATAGCCATGGCAAAAGGAATCGCAAACAGCCATAGGGGCGCGGAACGCTGGTTTTTTAAATGCGCCACACGCAGATCGCTTCGAAGCACCCGTTTGGCGCCGACGAACCAATCCCTCTCACGTTTTAATGCAAGTGTTTCCCGGAAAGCATGACGAAATAGAACGGATGTCCATAAAAAGAATGTAACAAGCCATACAAAAAAATAAATCACTTGGTATGCGGAATAATCATGGAGCAGCGCCAATGGAATTATAAACGCGGCCATTCCTATACTTGCTCGGTTCAGCCGCTTGTTGAACTTCGCTTGAATCCCCCGTATATCCGCATCGTCCATCACGTGAGCGGGCAAAGTAACGGCAAACAGCATGCCTTTGCTGTATTTAGCCTGGGGCTTGTAAGTTGTTAATACCACAATGAAAATGAGAATGGCTGCGCCACATAAAATCGCCGTGAGTATGGTAATCCTCTCCTCTCTCTTATACGTTGGAAGGCCGGTAAGTCATTCTGGAAAAAATCTGTGAGCATAACATCTGGAACCGCGACTGGTCCATCCCTTGGATCGTTGCTTGCGCAATAATTAATTGAAGCTGTGCTTCCAATTGCGCGGATGGTTCAGCGTCCTCTGGCATCCTGGGACTTACTTTAGCTCCATGCCGCCGGTCAATGACAATATAGCCTTCCTGCTTCAGGATCGAATAGGCTTTGTTCACCGTCATCGTATTGATGCCCAAATCATCGGCCAGCTGACGAACGGTCGGCAGCTTCTCTTGAGCCGCAAGCTCCCCTGTCGCAATACCGATCACGATTTGGTTGCGCAGCTGTTCATATAGAGGAGTTTCGCTGTCTAGTTGCAAGGAGATAAGCATAGGGTTCATCACCTCCGAGTTTTGTATTATATATTATAATACAAATAATACTTAAATTTTGCAATAGCAGAAATGACCCCCTTCATCTGGTTGAGTTCTTTACCCACTTATCTACCTTTGTTCTGTAAAGTCAGAATTGTGAATAGATAGGATTGTGGATATGTTTATATCTTTGCCAAAAGTTATGCACAGTATAGGTTTCGGGCCTGTTTATAATGTGTATAACCTGTGAATAACGAACAGTGGAATGGATATTTTATTCCTCTGGCTGCCCTGAGGCCCTTCGTAATTGATTCGCCAGCCAATGAATATAATCTGCCTGCTGCTGGTGCTGCGCCGCTGCAGCTTCATCACCTTTCGACGCGGCTTCCGCCTTATCGTCCATGCATGTTTGCCAGCCAGGCCCCATCCATGTGTTGATAATCGTATTGGCTACATCAGCATCTAGCATCAGCTCTTCCGCCTCCTTATCAAAATGTTCAAGCCCGCAGCTGGTAATGAGACTGTTCAATTTGGAGGCATACATCGGATCCGTAGCATACCCGCACAAATATAGTGCATTCGTCTGATCCTGCGGGCAGCCAGCGGCCCGAACCCGGTCATACCGGCTCCAGTTAAATAACAAGTCTTGATCTTTAAAGCAATCCTCAATGCAATCGTAAGCGCGCCAATTTGCCTGCACTCCTTCTACTTTAATACCGTCATATACCTCCCATGTTGTTGTGCTAACACTTCGACCACGCCAGTAGGCATTAGGCTGTCCGCTGCCGACTTTGAAGCCAACGAGATTGTTCCATTCGTGCAGTACACAGCCGGTTTCCAGCATTGCCTGGGCTATCCGCACCGAAGGAAATAGGGGTGAGCCTTCCCTGCGCAGCTTCACGGCAATGGGGGCGATAGTGGAGATGAATTCGTGCCTGTCTATGATTCATCACCATCCAAATACTTCTTCTTCTCTTCTACTCTTTTGGCTGCTCTAGCCATCTTATGTTCGATTTCATCAGCCACCGCGTTCATCACCCAAACCGGAACCCATTTGTCCCACCCCGCCCTGACCGTATTTGCGGTCATACTCTTCCAAATATGCAAGCCAGCCGCTCCAGTTAGAAAACCAAAAGCAACCATCGGCATACCTATGATTTGATCGACCAAGTGGCCTGCAGCAGGAACAAATAGGAGAAATAAGGATCTAAATGCACCATCTATGCCATATTCAGAAGCATAGGATCCATCTTTCAATGAAGCCCTGTACCCGGCTATCCAATCCATAACAATAAGCAGCACATACAGTGTTAAAACAAGGTATTTTACAGGCTCATCACCATAAAGGAACTGAAAGCACGTCATAAAATAAGCGCCCAAGGCGCCTGTAGTGTAATGAAGTAACTTCATGTTATACACCCTTCTTTCCATTTGGATTTAAGAAAGCCCTGCTTATGCAGGGCTTCAGATTGTTGAGAAACCTATAAGGCTTGAACTATTGCTAATATACTACGGTGGGGTATGCCCCTCCAGCCGCTGTTGAAACCCGTGAAAGGGATCAGATTTAGTGGTATTTTCACGAGTTTCAAAGGCGGACGTAAACTCTTCCGAGGAATACCCCACCTCCATATTTAGCAAAGTTCTCGCAAAACTAGGTTTCTCGACAGACTCAAGCCCTGCTTATGCAGGGCTTCGTGTCACTTGAATTTCTGGACGCTTTGTACGAATTTGTTCAGCCACCAAATCCGAATCCTCAATGGACATCTTGTAGCTATCCACAATTTGAATTATGGAACCTTCACCAGTGTCATAGCGAATCAAGCAGGCATTTGCGATAATGCGAATCTTCTCCATAGCCATTGCCATGTTATTTCCCCCTCTCCGTTAGAATCTCAGCCATGACGAGCTCCATGTCTCCAAGTCTAGCTTTCAAATCTTCCTTCTCTGCTTCCAGCCTTGTTATTTTCTCAGTATCCGTTTCAGAGGGTTGTTGGTTTCGGATGGCTGCCAACTCCTCGGGAGTTATCCCTTCTACCCAAAACGTTAGGGTTTGTATTAATTTTGACTCCCCGTCACCCTCCGTTCCGGTCGATTGTTTTGATTGTTCCCAAGCAACCAAATCAAATCGAGGCTTGTACAACCCAACTGGAACCGAAATCGCTACAGTGTAACCAATGACTTCCAGATCCGACTGCTCTGTCAGTTCTCCGGCTGTGTGATCGTCTACGGAATTAACCAGTTCAGGTTGCTTATAGATAGGAAAAACGCCCGTCACATCAGCGGCGACAAGCGTTACATCTTTGAAATATCCATTTATATCGACTATGATTGCTTCTTTCTTCATTTTATCCTCCTTTATTGTTCCGCTAAGAATATTACTCCATCAAGGGAATTCCAATTTAGTTTTGAACCAATAAAACGAACCATACCCCAAGGATAAACAGTTGCTCTACCCGAAAAATAATTTGTTCCATCATACATAATGACGGGAACAATAATATATTGGGTGGGTCGATAACCAGAAGGTAATATAAAAATATCTGTATTTTCAGGTCCGCCGGTCACTCTGCCTTTAAGATGAACATAGCCTAGCTCATCTTTCATATAGCCAACCGATGTTTCGACAGACCAGCCATTCAACAACGTTGGTGTAATCCATTGAGATTTAACCTTCCCTGCCTTTGTTGTTTCCAACACACTGACCCTTTTTACAATATCCGCGTGACTTTTTGATAGGGTACCGACATTCGTTTTAAGATTCGCATCATACTGGCCCTGCATTGCTTGGATATTGCATGTTAAGCTGTATTGGTCTAAAGCAAGGTAAGTAACAGTGTAGGCTGCTAATGGGTCATAGTTGGGAAGTAATATACCAATAACTCCAGACGGGTAATAAATATAGCTCGTATCATTTAATACCCCTCGATTTAAAGAAACTAAGCGGTTAATTTTATTTTTAAGCAAGTTGCCTAAATCTGATCGATTAATATAATAGGCGTTATCACTTTGCACATAAACTGAACTCACCTTCTCCCTAACAATCATCCCATTACCAACCTCAATCTGATTTAACCCCTCATGAAGCGTAATCTCTCCTTCTGGGATGATCTTCTCTAGAACAGGCTGAGCGAGTTGATATTGAAGTTTATAAGGAACGTACCAAGAACCAGCTGCAGTTGTTGGTAATGTTGAAATTCCACCACTTGATTTATCAGCAATGGTTCTCCATCTCTTACTACCTGAACCGTTATATGGAGTTACAAATGTTCCATTATCATCATATCCCATGACCCATCCATAAAAATACGCCTGCATCTCATCTTGGGAAGGTGTGTATCCTTCTCCCCAACCGCTGTCTGTGTCTGCAACAGAGAGATAAAGTAAAGAATTACCATCTAAATAAGCTCTGTCTGACGCTGCATTAACTCCAGGTGAATCGACTGATTTAAGTATTTTACCATCGTACTTCACAGCTGTGTGAGTTGTTAAATCGATATTAGACCCAATCGCACCTTTAATTGTGGCTTTTATGAGTTTGAACCCTACTTGAGATACAAAGTATGTCCAATCCAGACTGCCATCCAAATCAAGCGTCTTAAATTTCGTGAACTTATAATAATCCGATCCCCTTCGATATAATTGATCAGCCACAGAGCCGTCAACATTAGAGCACCATTGACTAGGGAAAAACAAGTAATTGTCTTCACGCGGCTTGAATGGTTTTACCGTGTCGCCTAAGTTTAACAAAGGTCGATCAAATATAAACATCCCAGCAGCCTTACAATCAAACCAAATTGTGGCGGATGCAGTGTTGTTAGGAGCAACAAAAATAGCAGGTAAATCACTTAAATTTGGTGCTGAGATTAGGTTCCCTCGAGCATCGTTGAATTCAACGTAAATATTCATGTTTGAAGTAAAATTAGTCAGACTTAAAGTGTACTTTTGCCCATTAACAGGAGTAAATTTATATCCGCTTCTTTGACCAGATGCTGTGGAGTTCAAAGTTAGCCTATAAGGTTCTGTTATTGTTGCATTTGCATGTAGGTCCCACTCATTAAAAGGTGGCAACAAATTTTCCCCGTACTTTACTACATATGGGTTCGTAATCGACTTCATATCATCGACATAGGGATATTTTGCAGCGAGTTCGTCAACCGATAAGGTACCGCTTTTTATGGCATTTCTTTCTTCAACCGTAATTTCATATACTCGCAGTCCATCAACATAACCATATTGACCGTTCGCACCTGTGATAGTCACCACCGCATCGATAAATGCAGTATTTTGAAAGTCATTTCCTGCCCAAAGGGCATAAGAGCTGCTAAATCCAGTAGTATTGGAAACAACGGAAGACATTTTCGAACCAACAAACTGGAGATCGGCATTGTAAGCAATAAATCCAAGACTTAAACCCGTTGAAGAATTCCCATTCTTCAAATCACCTACGATTAAGTATGACTTTGAAAAATCATTGATGTTTGTTGCATGAGCTATGTTTCCATAAGTGTTATTATTAAGGGTCATCTTCAACGATTGGTTCCCATAAACCTTATTACCGGTGTCTGCTGCTATAGTTAACCCGGCTGTTGCGATACTGGAAACATTATATTCATAGTTACCTTCTCTCCCTAACAAATTGACCAATGTACGCCCCTTAAAACCAGTAACATTATATGGAGCTACCCTGTCAGACTGGACGACCTGGGTACCATATCGTAAATTCAGAGCCGTCGGCTCAGGACTATCAATTCCTTCCGCGTGAGCATCCTTAATCCCTTGCTCCAAACGGTTCATATCATGTTCCGTCACAATCTCCTCAAATTTCCAATTCGTTTTTGCGTTATACGTCACGTTCTATACCTCCTTGATTCCTATCGTTTGCTTTATAATCGTGTCGCTGGTAATCGGCACATAGACGGCGTTGGAGCTAATGACGGCGTCATCTTGGCTTTTTAGCTCGATAAGCGTCACTTCCGTTACGGAGCCGTAAGGGATAACATACTCCATTTCAACCGTGCCGGCCGTCACTTGCTTTATAGAAAAACTGGATATCGCATAGCTCTCATTCACAACAACCTTGGCAATCCGATTATTCGTAAATGAAGCCAGTTCAGACAAATATGTCGTCGGTATCATACTAACTGCACCTCCTGCCCTTTTACTGCAAATGGCGTTTGACCCAGCTTCCAGCCGCTCCCTAACCGGGTTCCGCGAATTAGTGGCGTAGCACTCACATGCTCCTGTAACACGATAGTATCGAGTAACGAGGTCGATTGATGGTAGACAATGTTAGCCGGTTTAATCGTATGAATCGTATATTCGATCTCTTTAAAATAGGCGGCGTCCGGAACGTCAAATGTTACTTTGAGAATATAATTTTGCTCGTCGATCTCCACGGTGGCACGCCCCTCGCCGGCAAGTACATCCAATCGGGTCTGTAGATAACGCGCAGTAAAGGGGGGCTTGGTGGAGTAGCGGTTGATCAGTCTTCTGCGCCGGAAATCCAGGGACTCTGTCGTTGAGTCAGCTCGAATCCCCAGCATTTGCTCCCTGCGTTTGATAGCCTGGATGCTGGACGTATCTACGAATTGGTCATCCAGCAGCCTTTGAACGGCTTCGGCTAGAGCGTCAAGCTCCGCATCTTCCGTTGTAGCAAGCTCCGCGAAATCGGTTATCTCCTCATAGAACTCAGGTAAGTAATGAATCAGCTTAGACAAACAAGCTCACCACCCCAAGCACCGGAATTTGCTCGCTCGTTAATGTCAGATTAGCACCGGCTCCATTAAGCATCGTATTGGATACATCCGTAACACCAGGTACGGTCAGAATTCGCGCCTCAATCTGACTGACCCTGATAACAAGCTGTGATTCACTCATCCACGCTTGCCGCAAGGATAACAAGTATGCTTCGAGCACCGCTTCGATTTCAGCTTGAACTTGTCCCAATGTCATGCCATTTTCTAACGTAAGGCTTGTTTCTAGATTGAGAGTGACATTCTCAACTCCAGCTATGGTGACCTTATGTCCGATAGGGGCAAACCCAAGCCCTTCCGCGCTGTTAACGGTTGGATCCATAGCGGTCTGGACATCGTTAACCAACATGGGAGACGGTGAGCTGTAGTCGGAAGAAATAATAGTGCATTTCACCGTCCCTCCGCCCTGCCACACCGGAAATACTTTGACTCCCCCTATGCCCGGGATATCCCCGATCTTCTTCTTATAATCGGCAACATTGCCTCCGAAGGGCTGCTCGTTCAGGGTCGCAAAGTACCGCTTCCGTAGCGAAGCGTCGCTTTCCACATCCTCGCCGGGCACGAGCACTTCCGAAAGCTCTGCTTTGGCCAGCCCGGATAAATTATTAATAGGCAGCAGTGTACCGTAGTATTGGTTTCCAGCCGCTCCCGCCGTCTCGCACTCCAATTCAAAAGCACCGGCCGCAAGCTTTCGAATGACGGTGTAATTCAGTGAACTGCCTGAGAATCGGCTGCCGATAGGCACGTCGAAGGGAGCATTGCCCGAGCCATAGAACAACGCTTTGCGAAGAGATTTTGTAGCAGGCTTGCGTTCAATTCCAAATTCCAGCGTACGACGCTCCAGATAATCTCCTGCCGCTGTGTCGGCAAAGGAGAGATTACGGTTAATGTCCAGCTCGGTGTACAATCCTGCCAGTTCCCATGCGGCCGGTGCCAGCGCATCATAAATGATGCTGCCTTCCCGTTTATCTATATCCGAAGGAATCCGGTCCAGCATTCTATTTAAAATGGCTTGAAATGTTTGATGCTCATACACTTTCTCCAACCCCCTTGGTTAATGCGACACTCCCATACAGTGAAACAACCGTAAAGGAAGCCGTAATGTCATCCCCGTTTATCTCGACTTCAAAGTGCTGAATGTCTTTGATCCGGTCATCCTGCAATAATGCTTCCCGGATTCGCCTGTTCAGCTCGGTTTGAACAAAGGACGGGCTGCGTCCCGGAATATTGGAAAATTCACTGCCGTAATTTCCGCTATAGATGATATGTTCAAACCGCTCCGTCGCCAGTATTTTTAATGCCGCTTGCTTTACGGCTTCCAAACCATCTACCATACCCAGGATCCTCTTCAAACCCGGATCGATCCGGTAGGTCCTGCCGGGCTGCCGTACGGTTTGAGTCACCTTGCCTAATATGCCGCCTTGCGGAATCATCCCTCCACCACCTTATCCAGAACGATGAACTTAAGCCCGCCCTGCATTCTAAGCAGGAGCACCACATCGCCTGCTTCCAATCCTTTTCGAATGACGATAGGTTCGGCAAGGGCTTCTTCCGTATTTCCCCCATTAATGGAATGCGTATGCTTCAAATCCAATTGCAGAGGGGTAAGGCTTTCCGGAACAAGCAAAAAATCCTCCGTAAGCGGCTCTCTTTGCGGATCGAAGCTCACTTCTAGAGGATTTACTTGTGTTACATTTCCTGTAAATATGGAGACGGGATATCCGGCATGAACCGCATCGGCCCCCGCCTGCTTGATTAAATCTAATAATCTCATTTCTCAATCACCACCTTAGGGTCATCCATTCTGATATCAAACAGGTCGAGTGACATGGAATGGTCGCTGCCTTCAAATTTATGCGTACACTCATTGACCAAAAACCTCATGTTAATCCCCTCTTCCGCAATGTTAATAGATAAATAGCTGCCGGCTCTTACGCGAATATCCCCAATAGCCTCCACCTGAAAGCTTCTGCCCACTCTATTCTTAAGATTCATCAAGTTGGCCAGCGACTTCTTCACCTGGTCATCGTCCATCTTCTCGTCCACCGATTGGTACAGCATCAACAGTCCCCATTTGGCGATATTGCTGCTGTCCTGTTTTATAAATAGCTCGCGCTTTCCAAGCTCCTTATTGTCCCGGCCGAGAACAACCATATTGTATGAATTCTCGATGGTTACTTTTTGCTTGTAATCGTACAGAAGACTTCCGTCACCTAGGGATAGATTAAGCACCCTATCCTCAACGTTTTGGATAACCAGCTCGCCGAAGTCATCCAGAAGCAGGAACTGTTTGCCGGTTCCGAGCAGCGTATTGTCCATAGCCTTGCAAATAATATCCATCGTCTTCACGCCATCCTCCGATATCTTCGGAATCTTATACTCGGTATCGATCAGCGTGCCTGTTTTCAACTGGTATTTATCTGCAAAATGCTGTACGACCTCCGTAGCCGTCATGTCGGATTTTAGAAGGTAATCATTGACCATCAGGTATCGCATTTGATCATATGCCGTAATTTTGACTTCCTCGTCCCGGCCGCTGCTAATCACAAAAATGTACCCATAGAATACTTTGACGCCATCCTTGCGTACGCGGACTATATCGCCGACGTTGTACTTAAAGTCCTTATCCTCGTACCAGCCGCCTTTAATCAGTGTAAACTCAAAAGTAGAAGCGCTGCCCTTTCGGCTTGTCTTATAGGTCGCATCAGAAATGATTCCTGAGACATCCCACAAATGACCGTCCCGATTATCCAGGATAATCTCTAACATCTATGACCACCTCCTAGTACTGTGGAATTCTTACCAACGTACCTGCCGGTAGTTCCATAACCTTATCGTTTGTAATTCCGTTAAATGCTTGAAGCTCAGTCCATCTATTTTCATCACCAAACAAACGTTTTGCTACTTCCCTCAGCTGTTCCCCCGCCCTTAAAGTGTACGTCTCCGGTTTAACCCGCTCGTCCGGGCGCATCGGCTGCTGCTGCACTATTGCCGTTTCTCCATTTTCCAATTCCACTGTGCTTACACCGCGTGCTGAATAAAATACATATTCCTTAAGCTTCAAGGTGTATTCAATATCGCCGGAGGATCCTGCCGATTGCTTCCATTCGAAGGATTCAATAGATGCAGGGAAGTTGAGGTCTGATAATCCCGTAACGCCGCTTGCCTTGGCCAAAGCATTGTAATCTCCCGCGAAAATAAATCGGATGGGGTGCTTGCTCTCCATCCATTTTCGGATCAGGTTAACATAATACATAGGCACAAATAACGTGACCTCTTCATTGACAAACGGGTAATACTGATTGGGGAAAAAGCTGCTGAAACTGACTTCCTTCAGCTTCGGATTTTTGATGACATTGATCTCGCCTGCCCGAGTCTCATCCGTGCCTCCGCCCCTGCCGACAATATTGTAGGTTTTCCCCTGCCCTTCTTCTTTGACATCCAACGACTCGGGATTTACGGGTAATTGGAACCCTTCCGCTTGATTGTTCCAGCTCAGCGATATTCTGTAGTTGTTCAATAGCTGTACTCCTTTCCTTTATTTCCTACATTAAAAAAGAAAGGCACCCTGGAGGGTGCACTTTTTACTTAATTACCCATATACTCCTTGGGCTGAGTTAGAAATTTCTCTTACCATAACGTCCTCAATACGGCGAATCATCTCATTCACATCGGTCGGATTATTAATATCTCCCGTTGTGACTTGAACCGTAGGGGTTAAAGTAACGAAGTTCTGGATATTTTGCATTTCCGCCAGGTCTCGCATCACCTTGATATCCTCGCTCGTTACGTCAACCGTATCATCGATCTGGCCGAGGACGCCAACCCTGTCGATATTATTGTTTTTTTGGTTCCAACCGTCCAGGATAGAGGTTTGCTTGTTAGGGTCAAGGGAGCCTTGCAGTGAAGACAGCTTATTGACAAGGGTCGCTCCGCTGCTATAGCCAAAATCGAATTCGTTCTTCAAATCCTTGTAATCCATCCGTCCTATGACAGCTACGTCCTTGTCACTGACAGGCTTCTCAAGCTGGTCCATCATATCCCTCATACTATCGCTGATGGCATGAATGTTATTCTCATCAAAGAGCTTGGCTTGGCCGATATTGAGTCCGAACATGCTGTTTACTCCATCTGCCAGCCAATTAAAGCCTTTCAAAATTCCATTTATACCCTTCAGGATGGTTGTCATAAAACCGCCCGCGAAATCTTCAACACCCTGAGCCATGCTTATTAGGAAGCCGCCAAATGTCACAGCTAAATCGTAGAACAGTTTTTTCACGGAATAAGTCGAGTCTATAAATATATTGATTAGACCTTCTCCAAAGCTCGCGAAAACGTTCCATAGCATGGCGACAATATTCCATACTACTCCATATAGCACCATGAAACTCCCTACTATAACACCGACAATTTGCTCTGCAGTAATGCCGCAGTTTAAAAGATAATAAACCAATATTCCTACAGCAGCAGCTACTAATAGGATGGGCCAGCTTGCGAGAGCCAGCTCCAATATGGGAACAAGCGCGGCCCATAGTACAGGAATGAGCATGGTAGCAATGGCTGCAGCAACGGCCAGGATAATATTGCTGGCAGTGGACCAATTACTTTGAATGGCATCGGATACTTGCAGGAATCTGTCCACTAAAGACGTTACGAGCCAAGCAACTACGTTCAAGCCTGCTTGTAGTGCGTTAAAAAACGGGTCAAATTTCCCTTCCTGGAATGCCGTGTTGAGTGTCGCGAGCAGAGGCTGCAGAGCTTGTAATGCCCCTTGGCCAGCAGTGGCGAGAGATGTTTGGAAATGGTTACCCAACGCCTCCACTTGCTTGGCCGGTGTCGCTAACATCGTTTCAAGTGCTTTCTTTCCCATATTTTCCTTTTCAAGCAGTTTATCAAAAGCATTTATAAAACCATTCAAATCGCCGGCTTTTCCGAGATCCTCAATTTTTGAAGCCTTAATGCTTGCCTCGGACATGTTGTAACGCCCTGCCAGCGAAGCGGTATTTCCGCTCATCGCTTCTTTCAGTACGGAGATGTTATCCCCCAGTCCTTTACCCTCGTTATCGAATGCATTTAGGCGAAGCGCCAAATTATTGATTTTCTCAAGTTGATTCGTGTTCTTGGTCTGAGGAAAGAATGATAACGTTCCCTTCAAAAATTCATTGACGTCCACACCCGACTTGACAGCATCCGCCTTGAACTTTTGAAACATCGCAGTACCTACTTGATCGTCACCGGTTCTTGCCTTAAACGTATCTTGCAGCTTCTGCAGCTCCATTCCGCCGGACAGGGCTTTTCCTCCGAGCTCTTTGAACGTATCGAAGTTTAAATACTGGCCGGCCAACCCTTTGATTTTGTCCAAAAGCCCGCCCCCGGCCCCCCCGCCTTGCTTGCCCTTACCGTTCAATTTATCCTGCAGCTGATTAACCTTTTCCTCCAGCTCGGCGATTTTCTTTAGGTCCTCCTGCATTTGCTTTACTCCGGTATTGGAAAGCTTAAACAGTCTGGCCGTTTGGACGATTAACGTCAATAAGCGTAATATATTTGTTAATCCTCCAGCTGATAATTTAGGCATTGCCGGTGCTGGGTTCATTGGGGGATTAGCTGCACCCGCAGCCTTCGCGGCATTAACGACATTTGCAACCTTTGCTACATTTGCCACATTCGCAACTTTTGCCACATTCGCCACATTTGAAATTTTTGCATTTGTGATATTCGCAGTCTTTACTGCATTGGCAGCGTTGGCAACAGTGATCTTGATATTAGCCTGTATAGATTGTTTCAACAATACAGTAGAATTGAAAACCGTGCCCATACCCGATTTGGATATTGTTGACGCTTGTGAAAATTGTTTAACCAATTTCAACGATGCTCCTATTGTTGCCAGCGGCTCTCCCTCCTTTCTTGCACAAGTAAGCCGCTCTGCGGCTACCTGCTTTTCTTCGCCTGGGCCTTTTTCTCCTGATCGATTCGAATATCAATCATGGCATAGATCACGGCCCTTTGACGGGAAGTCATGTTCATTAGATCATGCGGTAAAATGTTTAATTCATGGAGGGCGTAGTAAGCATAATTAGCCTCACCGTCCCCCTCCATAACTAGTTTTTTGCTTCTTCGACCAGCTCGTTCATATTTTTGTCGAAGGCGTTAAGCTCCTGGATTTTTTCAATCAGCGCCGCATACTCCCCTGCCAACAGCATTTTCCGGAGAAGGTTCTCTGCGCCCATGACGCCATAGGATTTTTGCAGCTCGGCATCTTTCAGATTCGGGAATACGACGCTGGCAACCGCCAGCTTCACCATATATTCCGTTGGATCGGTTTCCTGCGTTGCCACACCTCTCTTTCCTTGAACGCGCTTGGTCGCCGACTTACGAATCGATTCGTTCTCTTCCTCCGTCATACTTCTCAGCTTCCAAGGGACCGGCTTCCCGTCCTTGTCCTTAAAGCGTTCCGAAACAACCAGTTCCTCCGTCAAGCCGCTAACATTTTGTGCATAGAATACGCTCAAATCGCTCATTGTTTAATACCCTCCATTAATTAACCCAGAACGGGCTTTCCGAATTGGTCTAGAATATCCACATCATCAAACGTAAAGCTTACTTCCTCTTCCAAAGCATCCGAGCCCGTGTCCAGCAGCGCCATAATGACGCTATCCAAATTCACGCCCTTCAGGACAACCGTTTGTTTTCCTACGGAAGAGGACGGATCCTCGTTGATCACCTGCACATCGAAATAGGTATCCTTGCCCTGCTTGATATAATCCAGCATCATTTCTCTGAACACCGAGGTGATGTAATAAATCGTCATGCTGCCTGAGCCTTTCCAGCCCTTAGCCTTATGCTGCGTGCCGCGTCGTCCCAGAGTCTTCACCTCAGACTTTTCCTTTTCGACCTTGCCCTCAAGCTTCTTGATGTAGAACATCTCTTCCACCTGACCGTTAATTGTGGCATAAGCCCGGCCCTCTTGACCGGAAATCGTATCGCTCGCTCTTAAGAAAGACATATTATTGCACCGTCACTTTCATATAAATTTTTTCAACCGAATCGACCGGCTGTACTCCAACTTCCACATACACGCTATCCGCCTCATTGCCTTCCAGCACCACTACGTCGCTTTGAGAATCGAAGTTTTGAACCGCATTGATTCCCTGCAATGTGCTCAAGTACGAATTGCATTCGCCGCGCAGTAGATTTCTGCCATCCGCGTTATTGTCCACTTTTCCGATAAAGAACGATTCGAAGATTCGTTTGAAGTCATTGTTGATGCCGTCGAGCACGCGAATGACCCGATTTTTGCGGAACTCCTTGCCTTTGGCCGGAGAAAAGCCCGTAAAGGTATTGATGTCCAGCTCCACCTTGGCTTTCCCTTGGCTTGGCGTAAACACAAATTCCCCATTATTGATGGCTGTGATGATCTGCTCGTTGGTATAGCGGGGCTCCACGTCGACAGCATCATCGTAAGCATCATAGGTCAGCGATTCGTTCACCTGCGCTCCGGCCGTTGCAGCAGCAACCCATGCCACAGCTTGTGCCGCCTTCAGCCTTGTCCCATCCGAGAGAATAACGCCGTTCTTGACGCTAATGACGCCTTCATAGTCCGCCGTTGGATAGTTTTCCAGCACGACCTGGACCTTCTTGCCTTCATCATCCCGAAGCCGGCGCACGAAGGAAGTGTATACCGATTTGAGGGTGCTGTCCGTTGACGGGAGAGCCATCGTTTGGAAGTCGACCAGCTCGGCAGCCGCCAAATAGTCCATATGGTCCTGGTTGGTCACCGTACCGTCCGTACCGCCGGCCAGCGCAGTTCCTGCCGTTTCCGTTAAAGCACCGGTTCCGCTGAATGCAACCCAGTCATTAGACTTGAGGCCAGCCGCATCGGTGACCGATTGACTATCTGCGATTTTCCCCGCAAGCAGCGTCTTCACATCCCATTTGGTTTCGTCGTCGAAATTCTTTTGGATAACCAGGGAGATATCGTTGCCGCGCAATCCGCCGTATTGGGCAGTTGCCGTTAGAGTGCCTAGCGTTGCTTTCGCCTTGGCTCCTTCGTTCAAGCGGTAGACAAGGACCGTCTTGACCCGCTTCAGCGCTTCCTTAACCAGCAGCAGCTGCGATGCCGTCACATCGTATCCGAGCAGCTTGGATACATCCTCGCCAGCTTGAATCTTGAGCATTTGCTTCGCCGGTCCCCAGCTAAGCGATAAAGGCATGGTCATCACGCCGCGGTCCCCTATGGCTCCAACCGGTTTCCCCTCACCGACAAATTCAATGTATACCCCTGCACGATCTTTATTTTGCGTTGTCCATGTTCCTCCAGCCATTTAGTTAGCCACCTTTCTTGAAAACTCCGTCATATATTTTTTTACTTGCTCCATGGTGTAAGCTGCATCCTCCTGCAGTAAGGCGTTCAGCACATCTTTTTGCTGCGCCGTATACCGGCTCGATTCCAAAAACTGCTGCTTGGTATATGTGGATACCGCAGCTTCATCACTTTTACTTCTTGTACTCATTTGTACCGTTCCTCCTGTTCTAAATGCATCATTTTTACTGCAGGCGGCTTCTGCTTCATCATGCGGATATCGAAGCTGATATAAAATCGGAGCGAATCCTCCGCGATTTCATGATGAAGATCATATCCCCGGTATTTGGTTCCTTCCCGTTCGATGGTTTCCAGCTCCTCATACAACCGTTCGGCCATCGCATGATAGCCTAATGGGCTGTTCCGGTCTGCCGGATCCGGGTAGTATTCGATCCTGAACAAAGTAGGATATCGATACCTCCCATTGACTTCCTTGACTTGCTTGCTGCTCACTAAATGAAGTAGTAAAGCAGGCTTCTGCCAATTCTGATCCGGATATTCATCGTAAACGGGGAGATTAAATCCCAGGGACTGCAGCCGCTGTAGTAAGGCTTGTTTCATTTCCTCAAAATTCATAGATCCACCTCAAATGCGTTGGATAATGGTTCCAGCTCAGTCCGAACGCTGCTAGAATCC
This sequence comes from Paenibacillus vulneris, assembly GCF_039543185.1. Classification (NCBI taxonomy): domain Bacteria; kingdom Bacillati; phylum Bacillota; class Bacilli; order Caryophanales; family Paenibacillaceae; genus Paenibacillus; species Paenibacillus vulneris. Next base: position 95,450 of record NZ_BAABJG010000029.1, on the reverse strand, counting down.
CTTGCTTTGAACCGAAACCGCCGTCTCTCCCTTGGGAAGCTCGTCTGTGTTTTCCCTGTAAACAATAGGGCTGCTAGTTACTTCCGTTAGAAAGGCAGCCGGCCGGCTCTTGATTCGAAACCTCGTGAACGGACTGCTATCGCAATCGTTCATCTCCAATTGCCTTATCCGCTATCCTATGTGCTCGAAGATGCCACACCTCCTTCATTCATGGTGTTGGTGATTGCTGCTGCAACCCGGAGTGTTTCTCGGCGATCCAAGGGGTTTCTAACCCCGCCTCATCTTCACACCATCGACGACTAGCGTCTAAGGTGGAATATCATGTCCACCCACAGCATGACCGAGTCCTCCGATGATCAGGGTACAGTAGGAATCACCCGAGCCGTAGCTCTATGAACCTAATGTACATCCTGACCGTAGACATTTTGTTGACATGTTTTGGACATGAATTGGACATCCTCATTCCAAATAGAGAAGCGTATTGGCGACGGAGACGACCCCTTCATCCAATTTGCGGTCAATGGTTTTATCACAGTAATTCCACCCGCTGAATTTGAGAATAGTCGCCGCGCGGGTATGGCCTTGGATATAGCGAAAGGTCACAACCGCCCTGATATTCTCGTCCGCAATTTGCTCTACGGCTCTTTCTATTAAGCTGGTGAACCGCAGCATAGATTGCTGAACATGTTTTTGCATGTCGTTAGCAGGGGGATTTTGGTCAAATAGCTCCAGCTTCTTCTTTCTGTCTTTGTATTGCTTGAGATATTCCTTCGCGATCTTGATTTCCTTTACCGTTGCTGCCGGAAATGCTTCATTCTTCATAAGCAACATGCTTCTCACCCTTCTTCATATGAAATAGAAATAAGTACTTTCCTGTAGAAAAACAAACAGGCAGTTATTCTTGGCGAATCCAAGCTTGCCTCAAAATAATTACACCTTGGGTTCCTTGCTTCCAAAAGCTTCTTGCAAGGAATCGCTTCCTTGCCAGCTTGTCCACTAACAGCTATACTAAAAACAAGCATCTTGCTTCATAGCTAACGTCTAAGCCGCCCCGCCAGGCGGCTTTTTCGTATTGCTGTCATGCATTCTCCACATCTTTCACCCAGCCCGCATAACCGACGAAGTACATTTGCTGATATCTCAAAATTGGTCTCCCCCCTTTCTATCAATCACTTTTTAGCAATGGATGACACTATTCAGTCAACCATTGACCAAATAGTACCACCGTGTCACTTTATAGTCAACGATTGTTCATCACTTTTTAGTGATACCGTTGAATTTTTGGTCAACTTTTACTAATATAAAGATAGAGAGGGGATTGAGACCCGTGAAATACCATGAACTGTTATCCCGTTATATAGAAGAAAGCAAGCTAAGCCTTGGAGAGCTTGTCTTGAGGCTTAAAAATCGCGATATCGATATTACAAAGTCGTATATCAGCAAGCTCAAAAACGGCAATAAACCCCCAGCCTCGGAGGAAATTACCCGCGCTCTGGCCGAAGTCACAGGCGGTGACCCCGATGCTCTGGTTATGGCCGCCTACATAGATAAAGCCCCCACGGAAGTGAAGGATGCTCTCCGGGAGGCCGAAAAATATAGATTTGCCTTTCATCTGACTCGCAAGCTGATGGATTTCATGGAGTTTTACAACGAGCACCAAGAAATTCAAGAAGACTTGTTGCACGAAATTCAATCTATGGGAGATGAGCTAAGGGAAGCCTACCATTATGACTATCCCTTCGATAAGCTTAAAGAGGATCCCGAGTCCGCTCTGCAGCTGATAGGTTCCCTTCGTTCCCGCTTTTTCCCGCAGTCGCCTTCAGTCACTATGGGAAGCGAAACAATCCATTTTGCCAATTATCTTGACGATAAAGGTCAAATCGTACGCCCGTTTCCTCGAACAGAAAACGCTGCTTCTCCCTCTTACAATAAAGCGGCAGATTCCGGGAATGATCCGGATGTGACCCGGCGCATGCTGGAGGCTGCCCGCGATCTTATGAAAGAAACCGACGATTACATCGATTTTCTTGAAAATATGGGCGTCGAAGCGGAATATGTCGAAGACATTCTCAAAGACGTCATCTATATGAAACGCTATATGAACAAGCTGTATAACAACATCCATGGCTTGCAGCATACCCTTCAGGAAGGGAAGCGGCCAGGAAAGTCAACTCGTAACCCTATAGGCGCCTTGGGGATTGTGACGGAGGAATCCGGAGAGTATCTGAGCCAGGCGGCCTATAATGGGAAACCGGCTCCTCTTACCGAGCAAGAACGCAAGGAGTTTGAAGCCAAACGGAAATTATTCGAGAAATTTAACGGCGAACACTAGGTTATTGTTGCCCTCTGCTAATTTGGAAAGCCCCTACAGGGCTTTTCTTTATCAAATAAAATAGAACATACGTTCTGTTAGGAGGTAAATATATGGATCTTTCTTTATACAAACCGACTGAAACAGAAGAATGGATTTCCTTCATATATCAAAAACATGGAATCTGCTACGCGGCAGATATGGATATAGATCATATCGCAGCTATTTTTCGTGCTATGGTAGAGCTTCACCCTCACGAATCCAAAGTGATCTGGAGCAGCAATTTTGCCTTAATTTATTTGCACGCCCTGCTAAGCAAAGAACAACAGCGCGAAAATTTCTTTCACGAGCTCGGGCACATCGTCCGCCATTGCGGCGATCAATATGGAATGCCCGAAACGTTTATAGAGCTTCAGGAGCAGCAAGCGGCGCAGTTCCAGCTGTATGCTGCCATGCCGGCCTTTATGCTGCACGAGTTTATACATGATGTGTACAGCTGGGGCGCATTTGAAAAGGTGCTGGCCGAAGCCTTTTGTCTTCCGATCCGGTTCGTTCAGAAACGGCTTAATCAAATCCTAAATCGTCTCTGCCTTGCGCAAATAGATAAGGAGCTGCGGGATCGTACGGTGGACACCAGCTATATTACGACCGATTACATAAGGCAAAAGCAGGCTGAAATGGGGCGGCAAAGACTAATTAGAGAGAAATCGTGGGGGATCCTATGACAAAAATCCGAGTCTATTATGAAGAACATCAGGGACTAGACGGCGTTTGCCTGGTTCCTATGAAGCTTATTGTGCGGTTTCCCCGCGGTAAGATGCTCTGGGACAAGCCTGCGGTGTATATTCCCTTAGACGTCCCGTTTCGCCGTCACTATTCGGAGGATTTTCTTGAAGATCTAATGAGCATTGCCATCGGAATTGACGACATGATGATGAGCTTTGATAAACCAAAGCATATCGGTATCTCGCTCACTCGTGTGATGGAGCGTATGGAAAAGATGAAGGAACGCGATATGCTGGTGTTTCAATATGAGGACATCGAACAGTTCATTATTCAAATCGACGATATCGAGCAGGTATTACAAATGCAGGTAAGGCCGTTCTATGTATTATCATAAAAAACACAAAAGAGACGCGTAAACCGCGCCTCTTCCGTCCCATCTTTATTGTTCTGCTTGAATAGGCTTCACTTTGCCTAACAGGAACAAATAATTCAAAATACCGATAACGATCAGCGCCGCGGAGAACAGCAGAGCCGGTACAAAGGAGCCGTAAGTCGCTACGAAAAAGCCGGTGATGATCGGTCCGACGACGCCGCCCATATTGGATACCGTGTTCTGCATACCTGCAACGACCGAGGTCATATTTTTCGGAGCCACGTCGCTCGGCAGCGCCCACACCTGGGATGCCGCCACTGTGGTACCCGACTTGGCGATACAGAGGAGCACCACGGCCAGCACGGCCGATTGAGCGAAAGCGGCGAAGCCGATGCACGATGCCATCAGCAATCCGATGACAAGGAACAGCTTGCGTGTCGCCGTCAGCGACAACAGCCCCTTGGCATAAATGCGGTCGGACAGCCATCCGGCGATAACCTCGACAACCATCGCGCACAGCAGCGGCAGCGACGCCATGAAGCCCATCTCGATCAGGCCCATGCCTCTTTCCTTGACGAGATACGTCGGCAGCCAAGTAATGAAGAAGTAGGAATTGTAATTGATCATGAAGAACCCGATACACATCGCCCAAATATTACGATACTTCAGCAGCTGATACCATTTCATCGGCTGCTCGGTGTCCAGTCCCTCCTGCTTGGACTGTCCTTCCCGGATATGTTTCAATTCCGCTTCGTTAACGCCCTTATGCTCTTCCGGCGTTTCCTTAAAGTACAGAATCCAGACGATTGCCCAAACGATCCCGAGTCCCCCGATGATCAGAAAGGTCATCTTCCAATCGAACATGGCGATCAGCCAAACGATGAGCGGCATCGCTATAGCTCCGCCGAATTTGGATCCGCTATCAAAAATTCCCGCTACCGTCGCGCGTTCCTTATCCGGGAACCATTTGGACGAGATGCCCGCATTGCTCGGATAAGCCGCGGCTTCCCCGACGCCTAGAGCGACACGAAAGCCAAGAATGGACTTGAAGCCGGTTGCAAGACCGGTTACCGCTGTAGATAGCGACCACCAGGCAACGGCGAAGCCGAGCGTTTTCTTCTGTCCGATCCGGTCGGCCACCCAGCCGGAAGGAACCTGCAGCAGCGCGTAGGACCAGAAGAAGCCGGAAAGAACGACGCCCATTTGGGCGGCATTCAGTCCGAATTCCTTCGTAATGTATGGCGCTGCGGCCGAGAGTACTGTTCGATCGATATAGTTGATCGCTATTGCTGCCCACATAAGAATGGCGACGACCCAGCGCACATTGGATTTCTTAGTCAGTGTTTGCAAGATGTATCTCTCCGTCTCTAGATGATGTAGTAAAAGAATAATGTATGAAGATGGCAATCCGATGGACTGATGTTGACGAATTACAACCCATTCATAACGTGATCAGGTCTTTGCCCGTTCACCAGGACGTTCACGATATTGCGAACGCAAGTCATGCCGAGCGCGTTCACCGCCCCGCTAGTATAGCCGGCAATATGAGGCAGAGCAATAAAGTTAGGCAGAGCGAACAGCGGATGCTCCTTCAGCGGCTCAAGCTCGAATACATCCAATGCCGCCCCGGCTATCGTCCCGGCAGTCAGCGCTTCATACAGCGCCTCCTCATGAACGATCCCACCTCGAGCTGCGTTGATCAAATAAGCGCTTTCTTTCATCCGCTTCAGCTGATCGGCACCGATAAAATGCTTGGTCTCTTCCGTCAGCGCGATATGAAGGGTAACGAAGTCGCTTCGGCTGAGCAGCTCGTCCAGCGTGACGAAGGACACTCCATGCTGCTCTGCAAAGGCATGATCCGGATATGGATCATACGCCAATACGTTCATATCAAAGCCGTCCGCTCTTCTCGCGACCTCCTTGCCGATGCTGCCGAGCCCGATAATACCTACCGTTTTATTATATACATCGGAGCCGAAGATTCGAGGCCATTCACCCTTCTTCGTCAGCTCGTTCGCCAGCGGAATTTGCCGAGCCAGCGACAGCATCAGGGCGAATGCGAAGTCGGCCACCGCATGCTTGTTGGCGCTTGGGACATTCGTCACCCAAACCTGATGCTTCTTCGCCGCCTCCAAATCAATATTATCCACGCCGACGCCATGCTTACACACCAGCTTCAGGCGAGGCGCGCGGGCGAGAACGTTCTCCGTAATCTGATTAAAGGCTACGATAGCCGCGTCCACATCCTGAATCGCATCAATAAACGCTTCCTCTGTAATATCTTCCGGCAAATGCTGAAGCTCGATGCCGTACTTCTCCAAATATTCAATCGGTTCATTAGAGTATTTGGCGAAGGACGGCGATGTCGATACAACCTTCATGGAATACTCGCTCTCCTTCTATGTTGTCTATAATCTATGATGTTTAACGGGTCGCTTCCGTCTTCGGTGCCAAATCCGCTCCGGCCTGGATCGCCGCGAGCATGCTGCGTTCATCGGCGATGTTTTTCCCTGCAATATCGAAGGCCGTTCCGTGATCGACGGAAGTGCGCACGATGCCGCCTTTCAGGCCGACCGTAATATTAACGCCTTCCTCAAGCCCGAGCACCTTGATCGGTACATGGCCTTGATCGTGATAGCAGGCGACGACGATATCGAAATCTTTGCGGACAGCGCGGAAAAACAACGTATCCGCAGGATAAGGGCCGGTAACCTGAATGCCTTCGGCGGCCGCCTTTTCGATGCCCGGAATCAGCTTCTCCTCTTCCTCCCCATTACCGAAAAGACCGTTCTCTCCCGCATGCGGATTAATGCCGCAAACCGCAATGCGCGGATTCGCATATCCAGCGCGGGTTAATGTCTCATGCGCCAGCTTGACGACCTTGTAGGTCCGCTCGGGGTTGATCGTCTCAATAGCTTTGATCAAGCCTACATGCGTCGTCAAATGGATGACCTTCAGCTTCGGCGAGGACAACATCATTGAATAATCCTCAGTGCCTGTCAAATCGGCCAGGATCTCGGTATGCCCCGGATACAGATGCCCTCCCTTTTGCAGCGCTTCCTTATTCAGCGGCGCTGTGCAGATCGCCTGAATCTCCTGCTCCTTGGCGAGGTCAACCGCTTTCTTCAAATATTGAAAGGCCGCGTCGCCGGCTTGCGGAGACATCACACCGAACGGCAAATCCGCCGGAAGCAGATTCATGTCGAGACAGTCGATCGTGCCGTGAACAAAGGCCCCTTCGCTTACCCGCTCAACCCGGCGAAGCTGGACCGGCGTTCCCGTAACGTCAACGGCACGCTGCAAAATGCCGTAATCGCCGATGACCACCGGGCGGCAAATGTCATAAACCGATGCATGTCCGAGTGCTTTCACAATAACCTCCGGGCCGATGCCTGCCGCATCTCCCATCGTAATTCCGATAATTGGCTTCATAGTTCTCCTCCTTGCAGCTTGCGGGCAGCCTTGATCATAGCTGACTCCGAGCCGAAATTTCCTGCCTTGGTTACGGCATAGATATCCTTCCCCGATATACGAACGGCTCCAAGAGGAATCCCCGATTCGACTTCATCTAGCAGATGGAACTCATCCGCTTTCAGCTGCTGGAATACTTGGCGTGCCGTATCGCCGCCTGTCAGGAACATGCGGCGCAGATCATATTGATCTGCAAGCGCCATCGCCCATTCCCCAAGCACTCGAGAAATCCGATTGCTGATGTCGACAATGTTGTAGCCGAGCTCCTGCCCGAGCCGCTGCGTTCGATCAACATCGTTGGAGGAATACAGCGCGATATGACGCCCCGACTTCAGGGCGGCCTCCGCTTCCAGCAGCACACGGCTCCATTCAGCTTCTCTGGAAGCCTCCTCCCGGATGATCTCCTCCGACCGAATCTCGATTCCGGCCACGTCCGGCTCCTGAAGCAGCCGTTCCAGCTGCTTGCGGCCGATAGCGCTTACGCTGCCTACAACAAGGAGGACCGGCGTTTCATGAGCCGGGATCGTAACCGGCTTCGGCTCCGGCTCGAGCCCATAAGCCAGAGGCAGCACATTCATAAGTCCGGCCGAGCCTACCCAGATGACCGACTTACCGGTGCCCAGCATATGCCGGACAAGCCGCTCCAGATCGGAGACGTCCGCCGAATCCGCCACTACGTACACGACGCCCCGCTCCTGCATCGAAGCGAGCTTGGCAGCCACATGCTCCGACGTTTGCTGCAGATCGCCGCGGGACAAGTGCCCGACCTCCCTGCCTGCCTGCTCCTGAATGAGCCGCGTGATAAGCGAGTCGCGGACCGGAGTCTTCGGGTCCCTCGCCACTTCGGTCTCATGAAGCGGTTTGCCGCCCAGGTACATGACGCCTTCCTCAATGGTACGTCCGTTCTGCGGAAAGCCCGGAGCGATGACAACAAGATCCGGACGGAACACATCATATACCGCATTGATTTCCTGCCCGATGTTCCCTCTCATTGTGGAATCGATTTTTTTATAAATGATATCGAACGGCTCGCCCTGAAGCGATTCACAGGCTTCCTTCACCCTGCCGTACGCCTCCTCGGGAGTCACGGATCGGCTGTCCGTATCGATGATGACGGCATCCTTGCTTCTTAAGCCCTCCGCTTGCGGCTCCAAAATAACGGATACCTGGAAGCCATAGCGGATCAGCTGACCGCCGCAGTCGCTCGCACCTGTCAAATCATCCGAAATGACAGATATTCTCATGCCCGTTCACTCCTTTATCATGGAAATAGGAAATGCAGGCTCCAAGCTGCGACCACTTCATGCCAATTTTCCTGATCAGTAGCCTGAAGCCGCATTATTTTCCATGACTTCGTTTCGTTGTATCTAGTTATGCCAGCAATTTGCGGTAAATCGCTTCCATGTCCTGCAGGCTGAGCTCTTTTGGATTATTATTCAGCAGGCGGGTTACTTTGGACGCCGATACGGCGAGCTCAGGTACGTCATCCGGCTTAACTCCGAAGCTGCTCAAATCCTGCGGTATTTCCAGAACGGTCGTCCATTCGACGATACGCTCGACCACTTTGGCCGCGGCCTGTGAGGAAGTCAACCCTTGCACCTGAATACCCATAGGTTCAGCCACTTGATATAACCGCTCCTCAATCGCATCCATATTGAACTCCATCACATGCGGAAGCAGCATCGAATTGGCTACGCCATGGGCGATTTTGAATTTGCCGCCGAGCGGATAGGCCAATGCATGAACTGCTGCGGTACCCGCAGCCGTCAATGCCATCCCGCCGTACATGGAGCCAAGCAGCATCTTTTCTCTGGCATCAACGTTAGCTCCGTTCTGATAAGCTTCCACAATGCTGGACGAAATCAGACGAATCGATTCCAGCGCAAACATATCGCTGATCGGATTCGCTTTATTCGAAATGAAGGATTCGAGCGAATGGGTGAACGCATCCATTCCGGTAGCCGCCGTAATCGGCTTTGGCAATCCCAGTGTCAGCATCGGATCAAGGAAGACGACCTTTGGAAGCATATGCTTGCTGACGATGCCTATCTTCAGCTCTTCGTCAGGCAATGTAACGATAGCGTTCGGAGTAACCTCCGCCCCCGTACCTGAGGTGGTCGGAATCAGAATCGTCGGGATTCCCGGCTTCTTGACCAAATCCGTTCCGAGCAGGTCGCGGATGGAGCATTCGTTCGTAGCGAGAACGGCCAAAATTTTGGCGGAATCGAGAACGCTTCCCCCACCGAACCCGATCAAGACATCGTAAGCTTTGTCCGCCATGCCGGCAAACACCTGCTCAATGTTCTCTACCGTCGGTTCCGGCAAAATGTTTGTATTAACGTCGGCAGTCACGCCCTTGGCTGCCAGTTGGCTGACCAAGGCATCGACAAAGCCTAATGATTTAATTGAAGGCTGTGTAAGGATAAGCACCGATTTCACATCGACGCCGGTAAGGTGCAGATGCTCTCCCACGCTTTGCAGCGAGTTTCGTCCTGCGATAATATGATCTGCGGTTTGAAACTGGTACAGCGTTTTCATGAATTCAACCCCTTGGATGGATTTGAAACAACTGAGATTTAACGGCTTTGATAGGAATCCACCATAGCCTGAACCTTCTTCAGCGCCTCTCCCGAAACAACGGATACAGGCGATTTCGGCGGTCCTACCGGAATACCGCTCAATTCTACGGCCTTTTTCAAAACGGATGGGAGCGTCCCCAGAGCAAAAGTATCGCGAAGCGGCTGAAGCGCTTCCTGCGCTTTCTGTGCTTCTTCGATATTGCCGTTCTGCCAGTGATTGTAGATCGATACAACGGTTTCAGGAAGCATATTGGCTGTCGCGGCCACCGCACCCACGCCGCCGGCAAGCAATGTTTTCAAAATCAGCGAATCCGTGCCTGCGAAGACGGTAAAAGCTTCGCCTTGGGTTGCCTTAATGTAATTCTCGATATTGGCGAAATTGCCGCTGCTGTCCTTAATACCGACAATGTTAGGAAGCTTGGCCAAGACGGCTGCCGTCTCCGGCTCCAGGTTTACACCGGTTCTTGAAGGAATGTTGTACAGCACGATCGGCAGCTTCGTCGATTCGGCGATTCGGGTATAATGAACGATGAGCTCCTCTTGTGAAGGAGCTATGAAGAAGGGTGTAATAATCGAAACCGCATCGGCTCCCAATTGCTCCATCTGTCTGGAAAGCTCAATCACTTCCTCCGTCGTCCCGCCCCCAGTACCAACGATCACGGGAACTCTGCCTTTTACCTCTTCTATCACGATGCGAGCCATAGCCAGCTTCTCTTCCGTAGAGAGCAAATGGAATTCGCCGTTCGTTCCGAGAATAAAAATCCCATGAACCCCGGATTCAATAAGCCGGTTCGTCAACTGGCGTACCACGGGCTCGTTAACCTTCTGATCTTCCGTAAGCGGTGTCAGCATAGCAGGAATAATCCCTTTTAATTCCACCATAAAGGCCTCCTTCTATTTCCCATCCTATAAAAACGTTTTATTTCACAACAGTTATCATCAATATGTCTTTCGTAATGAATTATAAATAATATAGTTTTAAATATCAACAATTTTATTGTATATTGCATCATATACTTTCTTATTGTTGCATTGTGCAACATGTATAGTTGCGATTTGTAACACAAATAGCCCTACATCCGGACTGGATATAGGGCTTAATGCACACCACACTTCTAATGTTTTATATCGGATCCTTCAATATTCTCCACAGCGTTGAACGATTAATCCCGAGCCTTTTGGCTGCACGGGACTGATTCATGTTCTCCTCCTGGAGCACCAGCTGAATGATCTCCTTCTGGATACTCTGCAGAGGCTGATCCAGATTAATCGTTCGGGCGCCGCTTGCCGGGCCTTGCCCGATTCTCTGCTTTTCCAGCACGGCGAGAAGCTCTTCGTCGATATACTCGCCTTCGGCCGCTTTTACCAGCTCTTTCACCGTATCTCGAAGCTCTATCAGATTGCCCTTCCACGGGTATTCGTAGAGCGCTTCCTGCGCTTTAGGACGAATGCCGACAACCTGCTTGCCGTATTTCTCGTTATTCTCCGAAATAAAAATACGGATCAGCTCCTCCAGCTCCTGAGGATTTGTTCGGAGCGGCTTCATCTCGACGGCTGCCCCTTCGATCAGCGAGAGCAGCTCCGGCTCCAGAAGCCCTTCCTCCCGCAGCTGCCCGGGCGCCTTCTCGAAGGAGCAGATCAGGTATGCAGCGCATTGGGGAACCGACTCCGCCAGCCTTCTCTGGTATTTGGGCGAGAGCCGTTCCGCACCGCGCAAATAGATCATGCTGCCAGGCAGAGCCTCTCCCAGCAGATGCTTCAAGTGCATGAAGGCTTCCTCGGAGCCGCGTATAACATTCACCTCCAGCAGCTCGCCTCCTTCAGGATGCAGCTGCCGCCATACCGTGCCTGCAAAAATCCGTTTTCCTGTTCCCTGCTCTCCGTATACGGCGAGAGGACGTACCCGCTGCAGCCTTTCCGCAGCTGAGGCAAGTGCTTCCTGGAAATCGGAGCGGGCCCGAATCAGATGAGGAAACGTCTCGATAAACGGCTCCAACCGCCGAACCTGAATATCGTTCTCGTTATCCGTTACCGGACGCACATAGAGATTAAACGCAGCCTCCGGCTCCCCTTCCCCCCGGATCAAAGTAAGCTTATGACGGAACGTCATGTCGTACAGCTCAAAGGAGGAGGCTTCACCAACCTTGCCGCCTGACTTTTGCATCAGAGCCAGCAATTTGGGGAACCTCTGCCGCATTATGACATCCGCATCTTGATCGTGGCGAATGCCCAGCATATCCCGGAACGCAGCATTCATATAATGCAGTCTGCCGCCGGTCTGCATCACCGCCATCCCCTGTTCCGCACCTTGAGCGAGCGAGTTCAGCATCTGCCCCTCAGCTTTGTAGCAACTGACGGCCTGGCACACATTTCTCGCGTTCTCGAACGCCTCCAGCACGGATTCTTTACCGGACGTGATCAGAATGCCCTGAAGCCCTTGCTCCTTGGCCAGCCGCACCGTATTCGTCCCGCCGACAATCACAAGTGCCCCTTTGCTCCGTGCCGCCTCAAGGACCTCGTTCACATCATCCTGCTCGTTAATGATCGTATAGGGAATATCGACATCCAGCAGCCGTGATACGGCGACAACCGCCTCGATAATATTAGGGAATCCTATCATTTCAATAGGAATTTTGTATTCCTTCAGCAGCGTGATTAGCCGCAGAATGTCAAAGCCGGATATTTTGATCTCTACTACCGGAAGTGAGCTGAGCTTACGGATCAGCCTGGCCGTCCCGCCCCGGCTAATAATGACGTCATAGCCTTCCTTCTCATATTGATGAACAGGCAAAGGCTCCGACAAATCGCCTTGTATCACCGTTACTTCAAAATCATCCAGTTGATCTTTGAGATTGGAGGTCAGCTCCACCAACCCGCGGTAGGGCGCGATGACCAATGCCTTTATTTTTTTCATAGAATGCCCCTCTTCTAAACCTCGCAGGAAACGATACATTAATTTATTCTCGTTCACTTTATAGCTAAAATATACTGATTCAACTCCATAGTGTCAATTTGGTGTGGCTTATTGCAACGATTCCATCAGAGATCCTGCGATCAACACGGGAAAGAAGGTTAATCTTTTAGTCCCATTTACATCCAACTGCTGCTAGTATATACAAGAATAGAGAACTTAACTTGACCAGGGAGAGGATTAAATGACATCCCAGCAGCAAGCCGCTATGCAATCTATGATCAATTGGCTGTCGGATGAACGAGAACTCGGCCAAAAACCTAGCAAAATTGAAATTGCAGCTGAATTCGATTTGCATGGTATGCACTACTACATCTTCAAGTACAAAAAAACATGGCTGGGAAAATGGCTCCTTGGTGTCTGCGGCGGCTATGAGCATCCATCGGATACGGAGCATTGCGGCCATATCTTCAGCGAGATGCAGCCCTATGACCCCGCTACTGCGAAGCAGGAAGCTATAGCTATGGTAGAAATGATCCGCGAGTATTGGATGAAGCAGGCGGCAGCAATCGAGGCGGCTCAAACGCAAGAGGACGCTGCGGAGTCTCAGGACGAGCCCTCCGGAGGCTTATTTAACGGGTTCGTGCTGCTGAACTCTCCGGAATGCGATCTGGATCAGGTCAAAGAGAACCTGATGAAGGATTGGAATATCTCTTGTTCATCAGCATCAGGGGAAGGTGAGGGCCCTGAGGAAGAAAAGGAAGGAATCCTCGTTTTTGAAACGGACGGCTTCACTGCCGCTATAAGCTTTGTGGATGCTCCAATTCCAGACGGGGAGGCAGAGCATTATGCAGGAGGCAACTATCTCTGGCGGGAGGCCGCTGACGTTACCAAAACCCATGTGGCCCAAATCATTCTGGCTGTATTTACCCGCTCCGGCTCTCCGTTGGATAGCGGCAGGCTGTATACCAAGCTTGCGGCCAGCTGCTTGAAGCTTCCGAACGCAATCGGATTCTATTCGTCGGGTACCGTATTCCAGCCGGAGCTTTATGTGGAAATGGCTGAGCTGATGAAGTCAGATGATATGTTTCCTCTATTGAATCTGGTTCACTTTGGTCTTGTCAGAACGGACTCAGGAATGAATGGATATACCTGTGGACTGCGGCCATTCGGCAAGGAAGAGATCGAAGTGCTGGACAGTCAGGCTTCTCCTGCCGATCTGCGTGATTTTCTGATCAATATTTCCGCATATATCGTGGAAAGCAACGTCACTTTAAGGGACGGGGAAACCATCGGCTTTTCAGCGGAGCACAAGCTGCCGATTACCCGTTCCCAAGGCGTATATGTAGACGGAGAGAGCCTCAAAATCGAATATTAATCCCGAGACGTCAGGGAGGCGGAGGATTTCGATCCCCCGTACTCCCTTCGCTCGCTCCAGACCGTGCAGGCTGAACATCATCTTTATTTGAATAAGCTTCGTGCTAGCGGCATTGAGGGCACCGTTGCGGAAATTGCAGTCCTTCGCTCGTGTAATAATCCGGATTCGACTCGTCCAACAGGAACGGATTCCCACACTTCCCGCATGCTAATATAATGGGATTGTCGGACCGAAGGAGCAAGGATTGGGCCATCTCACCCACCAACTGGCCCCACTGCTTGTCATTCATTCCCTCACGTTGCTCCAACGCTTCAATCACATGCCGAATCTCCCTCTGAACCTTCTTGAATTCCACCTGCTCCCACAATCTCAAGTAAGGAATGTATTTCTTATTAGCGGAGCACAAGACTTTATACAGAAACAGGAGCATCATCCCCCGGTTCCGTTCTTTCAAATATTCCATACTGACCGGTGTTACGTTATGCTCAAGCCAATGATCCCACTCTTGTAAAAACTCTTGGGCGCGCTGTTCTCGTTCGACAGCCCATCCATACGGTGTGAAAATGATCATGGACAGCTTACCCTGTCTTTCCGTCCCCAAAAATCCCGTGTCTATCATAGTATCCACTTTGTCCATGATCTGCTCCAACGTAAGATCTCTGTAGAAACCATAAGAAGGGTTTTGATCCAGTCCTAGCTCCAATACTTTCCGCTCTTTCGAGCCTTTCAATATTTTGGCAAGCAACGTCCTTCCGCCTTGGGCAATGATATCGTCTGCTGCCCGCAAAATAGCGCGGTATTCCGTTTCTGGCAACGTCCTGCGGCTTCGCTTCATTTTGGTATCAGTCCTGTTATTCAAAGTATTAGAACCATAATACCACAGAAAGGTAAAAAAACTTTCAAGTTCCTGATTACCGAAAACGAACGGTAAATGATTTTTTAGACAGTACCTGGAATCTAAAGCCTTGCCTTCTCAGCCCTTTGATTACAGCCGGCAGGCATTTGGGCGTATTGGGATTGAAATCATGGAATAGGACGATGATTTTACGTTTGTTTTTGCTGCCGCGCAGTACATTGCGAATCATAGCTTCCGTGGTGGGACGAGGGATTTCGGAGTCGCCGGACTCGACATTCCAATCAAAATACCGGTATCCTCTTCTCGTCATGACTTGGTTCACCTTGGTCATCTGGGCCCTATTCCCATACAACGGGTTCACTGCGTTTTGGGACCCCCCTGGAAATCGAAAGATCTTCGGCTTTACATGTACTTGTCGCTGCAATAGGGACTCCAGCTTACGGAAATCCTTTAGAAATGCCGATATAGAGCTGTAAATGACCGGATAATTGTGAGAAAACGTATGATTGCCGATGGCATGGCCTTCTTGTACCATTCTTTTATACAAGCGAATTCCTTTGGGAGTACGGTTGCCAAGGACAAAAAAGGTCGCCTTAACCCCATGCTCCCTTAGCTGATCCAGAATGGCTCCTGTATAGCGGGCAGGACCATCGTCAAAAGTCAGATAAGCTACTTTAATAAGCCCGTCCTCCTAAGAATCGATAGCATACGTTTTGCCCGATTCGTGTAATTATGCCTATAAACCGTACGGTTCCCTTGCCTACGAATGCGTTCTCGAGCTGATGGGTGCTCTAGATAATGATGTACCAGCCGCACCGTATCTTTAGGCGAGGTCGACACTGCAAAATCGCGTCCCGGTTTACCGACCCGTCTTACCCCCGGTGTGTCGATGGTAAGAAGGAACCCCCCTGAACCTAATATTTCATAGGTTCGCTGGGTTACCATATCCCTGTAATTTTGCAGACCCAGCATGATTTGCGATGAACTATAAACTTGATTCGCATTTTGGTAAGGCAGCTTCCCATGTATCCAGCCTCGTGGAATGGTTTTACCCAAGTAAGGCTTCATCTTCTCCCAATCTGACCCGTAGAAATCTACCCGAATCCCTGCAGAAAGCAGCGGACGTATCAGAAGATTCAATGCCTTTCGCCGAAAATGCTTCGGATATCTGCTTAAGACTTGAGGATAGGCGTTCGCTACGACGGCAATTTTATGTCTATACTTTTTAAGCGGCTTTACCCTTCGATGAATACTAGGAGAAAAACCAAAATCGAGATGAGCCGCGCGGATACCAAGCTTCCGATAATATGCGGCTGTCCGGGCGGAAATGGTAAATACAAAATCCGGTTTCATTCTTCGGATCAACGGAAGTGTAAATTCTGCTGTGAAATTGGGATCCTCCGTTGACCAATAGATCAATGGAATACCCGAAATGCTGGCGTATTGGCGCATCCACCGCTGCTTTTCCTTTGTTTGTTCAGGGCCCCAACCCACAGTCATAAGCAGCTGCGGCTTGTAGGAGGAAATCAATGAAGCTATTTTTTTCTTGGTCAAGGGACCTGAAATCTTTACGTTATGACCCAAATCACGCAATCCATCAGGGAGCCCCCTCGACCAGATGGGCCCGCTTTCCAAAAAGAGAATTTTCATAGTCACTCCCCTTTGCAGGCCGCCACACAGTCAGGCTTCCCCGCTTTCGGAATATAATGCGAATGAATAACTTTTTAGGAGGAGATCCGTTTGGGCGATAGTGATGCTTTTTACCGTTTCCCGACAAATAAGCGATATATCGCGCTCACATTTGATATCGGATGGGGGAACCAGGTACCATGGACCGTACTGCGGGTGCTGCAGCAAAAAAACGTGAAAAACGCAACTTTCTTTTTGTCGGCCCCCTGGGCAGCCAAACATCCCCGATTAGCACGTAAAATTCATTCCCTAGGCTATGAAATCGGCTCGCACGGTTTTTTGCATCAAGACTATACCAAACACCGCGAAGATTGGATTCGGGTCCAGGTAAAAAAAGCGGAAAGGATCATAAAAAACGTGACAGGGGTTCGGACCCGATTGATTCGGACACCTTACGGCAGTATCAATGCCAAGGTTGTAAAAAAACTAAGAACGTTAAACTATCGAACGATCCATTGGAGTGTAGATTCCCTGGACTGGACCAATCCAGGGGTTGATGCCATTGCCAAGCGGGTACTCTCTCAGACTAAGGCCGGGGACATCATTCTTATGCATGCAAGCGATTCTGCAACCCAAACGGCGAAGGCCCTTCCGATAATGATAGACCGATTAAGAGCCAAAGGATTCCGGTTCGTCACGGTTTCCGAGCTCATAAACGGGCGAACCGGTTCTGGTTCATCGCGCGTTAAATGATTTTTTTCGGTTCGTTTTAGGACGAATCCCAGATAGCAGTTCATTCACGGTTACCAATGTGTAACCCTTCTTTTTTATTCCATCCAGAATAATGGGTAAGGCTTTCAACGTCTGGGGCCATGGGTCACAGCCGTGGAGCAATACGATCGCACCCGGATGTATATTAGGCAGCACCCGCTGAACGATTTTTTTTACATTCTTGTATTTCCAATCCAACGAATCCGTGTCCCAATGAACAATCGTTTGCTTTATGCTCAGCAGCTTCTTAATAACTCGCGAATCGAGGTCGCCGCTTGGCGTGCGAATCATATTGGTCTTGGCTCCGGTTGCGTTAACAATAGCCCGCTTGGCAGCTTTCACATCCCGCTCTATCCAAGCATTCGAATGAGAGGTGTAATCCTCATGACGATGTCCATGGGAAGCAATGTCAAAACCCATCTGCTGTATTCGCTTGGCAATACCAGGGTTGAGCTGTACCCACTCCCCAGTGACAAAAAATGTCGCTTTTTTTACGCCTCTTGCTTTTAATAAGGAAAGTAATTGGACAGGGACCCGATGACCGTAAGCCATATTGAAGGTTAAGGCGAGGATCCGTTTACGGGTCGGCACATTGTAGATAACGCGATTTATCTTCACGGGTGATCTTCTCTTTCTTTCCTTGTTATTTTAGAA
Organism: Paenibacillus vulneris; assembly: GCF_039543185.1. Lineage (NCBI taxonomy): Bacteria > Bacillati > Bacillota > Bacilli > Caryophanales > Paenibacillaceae > Paenibacillus > Paenibacillus vulneris. Next base: position 77,791 of record NZ_BAABJG010000029.1, on the reverse strand, counting down.
TGCTTCGTTTCTTTAGCTCAAGTATCATCCGAATGGCACGATGCTTGTACGTATGCTTGGCGACAGCCTGCTTGCCGGCTTTTCTAATTTGTTCCCTTTTGTCAGGGTGTTTGAGATAATATCTGACAAGCCGTACCGTTTCTTCCGGAGAGCGTGAGACAACAAGGTGCTTTCCCGGCTTAAAGAGCCGTCGTATTTCCGGTGTATCGCTTGTAATCAAGAATCCTCCCGACCCGAGGATTTCATAAGTTCTTTGCGTTACTTGCTTTAATTGGTTCTGCGGACCAATAATAATTTTCGCAGAGTTGTAAACCTTATATGCCTCTTGATAAGGCAAATAACCGTGAATCCACTTCTCAGGAATCCGAATGCCTAGTACAGGCTTGACTTCATTCCACTGCCTTCCCCAGAAATCGACCCTGATTTTCCTTTTTACCAGCGGACGAATCAAAGTGGTCAAGGACTTGATGCGAAAATGGCGAGGATATTTTTGTAATATTCGAGAATAGCCGTTGGCTACGATGGCGATATTGCTGCGAAACCCGGCATGCTCCCTCCCGTTCCTATGAACGTTCCGGTGGTGGCCGAAATCTGAATGAGCAGCGGGAATGCCCATTTTCTCGTACTTCTTTACCATGTCACGGCAGATGGTAAAGACAAAATCCGGTTTGACCGCTTTTACGTATGGGAGGGTGAACGTATGGTGATGCGTAGGATCTTCTGTTGCCCAGTAGACATGCGGAATGCCGGATCGGCCAACATAGTGCCGAATCCATTTGCGCTTAAGGGGGCTGTGTTCTTCCGTCCAACCCAAAGTAATGATCAAATGCGGCCGGAAATCCGCTATTAAGCGAGGAAGCTTTTTTCTCGTGAGAGGACCAGACACTTTCACCAGGTGTCCCGCATCCCGGAAGCCATTGGGAAGGCCATGAATCCACATGGGGTGGCTTTCTAAAAAAAGTACCCTCAAAGTCGGAACCCCCTGTTGTTATATTTCGCGGTCATTGCCTGTATCCAGGAAGCCTTGACCATAAAATAGATTATGCGTGCAGAATACAAAGGAAAGTTGTCCGTTCGCTGCGGGCGATGCCTAAATTCGGGCAACAAAAAAGCCGGCTTTTCGAAGCCCGGCTGGCGATAGGCGATACTATGTTTAACTAGCATTGCTGTACCTTTTTTAAAAGCTGAATCCCGCCCCATTCTCTGAACAGCCTTTGTGTCTTTATTATAATCTCCCTTCGGGTAGGTATGTGCCCATTTCCCCTTCCGGACTTCGGAAAAACTAAATAGAATACATTCTCTTGATTTCCTGTTCCGCCCGTTCTTGGATTCGAGTTGATGCCCAGCACTCTAGCTAATGCAATGGAGCCTTCACCAATACCAACATCCGTATCCGCGTAAACAGCAAAAGCCAATCTTCCATTCTTTATGTTATAAACTACGGCCATGTCACCCAAAACTGCACCAAAGTTTCTTCTTTGGGGCAAAACAATAAAGGGTATTTTCTCCGAATTCACATAAGCGTTCGGATCGGTAAAGCGCTTGTTAAAATCACTTAGGGCTGTTTGGGAAACATAAAAGCCAGGGGCGGGATCCGTACGTTTTTGTATGACCGGCCTTCCCGAAGGCTTGCCGTTGTGTGTAACAATCCCTACCCAATGGCCGGGTCTGCCAGCGTGGCTCAAATCGTCAAGCCCGGTATTTTGGGGATTGTAGGCGCGGGGGGATCCATCTGCGTCAATGTCCATGATGCTGCGGTAGAAAAATGCCGGAGGTTTATGCCCGGGAATCGTATAAATGAATACCTTTTTATTAAATCGGTTCAGCACGACGCCGATTCTACGCACCTTAACAGCTGCAGGCTTAAATTTTTTTATATGGATCATTCCTTCCGGTAAGAACCTTTATTGCCTATACTATTTTTATTTGGTGCGCATGGTTCCTATAAGCTCGCAGCGTGCATGAAAAAAGGGGCTTATAAATAGAAAAAACACCATTTCCATGATGTTTTTTCTATTTATAAGGGTGGGGAAATACCGAGCGCTTTACAGCAATTCCCTTCTAAGCTGCTCGCCCGATTTGGGGGATAAGTAGCTGAAAGGAATATCGAATGCAGTTTTTGCCCCTGTAAAGCCTTCCTTCGCAAATCTGCTGATAGCTCTGGCATAGGCTACCAACACGCTTCCCGTAAATTCGGGATTGCTGGCAAGGTTGAGTCCAAATTCGATAATCTGCTTGCTGTTGTCACCGGTCTTCCCGCTTCTGAGAACAAGTCCGCCATGAGGCATGGCGGAGTGCTTTTCCTGCAGCTCTTCTGCACTAATAAAGTTCACCCGAGTCTCATAATCAGCAAAATAATCCGGCATCGTGGTAATTTCATGTTCAATTCGGGACAAATCTTCTCCTGGCTCCACTACAACATAGCACTCTCTCAAATGCTTGTCCCTTGCGGTCAGTACCGGATCCTCCCCCCTTCTTACCTTATCCACCGCATCCATGCTGGGGATCGTATATTGAACCGCATTGTCGACGCCCCGAATTCGGCGAATCGCATCCGAATGCCCCTGGCTCACGCCTTTTCCCCAAAACGTATACTCGTTTCCTTCCGGCAGCACCGCCTCAGCGAGCAGACGGTTTAATGAAAATAAGCCCGGATCCCAACCCGTTGAAATCACACTTGCATGCCCGCCTCTTCTTGCCGATGCATCTACCACATCGAAATATTCAGGAATTTTGGCGTGCCTGTCGAAGCTGTCCACCGTATGAAACATGGAAGCGAAGTACGGGCCTTGCTCCGGTAAATCCGTTGCAGAACCGCCGCATAATATCATGACATCGATCTTTCCTATGTATTGTTCAGCTTCAGAGATGTGCTTGATTAGCCCTGTCGAGGCCATGTCCTCGGGCTGACGTCTCGTGAAGATTGCTGCAAGCTCCATATCCGGGTTTTGCCGAATGGCCTTTTCAACCCCGCGGCCCAAATTGCCATAACCCACGATCCCGACTCTTATCATTGACATATAATTCCCTCCACGCTTTTATATCAATCCTTGTCGTATCAGACAAGACCTTACGTTCAAACAAAAACATCGTGCCTGCAAGCAAATCGCAAGCACGACGTGATCTCTTTTTTACATGGTATAACGAAAGCTAAGGCTTAACGACGGAAAGCAGGAACTCGTGAGCCTCGGAAATCACTGTCACCTCAGACGCAAACTCCACGTCCTTGACGTATAAGGTTTCTCCAATGCCCATCGTGCTAATATCCAATTCCACTACATCCGGCAAATGCTTAGGCAATGCCTCTACCTCGACAGCCGAGCATTGAATCTGCACGACGCCGCCTTCCTTTGTTCCGATAGGAGTTCCTTTGAACTTGACCGGAATCTTCGTGCGAATGCGCTCGCCCATCTGAACCTGCTGAAAATCAACATGCAATAAATCCCTCGTCACCGGGTCCCGCTGGAAATCCTCCAGCAGTACGGTCAACGAGCCTTCTCCTTCAAAATGCAGCTCAATAAATCCTGACCCGCCTTGCTTCAGCCATTTTTGAAACTGGGTCGCCGAAATATGAATCCGCTCATTCTCCGCATGTTTTCTGAAAATAACGCCCGGCAGACGTCCGGATCTGCGCAGTTCCCGAAGTCCGGAAGAATTTAACGGTACGCGGGGTTCCGCTTGAAACCTTGTAGTCATGCTATGCTCGCTCCTTCTCATCAAATGATCTTTGCCTGCTGCCCACGGTCATCCAATATCCCCTTAACGGGGCTGCAAAGAGAAACATAGCATCACCACCTCCATGTCCTATCGAATCGATTTACAAGACATTTAATGTAAATTTCCCATAAATATGCACCAAGGCACCCTACTCCGAAAGAGTAGAATGCCTATGGGATACTTTTACCATATCATAGATATCCTGTTTTGTCGATCTGATCTAGATATGTAAAATTCATACTTCTATTATGCTCGTAATTGGATATGACCCGGTTATCCATTCATTTCAAAATATCATGTAATAATGTATAATTGTTATAACAGTTGAATAATATGATAAGGAGTTGATTACAATATGAGCAAGGTGATAGAAATGGAACGCAAAGTCTCGAAGTTTGGAAACAGCTTGGGCTTAACGATGACAGACGCTCTTAAACAACTCGGATTGGATGCCGGTGATTCCGTCCGTATTGAAGTCCATGAAAATGATGGGGAAATCGTTATTAAAAAAATCAATAAGGTAAATCTGCCGACTGGAATCAGCACTGATTTTCTAGATACCCTTTCCAAAGTTATGGAGGAGTATGACGAAACATTAAAAGGACTGAAAGATAGATAATGGACAAAACCCGGTTTATTACCGTCCAAGAGGTTATAGCTATTAACGTTGCTATGATACAAAAATATAGTCCCGGAGAACATATTGGTGTAAAAAACAACAGTCTATTGGAATCCGCTGTGTTACGCCCGCAATCATCAGCTTTTGGCAAAGATGCCTATGAAACCCTTTATGAGAAAGCGGCTGCGCTTTTTGAATCCCTCGGTCAAAACCATCCCTTTCAAAACGCAAATAAGCGAACGGCTTTTACTGCCCTGGTCATCTTCTTGCGGTATAATGGCAGTCATTTCATAATGGGCAGCAAAGACGCGGAGAATTTTACTGTAGATATGGTAAATCATAAGTTTGATTTTCAAGAGCTCACTGAGATGATTCAAAGGAGCTGCAGGATGTTAGAATAAACCAAGAGACACCAGCCCTGGAAGGCCGATGTCTCTTTTTTATAATTATCTGCTCATTCTTGAACAGGCTGTTCCTGCACACCCTGATATGTTTGCCTAGCTCCCTTGCTTTCTTTCATCATGCTGTTCAAGCTTAGAGCCGCAAGGATTGCGATAGCTACACCAATGGCTCCAAACCATGTGATCGAGGATAAGGATACCTGCTCAACGGCAATGGCTCCTATCCCTGCACCTGCCGCCATCGCGAGCTGCAGCATAGATTGATTGAGACCCAGCATAATCCCGGAGTATTCCGGCTTAATCCGAACCAGATTATATTGCTGCGTAGGACCGGTAGACCATGCCGAGAAAGACCATAAGATCAACAGTGCGGCAATGACGAACATATTAGCTGACACAGCAATCGCCAGCGAAAGCAAAATGAGAGCCGCGACGTGCACAGTCATTCCGCCGAGTAATGTGGTGGATACCCCCCATTTATCTGTGCTGTAGCCCCCTGTTTTGGAGCCTATTAAGCTTGCAATACCAAATGCCAATAAAACCCCGCTTAACATCCCCTCATTCACCCCTGCAACGTTAAGAAGATAGGGAGAAATGTACGTATAAGCTATTGAATATCCCCCTAACCAAAAGAGGGTAATAGATAAGCCAACTGCAACCTTTTTGTTTTTCAACAACGCTAACTGTTGCGTTAGAGGTACGGGGGCGTCCCCTTTAATTCGAGGAATGGTGTAGAAAAGAATAAAGACGGCTACCAGTCCCGCTAAAGCAATGAAACCGAATACCGATCGCCATCCGTATTCAGCAGCAGCCATTCGCCCAAGAGGAACGCCAATAATTAACGATGCCGTAAATCCCATAACGACCGTAGCGATTGAGCTTGCCTGCTTACCTGCAGGCGCAATTTTGGCTGCAATATCCAAGGCTGTAACCACCACCACTCCCGCTCCCAAAGCCATGATCACACGGGATATAATAAACAGTCCAAATCCAGGCAAAGCAAAGGACATCACATTGGCTAAGATGAATATTCCCAATGCTCCTACCAGCAGGTTCTTTCTATCCAGCTTTGATGTCAGGGCCATTGTAACCGGTGTGCACAGCCCATATACCAATGAAAAAATAGTTACAAGCTGTCCCGCCGCGGTAATCGAAATTGCCATCGAGTCCGAGATCTTATCCAGGACACCTGAGATCACATATTCGGACGTCCCCACTAAAAAGCTAACCAATGCTAAAAAATAAACCTTCCATGTACTAGACAAAAAAATCACCCATCCTTTACTATATTCACATCTATATATTATAAATTGTCGATGTGTTGAACCATACAAAAACATATCGTGATATGTCGATACGTTTTTCTTAAATAAAACTGAATTCTCAAGATGAGCATTCAGTTTAGCCCTGCTTATATTTCATTGTTCAGAAATGCGGCAATCTCACGCAGCTTTTCGTCATCCCTTGTATAGTAGGTGTATTTGCCAATGCGCTCTGCCTTGATCAGACCTGCCCGTTGAAGAATGGACAAATACTGGGACGCCGTGGATTGGGTCATATTTAATTTTTCAGTAACCTGACAGACGCATACCCCGGTTTTTCTCATATCAATCCCTTCATGGGGCTTAAAATGTTTTTCGGGTTCCTTTAACCACTGTAGAATTTGCAATCTCGACTCGTTGGACAACGCTTTGAAAATTTCGATGGGATTCATACATATAATCATATCGGGAATTATCGATTTGTCAAGGTTTCTTAACTTTATTATTTGCCCTGTTATGGTATTATTTGGTACAAACCTTGGAGAAATGGGGAGGGATATTCTGGATGAGGAAGTATCAAAGACTTATTAATGATTTGAATAACGACCTCGAATCGAATAATGAGACCTTGACCATACACATTTGGAGCACAGATGCTTTCCTTGAAAAAATGGACCCTGCACAGGCAGAAGATTGGAAGGAACAGTTTATTTTGAACATTATCCAGAAGGAAAAAAACTAACGGTAATGTCCCGAAATGCAAAAAACACCGACTGAATCGTCGATGCTATTCGCATTTATTGGGAACGAACTGCAGTTTAGCAAATCAGTGATCCGCCGCGTCATGGTGTGGATGTTCGGGCGTAAAGGCAGAAACCAGGCTTCATACTCGTGCCGCGGCTTTTAACTTATCCTGCTCGATGGCCGATAAGGCAATCTTTTGTATGGTAGCGTCATCCATAGGCGGATTATGCAAGCCGGCTCTTACATCCCGATAGTATCGCTGCAATGGATTGCTGCGGTGGATGCTTTTGATTCCCAGGATTCTCATCGCTTTGTCCACAACAGCAATCGCCGAATTGGTGACTGCATGTTTGGCCGCGCCGAGCTCGTTCGTGAGGAACGGTCTTCGCGATAAATCATCGTAGGCTTCGGCAGCACTATATAAAAAATGCCTTACTTTCATCAGCTCAAGATCCATTTCGCCTATCAGCTGTTGAATGTTAGCCAGCTGACTGATCGGCCCGCTTATACTATTAGGCGAATATTGATTGGCAAACCGGACCGCATAGTCTCTCGCAGCCTGCGCGACGCCCAGATAACAAGCCGGAATGTGGAGCAGCCAGCCGTTCACTTCTTTTCCTCTGCCAAGAATATCCGGTTCAACAAGCAGATCCTCATGGACAGTGACTTGTTCCAGGACAAGATCGTGGCTGCCTGTTCCCCGTAACGAAATGGTATCCCAAGTTTCATCAATTCTAAGTCCCTCTAAATCCTTATGTACCAGGAAGTACCCGATCGTCTCCGTTTCCTCTATCCATGCCGAAACAAGAAAATAAGTTAACATAGGAGCAAGCGATGTAAACACCTTACGTCCCGAGATCACCCAATGGTTCCCTTTTTTTATGGCCTTGGTCTCGGGGCGGCCGCCTCTTGTCGGGCTTCCTGTCTGCGCCTCAGAGGCAACTCGATTGATTAAGGCCCCCTTGGCAATTTCTTCAGCTATAAAATTCAGGTCTCGATCCGACCATAATTTTTTCTCAAACAGCTCCCCGATCACGGACAAATGCCACCCAATAGCTAAGGCAGTAGAGGCATCGAAGCTCGCGACTGTTTCCTGGAGCAGTACCATATCATATACGTTTAGCCCTTCCCCGCCATAAGCTTTTGGAAGTGTCGACCGGGTGTAGCCCAGTTCGATTAAATCTACTATATTTTCCGTAGGGAAGAGCCCCTCCTCATCGATTCGCGCGGCTTTATTTTTGAAATCAGCCTCCTTCTCGTATAGCTTGTTCAGCCATTCTTGTTGAATATCCCGCCGTATAAATAAATTCATCCTGATTCCCCCTCTATGCGATAAAAGTACCCTCTTGCCTAACGATCCAAAATATCATATAATTCCGATTGGATTTATTTAGTATTATGTTATTTCCAATGCCGGTTATTTGTCAAGAATGAAAGACACCTTTGATCTATTTTAATTCCTACTTTACTGATTGGTTTTCTTGTGTTAATATTTGGTTCATCAAAAAAAGGTTCACGTTGGTTTATCATTCTACCGGGTTTCTAACAAACTTTATAGATCATTTCAAAGGAGATTTGCGTGATGAGAAAAAAATGGTTATCTATGGCTGTCACTAGTTTAGCGTTGGTCACTCTACTGGCGGGATGCGGTTCAAGCACAACGGCTTCCACAGACGCATCGAAGGGCTCATCGGATGTTAAAGACTCCAAAGCCAGAGTCGTCAAAATAGCGTATGATCAAGCTTCCAAGCCTATAAGCTACACGGACGACAAGGGCAATCCAACGGGATATGATGTCGAAGCTATGAAGCTAGTAAGCCAATTACTCCCTCAATACAAATTCGAATTCGTCGGAACATCCAGCGACGACTTATTATTAGGCGTTGAACAAGGTAAGTATCAAGTGGGTATTAAAAATGCTTTTTGGACAGAGGAGCGAACCAAAAAATTTATTTTCCCCAAAGAATTTCTGGGCTTAAGCAGCACCGGACTTGTATTGAAGAAAAAGAATGAAAACATTAAAAACCTGTCGGATTTCGCTTCAGCCGGATTTACGCTAGCGCCTATTGCCGCAAATAACGCGCAATATACCATTATTGACGAATACAACAAGACGAATCCTAATAATAAAGTAAAATTGCAAGCCGGCGATTCGTTCACAGTGGATGTAGTTCAATGGGTAAATGAAGGGCGCGTGGACGGAGGAGTCATGATTGAAGGTCCTTTCCAAAAGCAAGTCACCGAGCCGGACGGCCCCTATTATAAGTTCAAGGATCAGATTGTCTACAATGAGTTCGCCGTAATCAAAACCTGGCCGTTGTTCAATAAGAAGGAACAGGAATTCGCAGATGCTTACGATGAGGCTATTAAAAAGCTGAAAAATGACAAGAAGCTCAATGAATTGAGCACCAAATTTTATGGCCGGGATTTGTTCGAGGTATTAAATGCCGTTAAAAGGTAATGGCCTATTGCCTAGCCAGTTTCCCAAAGTCAAATAAAAGCTTGTCACTTGAGTGGCAAGTTTTTTCGATTAATGCTTTTACCTATTCATAAGCCAGAATGAAGGTGAACCATGAACCAGTATTTCGATGCAACATATATCTTTGACTCCATTCCCGTGTTAATTCCGTTTTTAAAAGTAACCTTTATGGTTACCGGTTTCTCTGTATTGTTCGGCACCCTTCTGGGCTTCCTTCTAGCGGCGGCAAAAATAGGGAAGAATCGCTGGGCTAGTAAAATGGCTCATGGGTACACCACTATAATCCGATGCACGCCGTCCATTGTGCTTCTATTTCTAACGTATTACGGAATCCCGTTCCTATTCAATCAGTTTGGCATCGACTTGAACAGCATTGATAAATCGGTATTTGTGGTTATTACGTTCTCGCTTCAATTCGCGGCAGCGATGTCCGAGGTCATCCGAACCGCCTATGAATCTGTAGATAAAGGGCAGTATGAAGCTGCGGTAAGTGTAGGATTGAGCAGCACGCAGGCTTACAGGAGAATCATTTTTCCCCAGGCTTTTGTAGTGGCACTGCCCAATTTTGGCAACAGCCTGCTAGCGCTGATTAAGGAAGGCTCCTTGGCGTATACGATTGGATTGATCGATGTCATCGGGAAAGCAAGTTTAATTATTTCAAGCAATTACAACGCTCATGCGTTAGAAATTTATTTGGCCTTGTCCCTGATTTACTGGGTAATTTCCATTGCTATTGAGCAGCTGTTCTCGAAGCTGGAACGAGTATTCAGCAAAGGAAAACAAGCTCTAAAAACCGTATAAGGAGGTGGAGAACGTGTCGGAAGGGCTCGATTGGGGATTTTTGGTGAAAACCTTTTTTATAGCATTATCCGGTGCTCCTACTGCGCTAGCCATTACAGTGGTCGCGCTGCTGATTGCGGCTCCACTAGGCTTTATGGGGGCGTTAACCAGAATTAACAAAATCCCGGTTTTGCACCGGCTCGCTCAGATCTATGTTTCTTTTGTAAGAGGAACACCTATCATCGTCCAAATTTTTATTATCTACAGCAGCGTGCCCTTATTGCTAACTAATCTATTTGCCAAGCTTCATATTCAAGTTGACATTTACAAAGTGAATCCTATCTGGTACGCATTCATCGTATTTTCCTTGTACACGACAGCTACGCTGATCGAGGTATTCCGTTCGGCCATCAACACGGTCAACAAGGGGCAGCTGGAAGCCGCTTTGTCTGTCGGATTAACTACCGTGCAAGCTTTTAGAAGGATTATCATTCCACAAGCTTTGGTCGTGGCATTACCCAATATTTGTACTGCGACAACCAATCTCATTAAAGCTACCTCTTTGGGCTATGCGATGTCCTTGCAAGAAATTACATTAAAAGCTAAAGTAGCGGCCAACGTCGGCTACAACTACGTAGAGGCTTATATCGATATTTTTCTTATCTATTTGATTATTTGCAGTCTGGTGGAATACGGATTTAAGCGGTACGAGAAATATTTGAGAACCTACAAAACGGTAAATGCCTAAGAATGAGCAAGGGGGGCCACACACGTGTTAGAGATTCGGGATGTCTATAAATCATTTGGTAAACAGGAGATTTTAAAGGGAGTCAGCCTAAAAATAGATAAGGGCGACGTGGTCGTCATCCTTGGTCCCAGCGGCTCGGGTAAAACCACCTTACTCCGATGCATTAATTTTTTGGAAAGATCCGACCAGGGGCACGCCGTGTTTGGAAATGTCGATGTGAACCTTCGAACAGCAACAAAAAAACAAATTCACGACATTCGCCAAAAGGTCGCTTTCGTATTCCAAAATTATAATTTGTTCAACAACAAAACAGCGTTAGAAAATGTGACCGAAGGACTGATTATCGGAAGAAAGGTACCTAAACAGGAGGCGGATGAAATCGGCAGGGCCATGCTCGATAAAGTAGGGCTTTCAGACAAATACAACGCGTATCCCAGCCAATTATCAGGAGGCCAGCAGCAACGGGTTGGCATTGCGAGGGCCCTTGCACTAAATCCTGACATCATTCTATTTGATGAGCCTACTTCTGCGCTTGATCCGGAATTAGTCGGGGAAGTATTAACCGTCATGAGAAACATTGCGAAGGAAGGGACAACGATGCTAGTGGTTACTCACGAAATGTCCTTTGCCAGGGATGTGGCTAACACGGTTATTTTTATGGATGGCGGAAGCATCGTGGAGCAAGGGACGCCGAAGGACATATTTACAAGTCCAAAAGAAGAACGTACCCAACAGTTCTTAAGGAGAGTTTTGCCGGCGGATTACTCTTATGACATTTAAGTGAGCTACAGATTTGGATAGGCTGATAGTTTCCAGCGAGCAGGAAAAAGTACCCTATAGGCAGACTACTTTATGTGTCTACTCTATAGGGTACAGTTTGTCGTGTGGACAAGGATCTACTTTTCCAAAACCTGCAAGCATGCTACTCCTCGAATATCTTCGTAAGCAGTCCGCCCAATTGGGTTAATGCTTGCTCTTCTTGCTCGCCGTCTATTTCCAGCGTTACTTCATCATTTTGCTGAATGCCCAGGGTCAGCATACTAAGAGAACTTTTCCCGTTCACTTTCTTGTCCCCTTTAATCACGTTGATCTTGCAGGGGAACGTGCTGGCTGCCTGAACAAATTCTTTAGTAGGGCGTGCATGGAAACCGGATGGATTCAGTACTTTATAAGTTTGAGTTATCATATCTGGTTACTCCTTGGTCTTTTGATGTACGAATTGAAGAATACTCTCATGACTGCTCATCGCCATTATTTGCTCCGTATAATCAGCCCACTCTCTGCGGTTTAACCGCTTGATGAGAGCCCGCGTCGACAAAATGGACCCTGCGCTCATGCTGAACTCATGGAGTCCCATTCCAAGTAGAATCGGAACCGCCGTTTCATCCCCGGCCATTTCTCCGCACATACCGACCCATTTGCCTTCTTTCTCCGCGGCTTGAATCACCATACGGATTAATCGCAACACAGAAGGGTGGCACGGCTGATACAAATACGCCACGTTCTCGTTCATGCGGTCGGCGGCCATCGTATATTGAATCAGATCATTGGTGCCGATGCTGAAAAAGTCGACCTCTTTGGCTAAGTGATCGGCAGCCAATGCCGCGGCAGGAATCTCTATCATGATTCCGATCTCGATGATATCGGATACGGCTGTTCCTTCGCCAATCAGCTTCTCCTTTTCCTCCTGCAGCAGCCGCTTCGCCTCCAGAAGCTCTTCTCTTACCGCAATCATAGGAAACATGATTTTTAAATTGCCGAAGCTGCTTGCACGCAGCAAAGCTCTAAGCTGGGTACGGAACAAATCCTGTCGGCTGAGGCATAAACGCACCGCGCGCAGTCCAAGGAACGGATTGCTTTCCGCTGGAAGCTTCATATACGGCAATTCCTTGTCGCCGCCGATATCCAGCGTACGAATGACAACAGGCTTGTTCTTCATTCGTTCCAGCACATGTTTATATACCTGGAACTGCTCATCTTCGCTGGGAAGAGCACTACGGCCCATATACAAAAATTCCGTCCGCAGCAAGCCGATGCCTTCCGCTCCGTTCTCAAGCACCTTCTGCAAATCTTCCACGCTGCCGATATTGGCCGCCAGCTCTACATGGTGGCCATCCTGCGAAACAGTCGGCTGATCCAGCAGCTTGCGCAGCTCGCGTCTACGCTCGTCATACGCCGCTTTGCTCGCTTGGTACGCCGCTAGCTCCTCATCGGTCGGATTGACGATTACGGTACCGCCCACAGCGTCCATAATGATCGGCGTTCCCGTTTCGATGAGTGCCGCTGCCTCGCCTGCCCCCACGATGGCAGGTACCTCAAGGGAACGCGCCATAATCGCCGAATGCGAGGTGCGGCTGCCGATTTCGGTTACAAACCCGAGCACATAATCAAGATTTAACTGCGCCGTATCCGAAGGGGTCAAATCCTCCGCAACAAGAACACACGGCTCATGGATGGCCGATACCGATGCATGAGGGATTCCCCTCAAATGGCTCATTATACGGCCTGATACGTCGCGCACATCTGCCGCACGTTCCCGCAGCAACTCATTATCCATTGCGCTCAGTGCCTCGATGAAGACAGTGGAAACCTCGTGGAGCGCATATTGGGCGTTATCACCCTCGTTTTCGATTTTCTCAATGATGGCATCGATCAAATCGGGATCCTCTAACAGCATCAGATGCGCTTCAAAAATTTCCGCCTTCGCCGCACCCATTCGAGCTTCCGTCATACTGCGAATCTGTTCGAGCTCTTGCTTTGCGCGCTCTACCGCCTCGCGAAAGAGCGTTAGCTCGCGTTGTACATCGGCTGCCTTGTCAGCCCCAGGAACATACTGCTCCTGACGCAGGCGGAATGCTTTGCCGATAGCAATACCCGGTGAGGCAGCGATACCGGACAGACGATTGGTTACCATTTCAGTCATGCTCATACCTCCTTAACACCCGCTTTTAACTGTTCATAATGAATAATAATGGCTTTATGCAGCGGGTGCTCCTTATCGATCGAAGTATAGCTCGTAATGGTTTGATCCAAGCCATGCTCGGATAAGGACTTCTGAATTTCCGCAGCTTCCGGGTCGGACGCAATGTCAAACAGAAGCGCGGCGGCAATGCCCATTGTTAGGTACCGTGTGGACAGACCAAGCTCGAAAGCCTGCAAGGCCGGACGAACAAAACGGTCGTTACGGGATATTTTGCGAATCGGCGATCTGCCGATACGTTCGATGTGATCCGTCAAATAAGGGTTGGAGAAACGGCCTAATATTTTCTCAATATACTGCTCATGCCCCCCGTGATCAAACCCGTATTTACGGATAAGCAGCGCTCCTGTTTCTTCCATGATATTCCTTACATTTTTCGCAATTTCGGAATCTGCCATCGCTTCTTGAATGGTACCGTAGCCTTGCAGATATCCGAGGTAAGCCGCGAAGCCGTGCCCTGTGTTAACTGTAAACAGCTTACGCTCAATATAAGGCTCTAGCTCGGAAACGTAATGTACGCCTTCGATTCGATGAAAGCCCGGAAGCATTTTCGATTCATCCACGACCCATTCATAAAATGGCTCCACCCTCACTTCGAGAGGGTCCTCATTGTGCTGAATAGGAACGATGCGGTCAACCGCCGAATCCGGAAAAGCAGCGAATTTCCCTACGATCTCTTGAAGCTCCGGGCTTAAATGGCTGTATACATGCTCTTTAAGCTGAGTGCTTCCTCCGATCGCATTTTCGCAGGCGATAATGTGGAGCGGGGCGGCACCGCGTTCTGCACGTTTAGCAAGCCCTATTGCTATTCCTTCAGCAATATGTTTAAGAATGTTAACCCCAACCGCCGTTGTCACAAGATCGGCCTGTGCGACGGCTTCCGCGACATCCTCCAGATTCTTACCATTTATCGCCGTCACGTTCGATACATGGAACGAATCTTGTGCAGCGTTCGCCAAACGAACGGTATATGCTTTTCTTTCCTTCAGCAATTCCACCAAGCTGTCGTTCACATCGGAGAAGCAAACCTCATAACCCGCTTGGGACAATACTAGCCCGATGAAGCCCCTGCCAATGTTCCCGGCGCCAAAATGCAGAGCTCTCATGATTCCATCCCGCTTTCGAATATACCGATAATTTCCTCAGCTGTGGACGCTTTTTGAATACTCTCCATATTTTCCTCTTCAGAACAAACCATCGCTACATTGGTCAAAATGTCCAAATGCTCACCGCCGGCGGCAGCAATACCGATAACGAGCGTTGCCTTTTCTCCGTCTCCGAAATCGACACCCTGCGGAATTTGTACAATCGACAAGCCTGTGGAATGAATCAACGATTTGGAATCCTGCGTACCGTGCGGAATGGCCAGCCCATTGCCCATATAAGTGGACAGCGTGGCCTCGCGCTCAAGCATTTTTTCGATATAACCTGCCGAGGTATGACCAGCATCGACCAGCAGCTGGCCAGCCATGCGAATCGCTTCGAATTTGTCTTTAGGTTGTGCGTTTAGTTTCACTTTGTTTGCAGACAGTATGCTCATAGTAGATCTCTCCATTATCCGTTTATTTTTTATTTCCCACAAAAACAGCCAGCTCTCTCGATAGAAATTGTTTGATCTCCGCTGTTTCACCCGTTTTGAGCAGCTCGATCATTTCCGGATTGATCAGGTAGGAGCTTATTTCACTAAGCACCTCCAAGCTTTCCTTGGAAAGCTCTTTCGGACCCAGCATCAGAAGCAGCTGCCTGACACCCGCGGGGGAAGGCTCTAGAAGCTTCAAATCTTCCTGCAGCCGAAACAATGTAAAAGAAGGCGCCTTGACCTTATCGCTCCTTATATGGAACAACGCAATGCCCAGGTCAGGGATGATCTGGCTGCTCTGCCGTTCCCTTTGCAGCAGCAGTTCGACAATCGGCTCCACTTCCTCAATCGTGCCGGACTGCTTGACATATTCACACATGGCCGCAAGCATTTCGGATAAGACCTTGAACTTCTGCTCCAGATAATAAACCTTGAATTGGTCGATAATCTTCCTGATTTCATCCGTATATCGTTCAAGCCGTTGAAGCTTATGCGAAGCTACCTGATCTTCTTCTATCCTTTCGCGCGGAGTCTCTTTTTCTCTCTCCTGTTGAAGCGTTACATTATGAATAAACAAACGCAGCCTTTCTGCTTCTTCCTTCGTTAGCAGCGGGCTTACCTTGATATATTGATCGTCTTGCAGCGGCAGATCCACGGTGGAAATGATCAGATCGTACTCGCTTTCCGGTATGCGGGCCGCTTCAAACCACGAGGCCTGACCGGCGATAACGACTTGAGGAAGCACATTGGAAAGGCGAACCGCCAGCATGTTGGACGTTCCGATCCCGCTCGTGCAGACCAGGATCGCTCTGACGTTGCGGCGAAATTGCTTCTGCTTTTCGATGGAAGCTCCAAAATGCATAACCAGAAATCCGATTTCCTCATCCGGAGCGAAGAGCTCCGGCATGGTCTCATCCATCGCCTGACGAACGGCCGCGAACAGCTCTTCGTAATCTCTCTTGATTTGCCCAAGCAAAGGATTGCGTATACTCCCCTTCGAACGGAGACGGGTAATCGCAGATTCCAGATGATGGAGCAACCCGTCCCGAAGCGACCGGTCCTCGCTGAATCGGATGCCCATGCGGTCCTCCATATTGCGGATCAGCCGCCATACGATTTCCATATAGCTCAGCTCTTCAGCCGGAAGCAGCTGATTGGGATGTACCGTCTCTTCAGGCTCAAGCAGCGTGGATAGATGGGCTATCTCCGCTGTTATAAATTCTACAGGTATCGCTTCCGTTAGCTCCTGAATGATGCGGATAAGCAGCTCACTGCGGCGAATGGAGGCATGCTCGGCTTGGAGTGCTACCTGCTTTCCCTGTTTGATTCGGGCGATAGCGACCGATATCCCGAGCAGCAGATGCGTATATTCCTCTTCTCCAAGCTCACTTAGGCCGGATTCCTCAGCATGCCACAGTGCAGCCTCCACCTTGGCAAAGTAAGGCTTGCCGATAAGTTCAAGCAGCTTCCCTTCTGCAGACTGGGGCGGGGGAGGATGCTTCCCGAACATATCGGATTCATCCAGATATTGCCTTGCCAGCTGATTGATCAGCTTTCGCTTATTGGCCTCCGTTCCGGTTAACTCCACTCCATATCCCCTTCTACGCACAAGAAGCAGGTTCGCCTTCCGGATCACATCCTCAAGCTCATTCAAGTCGTTCGTAACGGTCGGTGTAGAGACGTGCAGCTCGTGCGATAAGGTAAACAGCTTTACAGGCTCCTCTTCCGTAAGAAGCTTGCACAAAATAAAGAGTTTGCGCTCCTGTGCCGAGTTTTCGAGCATGGCTTCGCCCTGTAGTCTTCGTCTTAACGCATCAAGCTGCTCAGGCTTTCCCTGGAGCTGAATGCCTTTGCCGGTTTTTTTGAGCAGCGTCAGTCCGAATGCAGCCAGACTTGTCTCCAGCTCATAGAGCTCCCTGTGAATGGTTCTCGTGCTTACACCGATTTCCGAGGCGATTTCTCCGACGGTGATCTCCTCATGACGGCTGAGGAGTAAATCCACGATTTGACGATGCCGGTGATGCTGGCTCATGCCTATGCTCCTTATCAGTAGAATGGAGATAAACGCCGGCACTGAAGCCGACGTCTTAATTTGGGCATTATTTTAATCGTTCTACGAGCTCGTCGTACTCCGGGCTCTTCAAGAAATTATCGATCGAAATGTGTTCCGCTTGCGGAGCCTGTTTGCGTGCCCGGTCTGTCAGCGACTTGTGCGTCACGATGATATCAGCGTCGCTTGGAATCTCGCTAATCGCTGTGTTGATTACCGTGACATTCACACCGGCTTGGTTCAGCTTCTTTCTTAGCATAGAAGCCCCCATAGCGCTCGAACCCATCCCCGCATCGCAGGAGAACACGATTTTATGAACTTCCGAAGCTGGTTTCACTTGAACTGCATGGTCCGCCACAGCTGCAGCAGCGGGTACAGATGCGTTTGGAGCTTGCTTCATTTGCTGTACTTTTGCTTTAGCCTGTTCCAGATCCTCTTCATCCGCCGATTGCTTGCTTGTTTTCAAGAGCAGAGCAGCCACTACAAAAGAGACGATGGTTGCCGTAATAACCCCGGTAAAGATGGACAGCAAGCCGCCCTTTGGCGCCATGGCAATGTAGGCAAAAATACTTCCGGGTGACGGAGGAGCCACAAGACCTGCATGAAATAAGGAGAAGGTGAATGTACCTGTTACGCCGCCGGCGATAACCGCCAAAATCAAGCGCGGGTTCATTAGAATGTATGGGAAATAAATCTCATGAATACCGCCAAAGAAATGTATGATCACTGCGCCCGGAGCGGAAAGCTTAGCCGAGCCGCGTCCGACAAGCCAGTATGCGAGCAGAATACCAAGTCCTGGTCCTGGATTCGATTCCAGCATGAACAAGATCGATTTGCCCGTCGTAGCGGCCTGATCAACCGCAATAGGACTAAGTACGCCGTGATTGATGGCGTTGTTAAGGAACAAGATTTTGCCCGGCTCAATCAGCACATTCGCAAGAGGCAATAGGCCGGCATTGATAAGCATCTGCACACCTGCGGCCAAAGTTTTGCTTACGACCTGAACCGCGGGACCTACAACCGCATAGGCAAGCACAGCCAAAATCCCGCCGATAATCCCTGAGGAGAAGTTATTCACCAGCATTTCGAAGCCGGACTTAACCTTACCCTCGATGGATTTATCAAACTTTTTCAATACCCAAGCCGCGAACGGCCCGACGAGCATGGCTCCCATGAACATTGGAATGTCCGTACCGATGATAACGCCCATCGTCGTCACCGCACCGATGACACCGCCGCGCGTACCGTGAACCATGTTCCCGCCCGTGTAACCGATGAGCAGTGGAAGCAGATAAGTAATCATAGGTCCGACTAACTTAGCCAAATATTCATTTGGAAACCAGCCTGTCGGAATAAATAATGCGGTAATTAATCCCCAAGCGATGAAAGCACCGATATTAGGCATAACCATACCGCTTAAAAAACGCCCAAAGCGTTGAACCTGTACGCGAACGTCAACTGAAGACTGTTGCTGGTCATTTGTCAATGCGCTCACTGTCATAACCTCCTACTTCGTTATGAGCTAATGGTATATGATGTACGCTTTCATGATCAATAAAATCAAAATCACCTTTCGTCATCATCAATGTTGACAAATTTTTAATTTAGCGGTTTAAAAGAGTAAAATGTTCAATGAAAATGCGGTGCCGGAGCTTAGTCATGACTTACTATTTCCTAAGAGATCAAGAATTATGTTGCATTTTCCAGATTGAACTCCCCATTATTGTGCAAAGAAAAAATCCCCGGGAGATTTTCCCGAGGATATGAAGTATGGATTAGCTGTGCCATATTACTTTCCGGTTTGCGATTGAACGTATTTATTAATCTCATCTTCGGCTTCACGAAGCGCCGTATTCGTATCCTTTGCCCCGTCAACATATTGTCTGAAGTGACTTTCGAGAATGCTGACAGCCTTGGAATAGTAGGTTGATAGCCGCGGCGCAGGCGCAGGCTTGCTCTTGAAGATCCCTTCCAGATGCTTCCCTTTCAAAATAGGCATATCCGCACCGTAAGCCTGCTGGAATTTCGGATCGTTCAGCAGCGAAATGCGTCCGGTCTTTTTCGTAGCGATCATTTGCACTTCATCCGAAAACAGAACCTCAAGCACTTTCATCGCTTCTTCCTTGTGCTGGCTCGTTTTGCTGATGGACATGATGTGTAAGTCGTACATCCCGGCGACATTAGGCTTATCCTTATAGCTCGGATACTGGACAACATCCCAATTGAATTCAGGAGCTTGCGCGATGTAAGGGAACATATTGACGGTGGCCGTCATGGCGACTGTTTTATCCTTGATAAAAGAATCGTTTGTGCTGGTCCCCCATTTAGGCGGCTTGTTCTCTGGTAAAGCGTATACATCCTTGCCCAGTTCAAACAGTTTTTTAAACGTGTCGTAGTTATCGCTGATAGTTGTTTTATTTGTCGCAGCATCCACTATATTTAAGGACAAAGGGAAGCTCAATCTTTGGATGCTCTCCGGATCCAGCCCGCGATATGCAACGCCGTCTACCGTCCTTGTTAGCTTCTTGGACAGCTGGATTACCTCTTCCCAGGTCATGCCATCCTTCGGATACTCGACTCCGAATTTATCAAAAATGTCTTTATTGTAATAAAGAGCATTAAACTGTCTGTTGTAAGGCAGGCCATACAGCTTCCCGTCGTTAGAAATGGTTTTAATGGTCTCGAGCGCTTGCTGGTCAAACCGGCCTAAGTCAAACCCATCTGCTTTCGCCAGAGGCGTCAGGTCCTCGAACACACCCAGATCCATAGCCGCAGACATGCTGCCGTTCCAGGTAGTAATGAGATCCAATTGACTTCCTGAAGCTACATGATTCTCCAAATTATTTTTGGTCCTGTCTATCACCTGCACGGTAATATAGGGATATTTACGATGGAGCGGTTCATTAATCATAAGCTCCAAGTCTTCCGGTGTGATCATTTGGCCGGGGTGCAGCATTAACGTCACAGGCTCGTGATGTACTTCGTTTTTCCCCGTACCTGCGGCCGGAGATGACCCTGAATCCGTACTGCCCGAACTGCAGCCCGCCAACAGACTCGTCAAAAAAACGACAACTAATGCAAATCCCATGTTCAACTTCGCTTTCATTGGCTTCAATCCCTTCATTCCAGTTTTACAAAACCTTAATAAAGTGGAAAAAATTGCAGCAAAATTTGAATATTTACATTATGTATTGCCTTGCACAAGTTGAATATTATAATAGATTTAACTGGACCTCAATGGTAATGAATTATCATAAAAGGGTAAAAAATTGCAAGGGGATGCGCTATGAGTGTTTTCGGTTTTCAATTCAAGGATGGTCCAACGACGCCATTTGCTGAAATCGTTTACGTAGGCTGGGAAAAGAGGAATCAGAATTACTATTGGGATGGATTGCAGAGGGCTACCAACCATCAATGCATTTTCCAATACACGCTTGCCGGGAGAGGGGAAATTCGCATCGGAACCCAAACCTACCCGCTCGAACAACATTCCGCCTTTCTAGTCGTAACCGGAACCGACCACCGATACTATCTTCCAGAAGACAGTGAGCTTTGGGAGTTTATCTTTATTACCTTGATGGGGCCGGAAGCTTTGGAGTGCTGGTCCGCGGTCCACAATCATTCGGGTCCCGTCATTCGTTTCGTCCCTGACACGCCGGTGATTCGCACATTGGAACGCATTTATCTGGAAGCGAGCAAAAAGTCCATCACCAACGGCTACAAGGCATCGGGCTTGGCCGCCCAGTTTGTCATGGAGGTTTACCAGTCCCTGAAATATAATCAAGCTTCGCCGGATACTTGGCCCGAAGTGGTTGTCAAAGCGTTAAAGCTGATTCATGAAAATTACGCAGTCATCAACAGCATCGAAGAACTAAGCCGGTCTCTTGGCATCTCCAAGTACAAATTTTCGAGGCTGTTTCACGCCACATGCGGCGTAACCGCTATGCAGTATTTAACAAAAATCCGCATGGAAAAAGCAATGGAGCTGCTTCGTCAAACCAAGCTCAATTTGAGTGAAATCGCACGGCTTACGGGGTATTCGGACGAGAACTACTTTAATAAAGTGTTCCGCAAGTCAACGGGGGTATCCCCTGGTAGATTTCGTTCAAGCAAGCAAACGATCCGTGTCGATCATATCTCGTTTAATTAGAAATTGGGCTTTCTCGTGAGGAGACTTAAGCCTTTAAACGCTATCTCTTTTTATTCCACAAATCAAGAGCAATCTCGTAGATTTCCCTATCATTATCATTATGTACTCTTGCAATATGTTGTGTAAGGATATGCAATTGTTGCTTGCATTCTTCGTTGAGTCTCCCATCGGAAATTAGCGGTAAAAAGGTAACTACAATTGGTATAATTACCAAAAAAATATCCCTCTAATTCTAAAGATCCGATAACGTCGGGTCTCTAAAAATCGGAGGGATATTATTATGAAGACCTCTTCCGAGAAACTTAAAATCATAAGGTACTGTACCCGTCACCCTCTTCGAAGGAGCAACGGTTCTCCAAAGGATCGCCAACCCAAGCAAATAGAACGAACTATGGCGAGCTCGATCTGCCATATGAGTCATGTACGTAGCAGGCAATTCGGAGTAGCCCTTACCTGATCTACCTGTTGAATAACGGGCGTATTTTTCACTCTAAACCTCTGTTACTCACTTGATTTGCCTGCGGGTCAAATAGATAAAAAAGGGAGCCCCCGTAAAGGACGCCTTGGGTAAGGGCATCCGAACCGATAAGAAGAAACGAAGAACAACTTATCGCATCTTGTCCGACCAGACGTCTCGCCTAATATGCGGACCTATGAGCCAATAAAACCGAAGACGCCTGCGATAGTACCCTCAGGCCGTAAGCAGATCTGAAAGGAACAACGGACCTATCCGTACCAAACGGACCAGCAAATTGATTCGCAAGACGATGCCGTCACCAAGTTGCGGTGGGTTCGCCTCCCCGCGCTCACGCAACGGAGATTTCTTAATATGTTAGATTTAACTGCTCAAAGTATCATTAATGGTATAAACTCCGCCTTGACCCTCTTCTACTAAATAAACATCAAAATTATTTGATCCCCACATGACAAATTTAAATTCCTTGCCTCGAGGGGCTCTCAAATGCACTGTTTTAAAAGGGCTGTCTGTATCGCTTATTTTTCCAAGTAAAGAAACTGTACGGTCTGCACCTGCTAATAGTAAACCTTTATCCAAACTTTCGGTATCGTTATAGAAATGAAGGATATGATGCGTATCAGCAGTATTGTCCGAAACGGCTCTGACGGATACTCCACCATCCGCAATGTTAGCAATGGTGAATCTTTTTCCATCCTTCAGTTCCAAGTAATGTTCATGCTCGGAAACATATTTTTCTACACGACCGCTTTCGAGGTTGTAAAATAAATCGGCTGATAATGTATTGGGCCACATCCCATTAACCTCGGAACCATCCGCTAAAGTCGCCTTCATGAAATATAAAATCGTGGTTTCGCTAGGCATTCTCCTTGTAGGTACCAGCTTTGCGGTAACATCGCTAATCCAGTTTTTTAATACGCTATCGCTTACTTTCAAGTCCTCTGATCCCCATCCTAAACGAAGCAAAGCGATCTGAGCTTGAGATAAAGCATAGTACATTCCAAGCTGAGGAATGATACGTTCAAATGCCGTTATCGTTTTGGCAATGGCTGTAACCGTCTCGGATGCACCTATCGCTGAAATTCCGTACGTAGAAACGACTTCTGCTTTAAAATGAGAGTCAAGGAACATAAGTGCGCCCTCATTCTTATTCAATGTAATTTTCAGTGTCGAGTGTGCAGTTCCTTCATTAACAATCTCTAAAGCTCTGTTAAAGCCAAAGGACTCTCTATACTTGCCTGTGTCGGAAATTATACCGAATCGTCTCACCAATAAATCATTTAAATTCTCAAGCAAAAGATCTTTATTAGCTTCATTACTTAATGAAGCGGCGTCAAGACCCAATAATCTGACAATCCCTTCGGGCTGGAAAGGGTCAACTGGATGGTTGATCGTTTTAGCAAAATGTTCTTTAAGTCGTTCAGATAATAATATCAGTTCTGACTTCAGCAACAAATCACATAGAGATAACACATCCTCGTTCAAATACATATATACGAAACTTTCATTTGCAATAATCGTTTCCAGAATATCCGCAAGAAACATATCGCCTACCAGAAAATCAGACCCTATTCGCACAGCAAGACGACCATCATCTGAAAATCCGGCTCTAACAGGAGGAAGAGAAAATTCAACATGATGATTTAACATCAAGGCGACTCCAGGCTCCTTGGATGTAGCATCATTTTCGTCAATCGCTGACTTTAGTGTCATACGCATCTAAACTCCCTTATACATGACTCCCCCGTGGGGAAGGATATTTTAAATGGTTGTTTGCTTGCTCTCACGTGCAACCTCTTTTCGAACGATCGGTGCAACGCGGGTGCCAAACAACTCGATGGCGCGTAAGACTTCGCGATGTGGCAACGTACCGATATTGAGATGTAAGAAGAAACGGTTTGTTCCTAGATTTTTGCGGACGAGAAGAATCTTCTCCGCGACATATTCAGGATCACCGACATAGAGGGCACCATCGATCTTGCGTGCAGCATCGTAGGATGCACGGCTGTATGGCGGCCATCCCAACACTTTGCCAAGTTCGTTCATTTGAACTACCGTGTAAGGTTGGTGTAACTGGACAGCCTGTTCTGTTGTTTCTCCAACGTAGCCGTGCGAGTGTGTCGCAATTCTAAGCTTACTTATATCGTGACCAGCTCTGGCGGCAGCTTCTTTATACAATTCAACTAACGGAGCAAATCTTTCCGGCATCCCGCCAATGATGGCAAAAACGATGGGTAATCCAAGCGTTCCAGCCCGAATCGCCGATTCCGGGCGCCCTCCAGATCCAACCCACACCGGAAGCGGGTCTTGGACGGATCGCGGATAGACGCCGAGATTATCAATCGCTGGGCGATGACCGCCTCGCCATGTGACTTTTTCCGAAGCTCTAATCTTTAGAAGCAACTCAAGATGTTCTTCAAACAATTCGCTGTAGTCATTCAAGCTATAGCCAAACAACGGGAACGAATCAATAAAGGATCCTCGACCTACCATAATTTCTGCCCGGCCATTACTGATGCTGTCAAGAGTAGAAAAAGATTGGTATATGCGAACCGGATCGTCCGAGGAAAGAACGGTAACGGCACTTGTGAGCCGAATTCGCTTGGTTAAAGCTGCCGCCGCAGCAAGCACCACGGCTGGCGATTCAGAGGCATAATCAAACCGTTGATGCTCTCCGATTCCAAACACATCAAGACCGACTTGATCGGCAATAACGATCTCTTCGATCCCGTTCCGAATCCGCTCGGGATGGCTGATCCTCTTGCCCGTTACAGGATCAGGCGAGGTCTCTAGAAAGGTATTGATGCCTATCTCAAAGTCTGTGGATTCAGTCATAGTGATCCTCCTTCATTTCCTGTAATTACCGATGTCCTGCTGCAACGTTTTTCGGCGCTACTTCATTAATACGTCTAAGATCCGAATCCGTAAGCTCAACCTGCAAAGATCCAATGTTTTCCTCCAAATACTTTCTTCTTTTCGTTCCTGGAATAGGTACGATATCGCTGCCTTGCATCAATATCCATTTCAGCGCCAATTGAGGTGCGGTGCATCCCTTTTCAGCAGCCATCTCTTGAATCCGTGTAACAAATTGAAGGTTTTTCTGTAAGTTTTGTACTTGAAATCTAGGGAAGTTCCGTCTTATATCATCGTACCCCAAATCCTCGTATCGTTGAATTGTACCGGTTAGGAACCCGCGTCCAAGCGGGCTGTAGGCTACAAAACCGATGCCAAGCTCTCTGAGGGTAGGAAGAACTTCGTCTTCAATGTCTCGGGACCATAAGGAATATTCCGTTTGCACTGCCGATATTGGATGAACTGCATGTGCTCTGCGTATCATATCTGGCGAGGCTTCTGAAAGGCCGATATAACGAACCTTCCCTTCCTTCACCAAATCAGCCATCGCCCCCACAGTCTCCTCAATTGGTGTATAGGGATCGATACGATGCAGATAATACAGGTCGATGTGGTCAACGCCTAATCTGCGCAAGCTTGCTTCGGCGGCAGCCTTAACATATTCCGCTCTTCCGTTATATCCCCAGGAACTCCCCCATTTGTCGCGTACTACCCCGAACTTGGTAGCCAAAACGACCTCGTCACGCCGATCTTTAATCGCTTTACCCACCAGTTTTTCATTTTCTCCGACGCCATACATATCTGAGGTATCCAAGAAGCCCACACCAAGGTCCAATGATCGATGAATCGTCCGTATGGATTCCTGTTCATCCCGGTCGCTACCGTAAAAGTCGGACATGGTCATGCAGCCTAATCCCAGAGCAGATACTTCCAACCCGCTTGATCCAAGCGCTCTTTTTTCCATAAAAATCACTCCTCATGTTCAATGTTGAAATCACAATACGGTATGCTTTGCATATTCGATATCTATTTCTTATACGCTTTTGAGCTGTTCAGCTACATTCTGTTTATTTTTCAAAGCAATCGAAATCAATGCAAATACAGTTGCAAGCAATACGATTAGTCCTCCGACCCAACCAATTGATGATAGCGAGAGTTGTTCGACAACCACTCCACCTAGAGCTGCTCCCACGGCGACACCAAGATGGAATGCAGAGGAATTCAAACTCAAAATAATATCGGTTGATTGAGGAGCCATAGTAACCAGATTAAACTGCTGTGCTGGGGCCGTTGTCCAAGCCCCAAGCATCCAAAGGGCGAGTATAAACAAGGCGCCTGCAAAGGTAACGGCAGCAATCGGAAGAAAGAACAGGGCCATCACATGAAGGAGCAGACTTGCAATAAGAGTACGAGCAATTCCCCATTTATCGGCACCGTGGCCTCCTACACGTGCTCCTACAACAGCCATTAGTCCCATGCCTAACAAGACAAGGCTAATCGTATTGGTGTTAAGACCTGCGTTTTCGCGCAGCAACGGAGCTAAATACGTAGAAACAACAGAGTAACCTGTAATAAAGAATAAAGAGGTTAACAAACCGCTTATTACTTTGAATTTTTTGAGTACGGCCAGTTGTTTAGACAGCGGAATCGCTTCTTGACCGGATAACTTTGGAACGGCTTTTGCGATGGCAACAATCGTTATCAAGGTGATTAAGCCAAGAATAGCGAAGATCCAGCGCCATCCCATATACTCCCCGATCAAAGTTCCTAAAGGAAGACCGACGACGAGTGCAAGACTTGTTCCCATTAAGACAGTACCGATCGCACTTCCTCTTTTCTCCGGCGGAGCCATTTGTGCGGCTACACCCAAGGCAACTACGGCGAAAACGCCTGCGCTTACTCCTAAGACAGCCCGGGAAATCATAAGTAATGCAAAATTAGGGCTCAAAACAGCGACGATATTACCGATAACGAAAATACATAATACCATCAATAGTAACTTTTTCCGATCGAGCCCTGAGGTGAACGCAATCAGAATCGGCGTACCCACTGCGTAGCCAATGGAATATATGGTAACCAATTGTCCGGCAAGACCTATCGACACATTTATATCTGAGGCAAGCATGTCAAGAATTCCAGTAATAATCGATTCGGCTGTACCGACCACGGTCGCACCTAGTGCAAGAAAATAAATAATCAACTTATAGTTCTTCATGAACGCTAGTCTCCCCGTCTGTATTCCTTAAAGAATATTGATATTGAATCTGAATAAAAAAATCAATTCTTCAACAGGTTTTCCTAGACATCAGGATGCCCGCGGCCTTTGGTAGCAAGCATACGAACGTTCACCTCCTTTCTATCGAACGATCGATCAATTTAGATTAAAATTTTATCGAACGATCGATCAATTTAGATCAAAAAAATATATCGATCGTTCGATCAATATTTTTCAAAAAAATGTGCTGCCTATGCTTTAATAGCATTCCAGCTCATTTGAACCATTTTCTCGATATTAGCAGAACTGAATTCATATTCGCCATTTATATATTCTTTCCCCATTTGGACAAATGGCAGACAGGAGTAAGTAACCAAAAGATTCGTTTCCGAGTCCTTGAATAAACCTTCCCTGACCCCCCTCTCGAATAAGGCATACATCGGCTTGAATACACCACCGTTTTGATCTTTACAGCTTTTGCGTATAAACGGTGAGTCAAGAAACTGTTCCATCAACAGAAAGTTAGCTTTATTGTTCATAATATAATTGGAATAATTACGTAATATCTTCTCAAAACCATCCTTGACTGGCATATCTGCCGTTACACCTTTAAACATCATCTGATGCATTTGTTCCTTGAGGTTAAAATATAGTTTAATCAGCAAGTCTTCTTTACTTTCAAAATAAAAGTAAATAGATGATGAAGAGATGCCTGCCCTCTTCGCAATTTTGGACATGGAGATATCGGACAGACCTATTTCATTGAGAAGCTCAATGGTTGTTTGATAGATGAGTTCCATTTTGTTATCGGCTTTATTTTTCATGAACACAGTATAATCGAACGTTCGATCAAAGTCAATTTAATGACCGAAATATTCTTCCAGCGTTTCAAAGTATTCAGCTTGATCTAATAGCTGCTGAACCTGATATTATCTTCTTCAGCTAGCCCCAAGCGGAGACTAGACAGCGTATCCCATTATAGGTTGAGCCCCTATCCCGCCACATACATCGAGACGAGGGGAGTATCGAACTCCCTATTCAACTTGCTCCCGAAGCCCACTCGACGAGGACAACCTTAGCGGTAGATTTCGATGCCGTGCTCCCTCCGCTTCGCTCCAGTCCGCGCGGACTGAACCCCTTGCAGGGCTTCGCCTCCCTCCTTGCGTCTCCAAATGCAAAAAAGCACCGACCGAATGGTCGATGCTTTTCGCATTTTTATGGAGACGAGGGGAGTATCGAAATCCCTATTTAACTTGCTCTCGAAGCACACTCGACGAAGACAACCCTAGCGGTGGATTTCGATGCCGTGCTCCCTCCGCTTCGCTCCAGTCCGCGCGGACTGAACCCCTTAGCGGGGATCTCCTCCCCTCAAGGTCTCCATAAAGAAAAAAGCACCGACCTCGAAAGGTCGATGCTTTTTGTGCTTTATGGAGACGAGGGGAGTCGGTACCTAGAAAGTACTTATTATGAGGCTCCCCCATACAAACAAATTTTGTGCTGGTTCTTAGCGCTAATCTACGTATTCTGCCCAGAGATTTGTGCTGATATCCTCATTGTTATTGAACTATCGTACCCGTTAGCTTAACGATGTTTCAGCCAAGATTTTCTCAGCTCCCTTGCCGATCAGTAATTTTGCTACATCTTCACCTACTTGTATAGGGGATTCCCCAGTATAGGTTTCTCTAAGTATAATGGAGCCGTCCGGTTTTCCCACCATTCCCGTTAACGAAATCTGCTGTAGACTATGTTCAGTTGTTTCTGCATCTCTTTTTAGAGCTTGATTCAATACTGCAAATGCACCAATTGGCACGTGACATCCACCGTTCAATACCCCGAGAAATGCTCTCTCCGCAGTTACCTCCAGAGCTGTTTGTGGATCATTATACAAGTCCAGCAACTTCCTTAACTCAGTATCATCTTCACGGCATTCAATACCAAGAGCACCTTGCCCGACAGCAGGCAAGAACGTTTCTGGAGATAGAACTTCAGTAATACGGTCTTCCCAGCCCATCCTTTTAAGTCCCGCGACTGCTAAGATGATCGCGTCAAATTCACCATTATCTAACTTACGAAGACGTGAGTCAATATTCCCCCGTAACGGCTCAATGATAAGATCCGGTCGTAGTGCCGCTATTTGGCTCGATCGCCGCAGACTGCTGGTACCTACACGCGCACCAAACAATAAATCCTTAAGTCCGGCGCCGCTGATAGAGATCAGACAATCGCGCGGGTCCTCACGTTTTGGAACGGCACCATTTACAAGGCCTCTAGGAAGATCGAAGGGCATGTCCTTTAGACAGTGCACCGCCATGTCGATTTCCTTGTCAAGCATGGCCTGTTCAATCTCTTTTACGAAAAGACCCTTACCCCCCACTTTAGACAATGTTACATCCAAAATCAGGTCACCCTTGGTGACTTTTTTTTAAACTCGAACGTAAATTCCATTCCGTGCGCTTGGCTAAGCAGTGTCAAATCGGAAATTACTTGTTCCGTTTGTGTCAACGCAAGTGCACTCTTTCTGCATCCAACCACAATTTTTCTCATTCCATTTCTCCCTATCTTTTTATAAGTCACCACTACAGGCGATACATGCAAACTATTTCAATCATAGCATAACTGACTATAACGATTAAAACTAATCTGCCAGTTAGCGCAATGACGGCTGCCCCGCGGCAGCCGTTTTGGTGTTGAACTATCGTTACCCGATAGCTTAATCAATACTTTTCGAAATAATCAACACAACGGCAGCCTTGCTTCATGCCCGACTGCCATTGTGTATTATTACTCTCTTGTTAGAATAAGGACTGATGCAGCACCAGTCGTTAGACTGGGCTGATGATCAGACCATCTTTAAGGTCTTCGCCGGGAAGTATCCAGCCATTCCGGTGTCCAAGCAGGATTTTGACCGTCCATTCTGCTCCCGGGGGGCACAATCTCATCTATGGCGTCCAGTAGATCGGGGCTAAGTGTCAGATCCGCTCCGTTTATATATTGTCTCAATTGCTCTGATGTGCGCGGCCCCACAATAATTGAAGTGACAGCCGGATGGGTCCGGGCAAACGCTACAGCCATATGGGCCAGCGGCATTCCTGCCTGGTCGGCTACATGCTTCAACTTTTCGATGATCGCGAACTTTTGCGCATTTTCAGGCAATTCGGGATCGAGCATGCGGCCGGCCGCTCCCTTTAATAGTGCCGCTCGCGACCCACTCTCCGCCACGCTACCGGACGCGTACTTGCCCGTCAGTAGACCACCTGCCAGCGGACTGTATGTCAACAAAGCAAAATCGTGACGCCGAGCGACTTCGACAATGTCCATCTCTATGCTTCGGTTAAGAATCGAGTATGGAGATTGTTCGCTGACAAACCGCTGCAAGCGGCGACGCTCGCTCTCTGCCTGCGATTCTGACAACTGCCAAGCTTGATGGTTGGAAGTGCCGATATAATGGACCTTGCCTTCTTGGACAAGATCGCTTAACACGCCCAATATTTCTTCGAAAGCAACGTCCCCAAACGGACGGTGCAACTGATAAAGATCGATATATTCCGTTTGCAGCCGTAGCAGACTTTGTTCGACCGCTTGCCGAACCCAGCGGCGAGAAACGCCGCTTTGATTCCGCTCGTCATTCGGTTCGGCCCCGAATTTCGTTGCCAGAATCACCTTTTCCCGCCTGCCCTTAATCGCTTCGCCGATGATTCTTTCCGATTCTCCGTCTCCATAACGGTTGGAAGTATCGATCATATTGATGCCGGCGTCCAGT
This sequence comes from Paenibacillus vulneris, assembly GCF_039543185.1. Classification (NCBI taxonomy): domain Bacteria; kingdom Bacillati; phylum Bacillota; class Bacilli; order Caryophanales; family Paenibacillaceae; genus Paenibacillus; species Paenibacillus vulneris. Next base: position 46,979 of record NZ_BAABJG010000029.1, on the reverse strand, counting down.
GCTTCGTCAATAATGCGGCTCCCCTCTTCTTTGCCGGCAAGCGCTCCGAAAACGCCCCCTCCAAGGGCAAATTGACTCACGCTAATCCCCGTACGCGCTAAATCTCGATATTGCATAAGTACCCTTCTCCTTTCAAATGAACACGTGTTGATATGCGTCATGGGGTATATTATAATAAGCCCAATCGTTCGGAACAATCAACATTACAGCCGATCTGTTCAATAAGGAACACTGTAGAAATACTGTACATTACGTTAGAAAGGAGTATGGATAATGGAGGGAAATACGGATCTGCGGGCGATTCGTAGCCGCAAGCTCATCGAACATGCACTGTTGGACATCCTAAAAAATCAGGGGATCAAGGAGTTAACCGTTAAGAATCTGTCGCAACAAGCTGGTATCAACCGCGGCACCTTTTATTTGCATTACAAAGATATTTACGACCTGATTGAGCAAACGGAGTGGATGCGTGGCTTGCTGGATATATTCGAGCCCATTCAGCTGGGTGATCTGTTTAAGCATTCGGATGAGAGATCGCCTTTCCCGGCTATCGCCGAAGCCTTTCGATATTTGCAACATCATGCTTCTTTTTTCAAGGCTGTCTTTCATCCCTCCGCTCCCATCGAATTCAGAGAGCGGCTTCAGTACCTTGTCGGAACCCGATTGTACGAAAGTCTTAAGAAAGATCACCCCGATTCGAGTTGGTCTGATCAACCAGCCGGTTATATCATTGCTTATCTGGGCACTGGCCAGTTCGGGTTGATTCAGCATTGGTTCATAACCGGTCGAACGCTTCCCCCGGACGAAATTGCCATGATGCTGACTCGATTTATCCGTCATTCTCCCTGCCTGTCCCCTCATTTTAGCGGAAGCTGATAGCACACAAGACGCAGATTGGATCCGGCGTCTAAGGATGGCTATTTCGCTGTAATAGGGGGACCTCCAGGATTAATAACTATGGTTGCAGAAGAAGCCGGAGTAGAAGATTCTACGCAGCTTTTCGGCGGAATTTACGGATCAGATACTAACCGTAAAACAAATTGCTAATATAAATACCATTCGAGTAAGTTGCGTTATCCTGCCCGTTAGTTTAATAAAAGTGTTTTAAATGAAAAAGGCACAACCTCATCTTTTTTGGTGAGATTGTGCCTTTTTTTCTATCCGATTTCTCGGACAGGGTATGGAGACGAGGGGAGTCGAACCCCTGTCCGAAGATAACGCCACATAGGCTTCTACGGGTGTAGTCACAGTTTTGATGTCACCCGAGCAGCGCCCCGTAACCGGCTCTGCGTTGGGTCAGCCTGGTTGTCTTCTTCAGCTAGCCGCAGGCGGAGACTAGACAGCGTATCCCACTAAAGGTTGAGCCCCTATCCCGCCACATGGGCGATGGAAGGTAGGAGCGCTCCAGCAGTTTCTTAGGCTGCTAAAAGAGCAGGTTGTTGTTGTTTGCCATTTAATAGGCTTTAGCGTTGATAAAGCGGTCGCGTCCCCACTACCCGCTACCTATGCTCGAACTATCCCCGTCGAATCCAAGAACGTCCCCGCATAGGTGGGCTTTCTGCCAGGAAAGCCGCAATAGATGAAGCATGCATCCGCTTGGGATGCTTACTTAGTATACCATATTTCCGAACAAAGTGAAGCCTATCTTGCTGGAAGCCGAACCAATTTCGCATTGAAATTGGCGATGGGTGCTATCGGGCAATCTTCTGCTTCTCGCGAAGGGCCCGTTGAATATCACGCTGCGCATCGCGTTTGGCCGCGGATTCGCGCTTATCGTACTGCTTCTTCCCTCGACCGAGACCGAGCAGCAGCTTCGCATAACCGTTCCGCACATAAATCTTGAGCGGCACGAGTGTATACCCTTCCTGCTTGGCTTGACCGAGCAGCTTCCGGATCTCCGCTTTTTTCAGCAGCAGCTTGCGGGTACGGGTCGGATCGGACGGATTATGCCGATTTCCCTGCTCGAACGGGCTGATATGCACATTATGAATGAAGGCCTCGCCGTTCCGTATGGTGGCAAAAGCATCGCCGATATTAGCTCGTCCCAGCCTTAGCGACTTGATCTCCGTGCCGGTCAGCACCATGCCGCACTCGTAAGTATCCTCAATAAAATAATCATGGGAAGCTTTCTTGTTCTGCGCAAGAACCTTACCATCGGCCTTTTTGGTAGTCATCGTTCCCCAACTCCTTCCCTACAGCGCTCGAAAAAGGGATTGGAGTTCATTTTACCAAACTCCAATCCCCCGAAGCAAGCGAAAAAGCTACTTTTTCAGCTTTTTCTTGCGCTTGCGCGGCGCCGGACGCCCGCCTTCGGCCACTGCTCCCTTGCCGGAGCCATGCGCCTCCAGCGCGCGCGCCTTGGCGGCCTCGACCCCGGTGCCCCGCGAGGTACCGGCCGACAGAGCCGCCCCGCCGCTGGCGCTGCCCTTGCGCGTCCGCGCGCTCTTGCTGCCGGCTGCGCCTTTGCTCGCGCTGGCGCCGGACTTGCTGCGCTTGCCGCCGCGCGCGGCCTCCGCTGCTGTACGCTCGCGATCGCCTCCGCGGCCAGCGCGCCCTGCGCGTCCGCCGGCAGCTTCGCCACGGCGTCCGCGAGCCTTATTGCCGCGGCGCGCACCCTTCAGCGCGTCGACCAAGCTCATCTTCTGCTTCCGCGGCTTCATATCCACCAGCTCAAAATCGATGGTGTGTTCATCCATGCTGACGCGGGAGACGCGTACCTTCACTTCATCGCCGAGGCGGTAAATTCGGGACGTCCGCTCTCCGATCAGCGCGTGCTGCGCCTCATGATAATGGTAATAATCATCATGCATATCACTCAGTCGAATAAGTCCTTCGACTGTATTATCCAGCTCGACGAAAATCCCGAAGTTCGTCACACTGCTAATAATGCCCTCGAATTCCTCGCCGACCTTATCCATCATATATTCGGCCTTCTTCAGCGCCTCGGTTTCCCGCTCCGCATCGACAGAAGCACGCTCGCGCTCCGAAGATTGCTTCGCGATATCTTCCATGCGTCCTGCCAAGTACTCTAGACGCTTATCATCCAGAGTGCCGCTTTCCAGCACCTCGCGAATCACACGATGAATAATCAAATCCGGATAACGTCGAATAGGGGACGTAAAGTGAGAATAAAACTCGGCCGCCAAGCCAAAGTGCCCCAAGCTATGAGCGTCATACCGCGCCTGCTTCATAGAACGAAGCATAACCGTGCTGATAACCGTCTCTTCCTTGGTTCCCTTGATTTCCTCCAGCAGTGTCTGAAGCGCACGAGGATGCACCGTATTGCCTTTGCCGCGAACAACATAGCCGAAGTTCGTAATGAACTCCATGAAATGCATTAGCTTCTCCGAATCCGGCTCCTCGTGAATCCGGTACAGGAACGGAACCTTCAACCAGTGAAAATGCTCCGCCACCGTTTCATTAGCTGCCAGCATGAACTCCTCGATAATCATCTCGGCGATGGTACGGTCCCTTTTGATAATGTCCGTCGGCTTGCCGTTCTCATCGACCAGAATCTTCGATTCCTGGAAGTCGAAATCGATAGCTCCGCGATTCATCCTCCGGCCGCGAAGCTTCATTGCCAGCTCTTCCATCAGCTTGAAATCATCCATCAAGTAAGCGTAACGCTCCTGAAGCTCTTCATCCGCCTCGCCTGTCAGCAGCTTACGCACATTCGTGTAGGTCATGCGCTCACTGGTCTTAATCACGCTTGTAAAAATATCATGTCGAACGACATTCAAGCTGGCGTCGAACTCCATCTCACAGGACATCGTCAACCGGTCAACCTGCGGATTCAGCGAGCAAATCCCGTTCGACAACCTATGCGGCAGCATCGGGATAACCCGGTCCACCAGATAAACGCTGCAGCCGCGATTATACGCCTCTCTGTCCAGCGGAGTGCCCTCCCGGACATAATAGCTTACGTCTGCGATATGAACGCCCAGAAGGTAGTTTCCGTTTGGCAGACGCTCTACGTTAACCGCATCGTCCAGATCCTTGGCATCTTCTCCGTCAATCGTGACAATCCGCTTATTCCGCAAATCACGGCGGCCGGCCAGATCCTCCTCCGATATGACCTCGGGCACTTCCTGAGCTTGCTCCATAACCTCATCCGGAAATGCTTCCGGCAGCATATGTTTACGGATGATGGAAATAATATCGACTCCTGGATCATTTTTATGACCCAAAATCTCAACGACTTCCCCTTCCGCTGCAGCACGGCCTTCCGGGTACGACACGATGTTGACGACAACCTTATGTCCGTCCATCGCTCCATTAAAAGCATGCTTAGGAATAAAAATATCCCGTATCACTCTTTTATCGTCCGGAATGACAAAGGCGTAGCCGCCCTCATGAGATTGAAACAGGCCTACCATTTGCGTATTAGCCCGGGTAACGACTCGGACTACCTCACCCTCCAGCTTGCCGCCGTGGGTGCTTTTCGTCGTGATCCGAACCAGAATCGTATCTCCGTTCATAGCACCGGCCATGTCATTGGCGTGAATGTATACATCCGGATGATCCCTGTCCTCAGGAATAAGGAATCCAAAGCCCTTGGGGTGAGCCTGCAGCTTGCCTCGCAGCAAATTCATTCTTTCCGGCACGCCGTAGCGCTCCGTTCTGGTCCGCAGAATCAAGCCCTCATTTTCCAGCTCGTTCAATAATTTAAGGAAATCTTTGAACTCCAAGGCACTTTCGATCTGAAAATGCTTCTCCAATTCCTGGTATGTCATCGGCTTGTAGGCCGTTTCCTTCATGAAGTCCAAAATCGCTTCTCTTGTAATCAACATTTCACCTTCCTTCTCTCTTTCATATAGTTTTACCCATTTCCCTGCTAAGATAACACCGCACCGTCACTTGACCAGCCTAATGCACGCACGAGCGCCGCATGATGCTGAACCATCATCACAAAACGATGAATATCTTCATATACCTTCTCCCGCTCTTTATCCAGCAGCACGGCATGAGAAGAGTCGGGATAATACGTAAGCTGCTTCATTTGGGACGATACGTGCTGATAAATATAGGCAGCGCTTTTGGGACGAACCACGCCGTCACGCTCCCCTTGGGCGATAAAAATCGGAACATGCACCTTCTCCAGTCTGGATTTGACCAGCTTCATCAGCTTTCTCAAATCGACGATGCAGGGAACCGGCATTTTGGTATATGTACACGCTTCCTCAATAATATAATCGGCAGCAGCAGGCTTTGCCTCCATATAATTCATCACATATTTCAAAAGGACAGCCATGATCGTCTTCCTGCTTTTCAGAAATATCGGCGCGGACAAGGAGATAACGCCCTCCAGCCTGCGTTCCATAGCCAGCTTCATCGCCAATAAGCCTCCCATGGAATGGCCAATCACGATAACCTGTTTCCCGTTCCGGTTCTTAATCGCGTCATAATGCTGCACCACATGGCCTGACCAATCCTTCCAGCCTGTTGTCATCATATCCTCCGGCGAGGTCCCATGACCAGGAAGCAAGATTCCGTCTACCGTGTAGCCGATGTCATGCAAATAATATCCGAGCCGGCGAAATTCCGCCGGTGAACTGGTAAACCCGTGTATCATCATTATATGAGTCGAAGCACGTTCCCCGTGACCCTGTAGAAAAAAAGGTTCCGTTGTTTTCTCATTGCGGCTCATGACCCGACCTCCGAAAGCTGTGCTTGAACAAAAAAACAGCAGGAGTATCATTCCCCTGCTGCGTGTGTTTTATTACCCTAATTTTACGAAGTAAGCAGCGACCAGCGACAGAATGAAGAATGCTGCTGCCAATCCGATCGTCAATCGCGATAAAAACAACTCCAAGCCGCGCGCCTTTTGTTTTCCGAACAGATGCTCCGCACCTCCGGAGATGGCACCGGACAACCCTGAGCTCTTCCCTGGCTGAAGCAGTACGACCGCGATCAAGCCGAGAGAGGCGATGACCAGTACGATTTTCAAAACAAGTTCCATGTTTCCACCTCCTGCGAGCAATCATTCCTGGATTAAACAAAAGCTAACGGTATAGCCACAATAAGACCCTAAAATAGACAGCATTTGTATTATATCACAGACTTGTCCTAGTGGCAAATAAGCCCCCTATATCCTCTTAACGGTATTCGTTATAACGGGGCTGTTCCGATTGCCGTGCCGGTCTCGGTTTCCTGCGCTCCAGAAAGGCGGTGATCGCTTTTTTGGCGCACCATAACCCGAATAGGCTGAAGAATACCGCCCAGCCCAAGGCCGGTATGAATGTGATTCGGCTTAAGTTGGCCGCATCGCCTGCCGATGCCGGATTCTCCAAGGCATACACGATCAGCGAGATCGGACCGACCACCGATTCCTCCAAGGTGAGGAACGCGAGCAGCAAATAATAAAAATCCGTCAGCCAGCGTGGAGATAATGCCAGCATAATGATGTTCAATGCGATGAAACCGACCAGCCACATGACGCCGAACTCGTTGCGAACGAATAAAATGAGGGAGATGATAGCAATCACGGTAATGACCTGAAGCCCGAGCCGCTGTCTGCCCCCAGCCCGCATTTTGAATAAGAAGACGGCGAACAAGGACGCTGTCATATAGCCGGCGAGCGATACCGGAATGGAACTCCAATTATTCACGATCTGGGAGTACGTAACCCCGCTGTGATTGGCGTACAGCTCAATGTACATAACCTTACCCGAAAGCGCCAGCGTCATCACCGCATGGCCAAATTCGTGAATCATCGTGTCCAAGTTACGGAAAAAAGATGAAAAGGGGATCAACCGTGTCAGAAAGGCTGACCCTATTAAAAATAATACAGTCTTTAACCCGTTACCCATGATTGACCCCCTGGAACGGGTTGTATGAACAGCGCAGAGTCTTATCGAACCTGTGCTTCTGCCTGCGAATGAGACACTGCCTCCGGCGTCTGTTGAAAACGGGTTCTTTAATCCTTTCCCTTGCGGTAACAACCCGTTTTTAAAGGCCGCACGTAAACTCTCCGGCAGCTGTCTCTTTCTCCGGCCGATTCCTCGATGAAAACAGCTGTTCATACAACCCGTTTATTATTAAATAAGCACAAAAGACGGATTTAGAACCCGTCTTTTGATTATACCAAGTACTACTATCTTATTTGAAGTTCTTCAAGTTGTAGAACGCTTTTTTACCAGCGTATTGAGCTGTGCCGCCCAATTGGTCTTCTATGCGAAGCAATTGGTTGTACTTCGCTACGCGGTCTGTACGGGAAGGAGCACCTGTTTTGATTTGACCCGCGTTAGTTGCAACCGCGATATCGGCGATGGTGCTGTCTTCGCTCTCACCGGAACGGTGGGAGATAACTGCAGTATAGCCAGCGCGCTTAGCCATTTCGATAGCATCGAAGGTTTCAGTCAAAGTACCGATTTGGTTCACTTTAACCAAGATGGAGTTTGCGATGTCTTGCTCGATACCTTGGGACAAGCGAGCTGTATTCGTTACGAACAGGTCGTCGCCAACCAATTGTACTTTGCCGCCCAATTTCTCAGTGAGCAATTTCCAGCCTTCCCAATCGTCTTCGGAGCAGCCGTCTTCGATTGTGATGATTGGATATTTTTCAACCCAGTTCGCCAAGAAGTCTACGAACTCAGCGGAAGTGAAGGATTTGCCTTCGCCTTCGAGGTGGTATTTGCCGTCTTTGAAGAACTCAGTGGAAGCCACGTCCATACCCAAGAATACGTCAACGCCTGGTTTGTAGCCAGCACGCTCGATAGCGGTCAGGATGGAAGTGATAGCTTCTTCGTTGGAAGCGAAGTTAGGAGCAAAGCCGCCCTCGTCGCCAACTGCTGTGTTCAAGCCTTTTTCTTTCAATACGGATTTCAGGCTGTGGAAGATCTCAGCACCCGTACGAAGAGCTTCTTTAAATGTAGGAGCGCCTACAGGAAGAACCATGAATTCTTGAACGTCCACGTTGTTGTCAGCGTGAGCGCCACCGTTGATGATGTTCATCATAGGTACTGGAAGCTGTTTTGCGTTGAATCCGCCCAAATATACGTACAGAGGGATGTCCAAAGCTTCAGCAGCTGCACGAGCTACAGCCATGGAAACCGCCAAGATAGCGTTAGCACCCAATTTAGCTTTGTTAGGAGTACCGTCCAACTCGATCATTTTGTTGTCGATTGCGACTTGATCCAAAGCGTCGAAACCGATCAATTCAGGAGCGATGATATCATTTACGTTCTCAACAGCTTTCAGAACGCCTTTACCCAAGTAGCGGGATTTGTCACCGTCGCGAAGCTCAACTGCTTCGTATGCGCCTGTGGATGCGCCGGATGGAACGATAGCGCGTCCTTTTGCGCCGGACTCCAGATATACTTCTACTTCTACTGTTGGATTACCGCGGGAATCCAGCACTTCACGAGCATAAACATTAGTAATCATTGTCATGACTTGATACACTCCTTATTCTTTGTAAGATGGTTATTGAATTAAAGCTTGACCGGTCATTTCCTCAGGCTGCTGTACTCCGAGAAGCTTCAGCACCGTAGGGGCGATATCCGCCAAAATGCCACCATTTCTTAGTGTAACATGTTTGTCGGTCACAATAAAAGGTACCGGATTGGTCGTATGCGCTGTGTTGCGGCTGCCGTCCGGATTCGTCACCACATCGGCATTTCCGTGGTCCGCTGTAATCAAGGCTACCCCGCCTTGTGCAAGGATCGCTTCAACGACTTTACCCAAGCACTCGTCCGTAGCTTCAATCGCTTTGACCGTCGGCTCAAGCAAACCGGAGTGACCTACCATGTCCGGATTCGCGAAGTTCAGGATGATGACATCGTGGCGTCCGGCTTCGATCTCCTTCACCGTCGACTCGGCCAGCTCATAAGCGCTCATCTCCGGCTGCAGGTCATAAGTCGCTACTTTCGGAGAGTTGATCAAGACGCGGGTTTCACCTGGAAGCTCTACATCGCGTCCGCCGCTGAAGAAGAACGTTACGTGCGGGTATTTCTCCGTCTCTGCCGTACGCAGCTGCTTCAGGTTGTTTTGCGCCAACACCTCACCTAGCGTGTTATCCAGGTTCTTAGGCTTGTAAGCAACGAATCCGTCTACGCTCTCGCTGAACAGCGTCAAGCAGACATAGTGCAGATTCGAAGGGCATTTCGGCCCGCGATCGAAGCCGCGGAAATCGCTGTTCGTGAACACTTGAGACAGCTGAATGGCGCGGTCCGGACGGAAGTTGAAGAAGATAACGGAATCGCCCGATTCAACCAATCCAACAGGAGTTCCGTCAGCCTTCACAATAACGGTCGGCATCACAAATTCGTCGAATACCGATTTCTCGTACGATTCGACGATCGCTTTCATCGGATCCGTATAGGTTGGACCTTCGCCGTATACCATCGCGCGGTAGGATTTCTCCGTACGCTCCCACCGTTTGTCGCGGTCCATCGCATAGTAACGGCCTTGCACCGTAGCGATTTTACCTACGCCAAGCTCGCTGATTTTGGACTGCAATTTCTCCATGTACATTTTAGCGCTGTCCGGAGCCACGTCGCGGCCGTCCAGGAACGCATGAATGTACACTTCGTCGAATTGTTCCTTTTTGCAGGCTTCGAGCAATGCGAACAGGTGATCGATGTGGCTGTGAACGCCCCCATCAGACAGCAAGCCGTACAGATGCAGCTTCTTGCCGTTCTGCTTCGCGCTGCGAATGGCTCCTAGAATCGTCTCGTTATCGAAGAATTCGCCGTCGCGAATCGATTTGGAGATCCGAGTCAAATCCTGATACACAATACGGCCTGCACCGATGTTCAAGTGGCCAACCTCGGAGTTGCCCATTTGTCCTTCCGGAAGACCCACGGCTTCGCCGCAAGCGGTCAATGTCGTATGAGGGTATTCCGCCCAGTAACGGTCGTAGTTCGGCTTTTTCGCTTGAGCGACGGCATTGCCCATCACTTCGCCGCGAAGGCCGAAGCCGTCAAGTATAATCAGTGCTACCGGTTTCGGTCTGGACATCTTACTTCGCCCCCTCGACGAGTGCGATGTAGGAAGCCGGCTCCAAGCTCGCTCCGCCTACGAGAGCGCCGTCGATGTCGGACTCTTGCATATATTCGCTGATGTTGTTAGGCTTCACGCTGCCGCCGTATTGAATACGAACCGCATCCGCTGTCACTTGGCCGTACAAGCCTGCCACCAATTCGCGGATATAGCTGATAACTTCATTAGCGTCCGCAGCTGTGGAGGATTTGCCCGTTCCGATCGCCCAGATCGGCTCGTATGCAATAACAACTTGTGCTGCCTGCTCTGCGCTAAGGCCAGCAAAAGCCGCTTCCGTTTGCACTTTGCAAACATCCTTCGTTTGGCCTGCTTCGCGCTCTTCGAGCTTCTCGCCTACGCAGAGGATTGGAGTCAAGCCATGCTTGAAGGCCGCATGTACTTTTTTATTTACGATCTCGTCTGTTTCCGCGAAATAAGCGCGGCGCTCAGAGTGTCCGATGATCACGTAGTCTACGCCAAGGTCCTTCAGCATCACACCGCTGATTTCACCTGTGAACGCGCCGCTGTCTTCAAAATGAAGGTTTTGGGCGCCGACTTTCAGCGTCGTTCCTTTTACAGCCTCAACCAGGGCAGGCAGGTTGGTGAATGGAGCGCAGATGACGCTCTCCACGCCGTCTACTTCGGCTTTGCCTTTGACTTCGTTAACGAAAGCTACCGCTTCGCTTACGGTTTTGAACATTTTCCAGTTACCGGCAATGATCGGTTTACGCATTTTCGTCACTCCTTGTAGGTAGATTTCCGGCGAGTAACCGGACCTGCTTCAAGCAGGCCGGTCATTCACCGGTCTATGTGAAATGTCTTATTTATCGTTCAAAGCTACAACGCCTGGAAGAGCTTTTCCTTCCATGAACTCCAGGGAAGCGCCGCCGCCTGTGGAGATATGGTCCATTTTGTCGGCAAGATGGAACTTCTCAACTGCTGCTGCAGAGTCGCCGCCGCCGATTACCGTATAGCCGGAAGTAGCTGCACAAGCTTCTGCAACTGCACGAGTACCGTGGGAGAATGGCTCGATTTCGAATACGCCCATAGGTCCGTTCCAAACAACCAGCTTGGATTCCGCAATCGTTTTGGCATATTTCTCACGGGTTTTTGGTCCGATGTCGATACCTTCCCAATCCGCAGGAATTCCGCTGATCGAAACAGCCTTCGTATTCGCCGTAGGGCTGAAGTCGTCCGTTACGATGATGTCTTCCGGAAGCAGGAAGTTCACGCCTTTTTCCTTCGCTTTGTTAATGAAGCTGAGAGCAAGGTCGATTTTCTCGTTGTCTACCAACGATTTGCCGATCTCATGACCTAGAGCTTTCAAGAACGTGTAGGACAAGCCGCCGCCGATGATGATGTTGTCCGCAATGTTCAGCAGGTTGTTGATAACATCGATCTTATCTTTAACCTTTGCGCCGCCAACGATAGCTGTGAAAGGACGCTCCGGATTGTTCAACGCTTTACCCAATACATCCAGCTCTTTCTCCATCAACAGACCGGAAACCGCAGGCAAATGATGCGCGATACCTTCTGTAGAAGCATGAGCACGGTGAGCTGCGCCGAAGGCATCGTTCACGTACAAGTCTGCAAGCTCAGCGAACGCTTTGGCCAATTCCGGATCGTTCTTTTCTTCACCAGCATAGAAACGCACGTTCTCAAGCAGCAGTACATCGCCTTCGTTCAAAGCTGCTACTTGTGCTTTTACCGCATCGCCGATAGCTTCGTCCGCTTTGGCAACCGGTTTGCCCAACAGCTCAGCCAGACGGACAGCAGCCGGAGTCAAGCGAAGCTCTTCCACAACTTGTCCCTTCGGACGGCCCAAGTGGCTCGCCAAAATAACTTTAGCGCCTCTTTCCGTCAAATATTGAATCGTAGGAACCGTTTCGCGAATCCGCGTATCGTCAGTGATTTTTCCGTTTTCCAACGGCACGTTGAAATCTACCCGTACAAATACTTTTTTGCCTTTTACTTCTACGTCACGAACGCTTTTTTTGTTCATTGTTCTCCCGCGCCTCCTCTATATTTTACCATTGCGACTGGACCTATCCAAACATAAAAAATGTGGTTCTGCCTGACTCCGTTACAAACGTTCCCGCCTATAAAACAATAGAGGATGTACTACAGAGCGCCAGCGTGGTTCCTTTGAGATTCTATTCATACCGCTATGAAGTCCAATCAAAAGAATACCCTCTCAACAGCACCTGAAAGTACATCCCCTTTGCATAATAGAGCGAAGCGTTTTATAACCCGTTCAGTTCATAACCACAGTTGGTTGATCTAAATTACAGACCTTTTTTTGCGATGAAGGATACCAAGTCAACTACACGGTTGGAGTAGCCCCACTCGTTGTCGTACCAGGAAACCACTTTAACCAGGTTGTCGCCAACTACCATAGTCGACAAAGCGTCGATGGTGGAGGAAGCTGGGTCACCGTTGTAGTCGCTCGATACAAGCGGCTCAGCGGAGTAGTTCAAGATTCCTTTCAAAGGACCGTTAGCTGCTTCTTGCAATGCTGCGTTTACTTCGTCAACCGTTACGTTCACTTTCAATTCAGCAACCAGGTCAGTTACGGAAACGTTAGGAGTAGGAACGCGGAATGCCATACCGTTCAATTTGCCTTTCAACTCAGGAAGCACCAAGGAAACGGCTTTAGCTGCACCTGTAGTGGAAGGAATGATGTTCTCAGCCGCTGCACGAGCACGACGAAGATCTTTATGCGGAAGATCCAATACGGATTGGTCGTTAGTGTAGGAGTGGATCGTTGTCATCATACCTTTAACGATACCGAATTTGTCGTTCAACACTTTAGCGAATGGAGCCAAGCAGTTGGTTGTGCAAGAAGCGTTGGAGATGATAGTGTGACTAGCTGGATCGTATTTATCTTCGTTAACGCCAAGAACGATAGTGATATCTTCGTCTGTTGCAGGAGCGGAGATGATAACTTTCTTAGCGCCGCCTTTCAAGTGAAGGGAAGCTTTTTCTTTCGCTGTGAAAATACCTGTGGATTCAACAACGATCTCAACGCCGTTAGCAGCCCAAGGCAGGTTCTCTGGGTTACGCTCAGCAAATACTTTTACTGTTTTGCCGTTAACGATCAAAGCGCCTTCTGTTGCTTCAACAGTGCCTGCGAATTTACCGTGAGTCGTGTCATACTTCAACAGGTGAGCCAATGTTTTAACATCAGTCAAGTCGTTGATAGCTACAACTTCTACTTCAGGGTTGTTGAATGCTGCGCGGAATACGTTACGACCAATACGTCCAAAACCGTTAATACCTACTTTAGTTGCCATGTGAGATAGCCTCCTAATTATTAGTCATTTGGATTTATGTCAAGACAGGATAACCTGTCATGATGGCAATGTCTGAACTATGACCTGGGCTGCCGCTTCGTCAATGACGACAATATCTTCTCTGCCGAACCGCAGCACCGCCGCGATCGCTTCGCCCTTGCTCTTGCCCCCGGCTACACCGATCACGCAGTCCATTTCTTGAATATCTTCGATTCTCAAGCCGACGGTCGGCATATTGTGCAGGATTTTGCCGTCCCGGTCAAAATAATAACCGAACGCCTCCGCCAACGCGCCGTCGTTCCGCAAGCTTGCTGTGGTAGCCTCATCGACCTTCCGCCGTCTAGCCATCACCATAGCGTCACCCATTCCATGAATAACGATACGGGCTTTGCGGATAAACTGGATAATCTCCAGGATGTTGCTGTCCTGCATCAAGGTTTGATAAGCTTCCTCGCCCAGATGATAAGGCACATGAAGCAGCCGGTACTTGGCGCCCGTCTTCTTGGCCATCGTCGAAGCGATTGTGTTCGCCTGGACATCCATGCTTTCTCCAAGTCCGCCTCGAGCCGGTACGAACCAGCTGCCCTTAAGCGAGGTGGAGGAGGACAAATGATAGGCGACCTCTGCCATCGTAGAGCCTCCGGTTACGGCAATCACTTCATCCTTGGATACGTACTTGCTGAGTACGGCAGCTCCGGCGCGCCCCAGCTCCTTCTTCGTATGAGGAGAAGTGTCCGAATCTCCGGGCACGACAACGACCTGCTTCAGCCCGAAGTGTGCGCGAATTCGTTCTTCAAGCTCCGTTAAGCCGAACAAATCTTTAACGAGCGGCTCGATTTTCTCCAGAAGCTGTCTTCCGGCTTCGCTGATTTTCATGCCCGAGGCATCGACATTGAGCAATCCCTGCGCTTTCAGAAAATCGACCTCGGCCCGAAGGATACGCTCCGTCTTGTTCAGCGACGCCGCAAGCGTTCTGCGGCCTACGATACCGGATACCATGATATGGTGCAGGATGGTATACCGTTCTTTCAACGTGTCCAGCAAGTCCGGCAGAAGCTGCTTTTGAATATCGAGTAACTCTCTCATAAAACACACTCCCGCTGGCTATTGGACTTTTTTCGTCCCAGTACTACATTTTAAGTCCCACAGACTTCAAAAAAACAACTAAGCTTTCACTTAGCTAAGTTCATTATATAAAATCTGAAAACCATTTTCAACTAAAACTCACAAAATGGACAAAAAATAGTTCTATCGTTGAAACATCTGACCTCTGCTCCGGGAATCTTTTTTCATCTCTATATACCCAATGCCAATTTTACTCAGAGGGTTGCTTTTTTGTGCCCGGTATCATATAATAACTCTTGCTTCACTTTTTGTTAGACAATCTATTATGCGCCCGTGGTCCAATGGATATGACGTAGGCCTCCGGAGCCTGAGATTAAGGTTCGATTCCTTACGGGCGCGCCACTTTACTTTATGAAGATCAAGCCTCTATACCTGGCAGCTATGCAGGTTGGAGGTTTTTTTGCAGGTATTGTTTGACCTTTCTTGACCTTTGTTTGTTTTTACGCTATGATGGTTATAGTGTTACCATATATGATCCTTAAGGAGGCTGCAGCATATGAGTTTCATTCCAATGGTCGTTGAACCGGATGCAAGAGGAGAGCGCGCTTATGACATTTACTCCCGCTTGCTGAAGGATCGCATTATTTTTCTGGGAACTCCGGTAAACGACGTTGTGGCCAATGCGATTATTGCCCAACTGTTGTTCTTGGCCGCGCAGGATCCGGATAAAGACATTCACTTGTACATTAACAGCCCTGGCGGTTCCATCACAGCCGGGATGGCCATCTACGATACGATGCAGTTTATTAAACCGGACGTGTCGACGATCTGCGTCGGTATGGCCGCGTCAATGGGAGCGTTCCTGCTTGCGGCAGGCGCCAAGGGCAAACGCTTTGCGCTGCCTAACAGCGAAGTGATGATTCACCAGCCTCTGGGCGGAGCGGAAGGACAAGCAAGTGATATCGAGATTCGTGCTAAGCGCATCTTGAAAATGCGCGACAAGCTGAATCACATCTTGGCTGAGCGTACGGGCCAGCCGTTCGAGAAAATCGAGAAGGATACCGACCGCGACAACTTCATGTACGCTGAAGAAGCCGCAGCATACGGCTTGATCGATAAAGTAATCGAACGCGTATAACCACAAAAAAGTTCCGGCCGCTGCCGTCAGGCAGTACCGGAACTTTTTTGTGTGCTTATATTACTCTTTATCATCTAAAGGATAGAAGATGAGATCGATGGGGAATGCCGAGCCTGCCGGAGGTGTAAATTCAATATCCAGCGATGGTTCCTTGCCTGTCGTCTTAGCCAGAATTTGCATGCCGTCGAATGCAGTCAACACGCCGGATTGCGGCACGAGCTGCATCTCGCCGTTAATTTTGAATGGGCCTTTGAATACGCCGCCGTACGCCAGAATCATAATGGCCATTTTACGCGGCTTATCGGAATGAATCTTGTAGACCACCCCGTAGTTGCCTTCGTTCTTCACATTCTGCTTTCTCATCGGGTCATAGCCCGGCTGGAACGGATCCGTCTCACCGTCACCGATAATAAGCCGCGATGGCGTAGTGAACGAGCTTGCGTTAATATTCCAGGTCACTTCCGATACCGGGAACGAGCCCCGTACATGACCGGTGAACGGCAGAAGCGGAAGCTGTGTCAACGTGTTTTGCGCAATCCGGTCTGTCGCGACAAAGGAGAATTGAATTTCTCCGTCCGTTTCAACATCATAGAACAAGTTTACGCCTTGACCCGGATAAAATTCCGGCATCTGCGAATAAATCAAAGTCTGATTGGCCGGAATGACCATCTCTTCATTGCGGGGGTCTTTCATCAAGAATTCCACCGACGCTTCGTTACCGATCAAATTTGCATACACAGAAGGCCATACTTCGCCTTTGTTGGTCGTCTTGATAGTGACCGGCTTGTTCGACATATTCTTGGCCAGAATAGCCATAGTCACCTTTTCCTTCGTTCCATTCACGTGGTCGGCGTACAGCCTTCCTTTTCCGTTCACGGTGTCTTGATACAAAATACCTTTTTCCGTGAATTCCTCCGGACTATCACTCACCAGAAGCTTTCTGGTGGAATCCGCGGTGACCTGCTTAGGCAGCTGCGGCAAATTCCAGAAGTTCCCCCACAGCGTGCTCCAATCCGTTTTGATGAAGCCGCCCGGAGGCTTAGTGTAAATTGGGTATTCCACTGCACTTAAGTACGTTTCACTGCTTATCGTTATGTTTCGGGTATAAGGCTCACTTTTGTTCCCATGAGCATCCCATACAGTCAGAGTAATCGGATACGTCCCCGGCGTGAAGAAAGCTTCGTTATTGCCGGTCCATTCATATTTTGCGATTCCTTCTGCATCCGGATCATAGCTGAGATCCACGTATTTCACCGGTTCGCCGATCCGGTAGGTGTCTTTTGCAAAGGCAAATTTCGCTACAGGCTTCGAATTCCCCGAGTTCGGAATATAAATCCCTGCCGGAGTTTTCGTATGGATGATCTCTACACGTCTCAATTCGTCATTGTACGTATAGCGGGCACCCATGTAGTCGGCCAGCCAAGTCAGCTTGATCAGCAAACGCCCTTCCGGACTGATCGCGGCTACGGAGTCAAACGGCTCCATCACGCCATTGATCCATACAGCTTTACGGTCGCTGTCAAGCACGATGTTGAAGCCTGGTGTTGCCATTTCAATCTGACGTGTCTTGTCGTTCCATTCCACCTTCAGACCCATTGCATCCCCCAGGAACTTGGCAGGCACAAACATTTTGTCTTTGATGATCGTAGCTGGGGAGTCTAACGTTACCTGTTTCCCGTTCAAAAACGCCTCCGCTTTATCGACATAGAGCAGAATGTAGGTCGAAGTCGACGCTACGCTCTGTGCCGAAGCCAACGGAGAGAAGAGGACGGTGAACAACAAGGTGATGATCATCATCAGAGACATTTCTCTTTTCATCTGTTTCATCTCTCTTACTCCTTCTAAAAATAAAAATATAAAAATAAGAACAGCAAAAAACCTTTTCTGCAGAAGACACGTCATTATAGACGCTCCGCTCAAGAAAAGGTTGCGCTTTTCTGTGCATCCCATACCACCCATTGTCTTCCATCCGGTAACGTAATCTCATTACCCGAATTCTCAGCATGGGCGACTGCGTACAGCAGCAGGTTATCGCCAGTAAGATATGCTCTTTGCTGCGCCGATCGGGCGCTTAAGCGAACACTTAAAACCTTCCCAAGTGGTGAAAAAGCTTCCTTAACGGAAGCCTGTGGCGGTTGTTATTGATTCTCCAGTTCCTCTTTGCTGACCAAAGCAACTAAAGCGTTTACAGCCTGCTCGGCGTCCGAACCTTCTGCACTAATGTACACTTCCGTACCTGTGCTGATAGCCAAGCTCATTATGCCCATGATACTCTTGGCATTGACTTTCTTCTCGTCCTTCTCGACGAAGATCTCCGAAGAAAACTTGTTAGCTTCCTGCACAAATAGTGCCGCTGGTCTGGCATGAAGGCCAGTTTTCAACTTTACGACTACTGGGCGTTTCGACATTCCAACCCATACCCCCTACTTCTTAATAACAAATGACCATCCAGATGAATGACCATGAAAAAGCGATTTTTCAAATATTATACCATTTATCCATCCGATACACTAGGCGTATCGTAAAATAACACAAAAAATCTATATTTTCCGTAAAGTGCTATGATTTACGAATTTTTTCCGCTAGCTCATCAATTTTCCGTAGACGGTGATTGACGCCGGACTTGCTGACATTGCCTTTTAGCAGATCGCCGACTTCTTTCAAATTCATGTCCGGATGCATAAGACGGATCTCCGCAACCTCGCGAAGCTTCTCAGGCAGATTCTCCAGGCCGATTTCCTTTTGAAGCAGACGAATATTATCGATTTGCCTTACGGCCGCGCCGATCGTTTTATTCAGATTCGCCGTCTCGCAGTTGACCAGCCGATTGACCGAATTGCGCATATCCTTCATAATACGCACATCCTCAAACCGCAGCAGCGCCTGATGCGCGCCGATCAAATTGAGAAACTCGATAATTTTCTCGCCTTCCTTAATGTAAAATACAAAGCCCTTCTTCCTCTCGATGCAGCGGGCGTTCAAATCAAATTCGTTGGCCAGCCGGCACAACGCTTGACAGTGCTCCTCATACATGGAGGAAATCTCCAGGTGATAGGAAGAACCCTCGGGATTGTTGACCGATCCGCCGGCAAGGAAGGCTCCGCGCAAATAGGCGCGCTTGCAGCAATCCTCTTTGATAATATCCTCTGCGATACCGGGTGTAAATAGAAACCCTTCGGATACGATCTGCAATCTGGACAAAATCTCCTGCACCTGATTCGGTACACGGACAATGTAGACGTTATTTTTTTTCAACCGCATTTTTTTACGTACCAACAGCTCGGTATGAACATTGAATTCCTTCTTCAACAACGTGTACATACGACGTGCAATAGCCGCATTCTCGGTTGAAACATCCAGAACGATACGCTGATTGGTCAGCTGAACGGACCCGTTCATTCGGATAAGCGCGGACAGCTCAGCCGTCTCACAGCAGGCATCGGACTGGATCATCGTCAGTTCTTTTTTCGTTTGTGCGGCGAAGGACATGGCAAATCACCTCTTCTTGTGCATCCAGCTCTCCACCAGTTGATATATGTGATGACTTAATTTGACGGCATCATGGCGCAGATAGGTCCGGAATAGAACAAGCTGGTCGCCGATTACCTTGTACCCGTTTTTCGTGACCTCTTCGAGGTCCAACGGAACGACCTTGGCTCCCTTTTCGGCATATCTGCTTTGTACTTGGGCGGGGATTTCTCCGTTATTGACGATAACATAATCGAACAAGTGATGTCCGACATGGTGGTATACGGCTTTCAAATGGTCGCTGACCGTATAATTATCGGTTTCTCCGGGCTGGGTCATAACATTGCAAATAAACATTTTCAGCGCCTTGGATTCTACAATCGTGCGTGTGATTTCTGGTACAAGCAGGTTTGGCATAATGCTCGTGTACAGGCTGCCGGGACCGACGAGAATGGCATCGGCTTGCTTGAGCGCATCAACCGCTTCATCCAGCGGGGGCACATCGGAAGGCTCGATAAAGACGCGCTTGATCACCTTGCCGGCCTTCGGGATCTTGGACTCTCCCACGACGACCGTTCCATCGGTCATCTCCGCCTTCAATACAATGGGATCATTGGCAGCGGGAAGGACGCGCCCGCGAACGGCAAATACACGGCTTAGCTCCCGTACTCCGGTAACGAAATCACCGGTAATATCTCGCATCGCTGCCAAGATTAGATTGCCCAAACTATGGCCGGCTAATCCTTGACCTTTCTCAAAGCGGTATTCCAGCATGTTGCCGAGCAGGGGCTCTACATCGGCCAATGCCGTCAATACGTTGCGGATATCACCTGGGGGCACCATTTCCAGCTCGGACCTGAGGATGCCGGAGCTCCCTCCGTCATCCGCTACGGTCACGATCGCCGTAATATCCATCGGCTTCTCCTTCAAGCCGCGGAGCATTACCGATAGTCCAGTGCCTCCCCCTATGACAACGATTTTAGGGCGCGCACTCTCAAGACGGGTATCCGTCATTTCTTCACCTCAACCCGGTCACGCTCGGAGTCCCGGTGGCTGACCCGTACCGTCTCCGTCTCGCTGTTCCCCATCACTTTACCCAGATATTCCGCAATGGCTACGGAACGGTGCTTGCCCCCTGTACAACCGATGCCTACGACAACCTGACTTTTGCCTTCCTTCTTGTACTGGGGAACAAGAAAGTTCAGCATATCGAGAAGCTTGCTGAGAAATTCCTGCGTCTCGTTCCATTTCATGACATAGTCGTATACTTCCGGATCTTGGCCTGTATTAGGCCGGAGTGTCTCCACATAATGCGGATTAGGAAGGAACCTGACGTCGAAGATAAGGTCCGCATCGATAGGAACCCCGTATTTGAAGCCGAAGGAAATCACATTGATCGAGATACCGTTCGATTCCAGATTCGTGAACCGCGACACGATCCGCTCCTTCAGCTGCGCAGGCTTCAGACTGCTCGTATCGATCACCTGGGTCGCCATGCCCTTGAGCTCCTCCAGAAGCTTGCGCTCCTGCACAATGCCTTCCAGAGGCGCGCCTGCAGGCGCCAGCGGATGCTTCCGCCGGCTTTCCTTATACCGCTGTACCAGGACGGAATCCGTCGCATCGAGAAACAGAATCTCATACGTCAGCGTATGGTTCTCCTTAATATAACGTAACGATTCCGACAGGGAAGTGAAGAATTCCCTTCCCCGAAGGTCAATAACTAGAGCTACTTTGCCGATACGGCCTTTGGATTGTTCAATCAATTCGGCAAATTTAGGTATGAGTACGGGGGGAAGATTATCCACGCA
Source organism: Paenibacillus vulneris (assembly GCF_039543185.1). Lineage (NCBI taxonomy): Bacteria > Bacillati > Bacillota > Bacilli > Caryophanales > Paenibacillaceae > Paenibacillus > Paenibacillus vulneris. The sequence continues at coordinate 26,226 of NZ_BAABJG010000029.1, read as the reverse complement.
GAAAAAGCCCAAGTCCTCCAAGCTTTGCACAGCAATGGTTTTGCCGGCACCTGACATTCCGGTAATAATCACGAGTTTGCCTAAGGTATGCATTTCTTCCATGGGACTTTCCACCTCCAGAGCCCGGATTCCCGTCGGCTTGCCGCCTGAAACCCGAGCTGTTTTAACGAAACAAGCTCTTAAAACAAGCAGAACTCTTCCATCTCTATTTATATCAAACCGCGTCGACTAGGAGTGCAGATTCAAACCGGCGGCTCCTACCACTCCGGCATCATTGCCCAGACTTGCAGGGACGATTTCGACGCCCTCCTTGGCGGATTCCTGAGCAAATTCGTTGAAATACTTGCGAATAGCATCAAACAGAATATCTCCGGCCTTCGATACGCCGCCGCCGACGATAAACCTCTGCGGGTTCAATACGACCGACACAAGCGCCATAGATTTGCCTAAATAATAGGCTGCACGGTTAATGATCCGCAGTGACACCTCATCTCCGGATTTCGCCGCGTCAAAGACGTCCTTCGCCATAATGTTCTCTACCAATGCAAGCGAGGTATGCTCGCCGCGTTCCACCGCTTCTTTGGCCATACGGATAATGCCCGTCGCCGAAGATACAGTTTCCAAACAGCCTTTCATCCCGCATCCGCATTGAATAGCTTCCAGATCGGGAACGACGATCATATGGCCCAATTCGCCGGCCATTCCCTTAAACCCTTGGACGATGCTGCCGTTAACGATGATGCCGCCGCCGACACCGGTTCCAAGAGTATAGCATACGAGGTTCGGAATGCCCGCTCCCGCGCCGCTCCAGGCTTCTCCCAATGCCGCTACATTCGCGTCATTGTCGATTTTTACGGTTTTGCCGAGCTTCTCTTCAAGAATTGTTTTGATAGGTACGTTACGCCAGCCCAAGTTGGGGGATAGCTTAATAAAGCCTTCCGGGATATCCATAAATCCGGCGATGCCTGCTCCGATCCCGGCAACCTGATCCCATTCATATGGAGAATCCGCCACCAGCTTGCGCACATATTGCGCGATGTTCTCCAATACGACGTCGACACCATGTTCCGTTCCTGTCGGTCCTTCAAAGGTTTGCAGCAGCTTCCCATTCTCGTCGCAAAGCCCTACCTTAATGGCTGTTCCTCCCAGATCGACTCCAACGTACACTTTCTCTCCCATTTTCCTGGTCACCTCATAAACTTTGATCGCGTATTGTTTCCTGTTCCAACTATAAGCCAACCCCTTGCACAGGTCAAGAAGCCGAAATGAAAAAACGCGGAACCCCGGTCCCACGTTTTCCCCCTTATTACAGCGATTGACTCCAGTCGTGAACGGCATGTCCTTCCAAGAACTTCTCACACTCAAGAGCGGCCATACATCCGCTTCCGGCAGCGGTGATCGCTTGGCGATACTTGCTGTCCTGTACGTCGCCGCAAGCAAAAACGCCTTCCACATTTGTCTGCGTCGTGCCTGGCTTCACTACTATGTAGCCATGATCGTCGGTTGTAATCTGTCCGCCCAGGAAATCCGTATTCGGCTTATGGCCGATCGCAACGAAAATACCGTCGGTTTCGAGAACTTCTTCGTTACCTGTCGCGTTATCCTTCACTCTCAAGCCGGTAACGCCCTTCTCACCCATAACGACGCCGAGCGGAGTTTTGTTCAGGCTCCACGTCACTTTGGAGTTCGCGCGAGCGCGGTCCTGCATGATTTTGGAAGCGCGAAGCTCGCTGCGGCGATGCACCAGACGAACCTCTGTTGCAAACCTTGTCAGGAAGTTCGCTTCCTCCATGGCCGAGTCTCCTCCGCCGACAACAATAATTTTTTTGCCGCGGAAGAAGAAGCCGTCACAGGTTGCGCAAGTGCTTACGCCGCGGCCGATGCTTTCCTTCTCATTCTCAATGCCAAGCAGCTTCGCCGAAGCTCCGGTGGAAATGATCAGCGTTTCCGATTCGATATCTCCCAAGCCTTCAACCGAAAGCTTGAACGGACGCTTCGAAAGATCCACTTGATTCACCCAGCCGGTTTTAAATTCCGCTCCGAAGCGTTCCGCCTGCTTGCGCATGTTATCCATTAATTCAGGACCCATAATGCCTTGAGGAAAACCAGGGAAGTTCTCAACCTCCGTAGTCGTTGTCAATTGTCCGCCCGGCTCCGGACCTTCAATGACCAAAGGATTCAAATTCGCACGAGCCAAGTAAATGGCTGCCGTAAGCCCGGCAGGACCGGTTCCGATTACTATTGCTTTGTACATGTTCAGTTCCTCCTTAAAGTTTCCCTCTTCATCGCCATCCGTGTTGCTTGTTACTTCACCTTATTATCAAAGCTTGAGAACGTCGGGAAGATCGCTTCCATCTTCTCGCGAATGCCGCAAGCCTCATCAATCATTTTGACATTCTTGCTGATCGTCGCCGGAGTAACCTGGTAACGAGTCGACAGCTCGTGAAAAGAGATGGAGCGGCGGTGCATTTTGGCCGTCAAATATTCCAGCGCTGCCGCCCAGCCCTCGCTCTTCGTTATTTTCGGCACATTCGGGTAAACTCTCGATAAATATTCTACCCATAATGTTTGCAAATCGTACTGCTGTACCATATCATACCTGCGGTTCATCTCCTGCATGGCACGATCCATAACCTCCTGCCATTTCCGCTCCCAAACCGGCAAATTCGGCGAGAACGGCGAAGCAGGAATCGTCAGCCGATTCCCGTCGATGACTGCTGTGACCGGTTCACGCAGCCCGATATTGCGCAGCACGAAGATGGCTACCTTTTTCAGGTAATCGTCCTCTTTCGGCTCCTGGATAAAATCCAGAAGCGCCTCCTTGACCTCGCTGTCGCCAATCAGGCCAAAGGCTTGAATGACCTGCAGCTTCGTCTCGGTATCTCCATGACGCAGCGCCCAGAAGAAAGACGAACGGACCAAAGGATCCCGCTTCAAGTGGTCGGGCAAGCCCTCCGTAGACTTTTCCAGCCCGCGGAACTGCTCTTCAAAAGGAAGATGGTAGTGATAGCTGACCGAAGGCTTCACCTGCTCAGTGCGGGCCTTCTCCAGCTGGCTCAAATAAAACTTCGGAATTTCGGAGCCTGGATCGAACTTATCCGCCTGACGCCATTGACGCTCCGCCTCGTCGTACCGTTGGGTATTATAAGCTGCCACCGCCGTATAGTGGAACAGGCACGGATCGAGTCCTGCCTCCCCCGTCTTCAGCAAGCGCTTGAACAGACGGTAAGCCGTCTCGTGCTCGCTCAAGATCCCCATCGTTGTGGCCAGCTTAAACACATGATCCTGATGGAACGGATACGTTTTGCGCAGAACGCCGAGCAGCTCGGATAAGTTCTCCTTATCTCCGAAATGCTGGTAGAAAATGGCCAGATTGCACAACCCGTGCAGATTGCCCGGATCCAGCTCGAGCACCTGGCGTATCATATCAACGGATTTTTCAAAATGCCCCATGTAATAATAGGCCAAGGCCAGATTATTGCGTGCAGCCATGAAATCCGGATGCTTCTTGATAATTTTCTCTAAAATACGAACCGCTTCCGCAAATTTGCCCTCTTCCAGCATACTGCGCGCCCGGTCATGCTCGAACATGCCTTCCCGGCTTTTGATCGAGGTCAGCTTGGTCGGACGGTCCAGCTCATAGCTGAGCAGCTCGATCATCTCCTCCGACTCTTCAAGGAACTGGCCTGTAGGGTCGTTTTCGAGGTAATGAATGATCGCCTTTTCCGCCGATTCATAATTCTCCATATTGGCATAATTGTTGGCCATGTAGAAGTAACATTCCGTCATACTCGGATCAATATGATCCAGTACGTGCTGAAGAATGCGGTTGGATTCCTCGTAATTCCCCATCTCCGAAAGCAATCCCGCCAGATTGCAATGATTCACCGGATTCTCCGGTTCGTAATCAGCAGCCCGACGAAAATACTTTAATGCCTTATCGTAATGATATCGGTCCAAGGACTGAACGGCTCTTTCGAAAAAGAACGTGGCATCCATTTTCATCGGTATGACTTTCTCATGCTGACTCGGGTTAGCACGCTTTTTCTTTTCCATTAAATAAGGCACCTCCGGTTCCGACTGGAATTCACATAGGAAACCAGTGTTAGTTGATACAAAAAGTATAGCATAAAGAGTATGATACCCATACGTAGATTACATCTTATACCCCGCCGTATTTGAACAAGGAGCTGATGGAACCGCCGTCTTTTATAATTCGAATCGCATTGGATAATAATCCGGCTACGGAAAGCACCTGGAATCGGGATGAATGATCTTCAGGAATCGCAATAGAGTCTGTAATCACGACTTCCTTAATGTTCGGGTGATCCAGACGCTGCAGGGCAGGTCCCGAGAATACCGGGTGCGTCGCACAGATGTAGACATCGTTGGCCCCCCGTTCCTTCAAGCCCTCGACAACATTGACAATGGTCGTTCCGGTATCGATCAAGTCCTCGAAGATCACCGGCGTTTTGCCTTTTACGTCCCCGATTACGTGAGTAACGACCGCTTCATTGTGCGCATAGCGCTTTTTAAACATCATAGCGATAGGGGCTTCCAGCACGTTCGCCAGATTCTCCGCTCTAGTCACACCGCCCGCATCCGGAGATACGACGATCAGATCGTCGATTTCCTTCTTCTTGATATGAGCGCTCAGCAGGTCCAACGCCGTCAAATGATCGACAGGAATGTTGAAAAATCCTTGGATGGCAGGCGCATGCAGATCGATCGTGATAACACGGTCCGCACCGGCTGCATTCAACAGGTCCGCAACCAATTTCGCAGAAATCGGTTCGCGTGGAGCCGCTTTACGCTCTTGGCGGGAATAACCATAGTATGGAATGACAAGATTGATAGTTTTTGCCGACGCGCGCTTGGCTGCATCCATCATAACCAGGAGCTCCATGAAGTTCTCGTTGATGGGATGAGAAAATGTTTGTACCAAAAACACGTGGCAGTTCCGAATCGTTTCTTCGAAGCAGCAGTAAATTTCCCCGCACTTGAATCGGGAAAGCTTGACTTGGCCTAATGGAACACCCAGCTCGTTACTTATCCGTTCGGCTAGCTTAGGGTTGGATGATCCGGAAAAGATTTTCAATTTGTCGCTATACATGGTTACAGGTTACCTCCGCTATGGAATGTTTACGTAAATTTTCGTGGGTTGTTTTCCGATGCATCTATAACATCAACAGTCATTATACAATAAAAATGTCCACAACCCCAGTATACATGAAAACAAACGAATTATAAAAAGGCATTTCCGTGAAAAAAAGGGGATAAAGTGCATAACAGCGGGCTTTTTACCATTATAAGGGGCGTTTTGGGCATTGATTATTTCCGTTTGCCAAGCTTTCCCTCGCAAGACACAGAGCAAGGGCATAAACGGAAGCCCTCTCGTCGAACGGTCGGTCTTGCGCTCCATGCCCTTTTGTACTATAGCGGATTGCACCAGTTAAGAGGCTGCAGCGAGCTGGCATAGGCGGAAACATCGCCTTACTTAGTTGTACGCTGCGCCCTATCGGCGGTTTCGGTTATTTTTTATGTCTTCTATCGAGTTCTTTCATGACTTCGTCCAACGGAAGCTTCGCTTCGCGAAGAAGAACCATCAAGTGGAAGATCAGGTCGCTTGATTCATAACGAAGCTCGTCATTGTCGCGGTTTTTGGCTGCGATAATAACCTCGGCGGTTTCTTCGCCGACTTTCTTCAATATTTTGTCGATTCCTTTTTCGAACAGGTATGTCGTATAAGCGCCCTCCGGACGTTCCGCTTCGCGCTGTGCGATGACGGACTCCAGCTTGGACAGCATGGCAAAACGATCGTTTGCAGCCGTTGCAGGCTCTGCGGAAGCCTGGCCCTTGACAGGGACTTCATTATAGAAGCAGCTGTAGCGCCCCGTATGGCAGGCAGGACCGTTCTGAATGACTTGGACGAGCAGCGTATCGCCGTCACAATCATACTTCAGAGCACGAACCTGCTGCGTGTGTCCGGAGGTTGCTCCTTTGTGCCACAACTCGCTGCGAGAGCGGCTCCAGAACCAGGTTTCTCCCGATTCCAGCGTCAACTTCAGCGACTCCTCATTCATGTACGCCATCATAAGGACATCCTTGCTTACCGCATCCTGCACGATCGCCGGTACCAGACCTTGAGCATCCCACTTGATCGCTGCCGAGAGCTCCTCCCAGGAAAGCCCGGCTTGTTGTTCATTGTCCACGTTACTCATCGCACTTCGACCCCTTTATGTCTGAGGTTGCTCTTAACCTCATCGATTGTAAGCTCTTTATAATGAAAAATCGTCGCGGCCAATCCCGCGTCCGCTCTGCCTTCTGCAAACACATCGTAAAAATGGTCCTTCGTCCCCGCACCGCCGGAGGCGATAACCGGTATGTTCACCAGCTCGGACACGGCATGGGTTAACGGGATGTCAAAACCGTCCTTCGTACCGTCGGCGTCCATACTGGTCAGGAGAATTTCTCCTGCGCCGAGCTGCTCCGCCTGCTTCGCCCATTCCAGCGCCTTGATCCCCGTGCCATTGCGCCCGCCATGGGTGAATACTTCCCATTCTCCCCATGCCTCGTTAAACCGGGCGTCGATCGCCACAACGATGCATTGAGAGCCGTAACGGCGCGCTCCGTCGGAAATCAGTTGCGGATTCTTGATGGCGGCCGTGTTGATGCCGATCTTGTCTGCGCCTGCGCGGAGCAGCCGCTTCATGTCATCCACGCTGGAGATCCCGCCTCCTACCGTAAACGGGATTGTGATCTCGCCTGCGGTTTTCTTAACCACCTCGATCATCGTTGCCCGCCCTTCGACGGACGCGGAGATGTCGAGAAACACAAGCTCGTCTGCACCCTCCCGGTCGTAAATCGCCGCCAGCTCGACCGGATCACCCGCATCGCGCAGATTGACGAAGTTTACGCCTTTGACAACCCGCCCATCCTTAACGTCGAGACAAGGAATAATACGTTTGGCAAGCATCGGTTCGTCCTCCCCCGTTTCTTTACTCATTGATTCGGCTGTGCAGCCGCAATCCCATTCGTCGGAAGCTGGTACTAACAGCTGACCCTGCACAGCTCGAGAAAATTACCTAGCAGCTTCATGCCGGTGCTGCCGCTCTTTTCGGGATGGAACTGCATCCCGTATATTTGATTCCGTCCGACGATGGCTGTTACCTGCTGGTAATAATCCGTCGTCGCAAGCAAATCCGACGGCTGCTCCGGTTGAACATGATAGGAGTGCACGAAGTAGACATGCCCTTGCTCGATGCCCTTGAATAACGGACTCGACTGCACGAATTGCAGCCGGTTCCAGCCCATGTGCGGCACCTTATAGCTGCCGCGGAAGCGGACTACGCTGCCCGGCAGCAGGTTCAAGCCTTCGTGCGAGCCGTGCTCCTCACTGCGGCTGAACAAAAGCTGCATGCCGAGGCAGATGCCGAGAAGCGGCTTGCCGGATTCCGCATAACGCTTTACCACACCGTCCAGCTGCGATTCGCGCAGATGCTCCATCGCATCGCCGAAGGCGCCTACGCCCGGCAGGATGGCACCGTCCGCAGCCATAATCTGCTGCTCGTCGGAGGTGATCACCGCCTCATAGCCTAGGCGCTCAACGGCCTTGCTGACGCTGTGCAGATTGCCCATGCCATAGTCGATAATGGCGATCATGGCTACAGCACTCCCTTCGTGGATGGCACGCCTTTCACGCGCGGATCGATGCTCGTCGCTTCGTCCAGCGCACGGCCGAGCGCTTTGAATATCGCTTCGATCATGTGATGCGTGTTTTGGCCGTAGTGGACAATGACATGCAGAGTAATGCGGGCTTCCAATGCGAATTTCCAGAGGAATTCTTGAACCATCTCCGTCGAGAAGCTGCCGACCTGATTGGATGGGTACTGGGCACGGTATTCGAAGTGCGGACGGTTGCTCACGTCGATCACGACTTGGGCCAGTGCCTCATCCATAGGGATGAATACGTTGGCATACCGTTTGATCCCTTTCTTGTCGCCCAGCGCTTCGCGCAGTGTTGAGCCTAAGCAAATCCCGATATCCTCCACCGTATGGTGGTCGTCGATATCGATATCTCCGATGGCCTTAACCTGCAAGTCAAATTGGCCGTGCTTCGTAAACAAGTCAAGCATATGGTTCAGGAACGGCACGTCTGTTTCGATTTCCGAGACACCGGAGCCGTCCACGTTAAAGTTCAGTTGAATGTCCGTTTCATTTGTTTTACGGGCAATGCTTGCCGAGCGAGTCGCTTGTTGATCAGCCACGGGAAATCCCTTCTTTCTCAAGTCGTATTTGTATCGCCCTTGCGTGGGCTTCGAGCCCTTCATGGCGGGCTAATGCGATAATTTTGTCCCCGTTCTTCAAGAGAGCATCCTTGCTGTAATAGATGACGCTCGATTTCTTCATGAAATCATCCACATTCAATGGGGAAGAGAAACGAGCCGTGCCGTTCGTCGGCAGCACATGGTTTGGACCGGCGAAATAATCGCCTACTGGCTCTGAGCTGTAAGGTCCAAGGAAGATAGCGCCGGCATTTTCGATAGCGCTCAAATACTGGAACGGCTCCTTCACGAGCACCTCGAGATGCTCGGGCGCCAGCCGGTTGACGGCGCGCACGCCCTCCTCGAGACTGTCTACCGTGAGGATCGCCCCATAATCGCGGATCGATGCAGAAGCGATGTCCTTCTTCGGCAGCGTCTCCAGCTGGCGGGCTACCTCCGCCTGCACCGCCTCGGCAAGCGGCTTGGACGGCGTGATGAGGATCGCCGAAGCCATCTCGTCGTGCTCCGCCTGCGACAGCAGGTCGGCCGCCACGTAGGCCGCGTCGGCCGATTCATCGGCCAGCACCACGATCTCGCTCGGGCCGGCGATGCTGTCGATGTCCACTGCACCGAACACGTAGCGCTTGGCCAGCGCTACATAGATGTTGCCCGGCCCAACGATCTTATCCGCTGCCGGAATCGACTCCGTACCGTAGGCCAGAGCGGCTACCGCCTGCGCTCCTCCGACACGGTAAATCTCTTTGACACCCGCTTCCGCAGCTGCAACCAGGATGTGCGGGTCGATGCCTTCGACCCCGGCGGTTGCCGGTGGGGTGACCATTACAATCTCGGGCACTCCGGCTACCTGTGCGGGAATGGCGTTCATCAGCACGGAGGACGGATACGCCGCCTTTCCGCCCGGAACATACAGGCCTACCCGGCGAAGCGGACGGATCACTTGCCCCAGGATGCTGCCATCCGGCTGCAAATCCATCCAGGAGGTGCGCATCTGCTTCTCGTGGAACCGCCGAATATTATCCGCCGCTTCCCTGATCGCGGTGAGGAAGCTCTCGTCTACCTTCGCGTAGGCCGCCTCAATCTCCGCATCGCTCACGCGCAGCTCATCGACCGTAATTTTATCGAACTGCTGTGCGAACCGTCTGAGCGCTGCGTCGCCTTCCCTGCGCACGCTCTCAATAATGCTTTTGACCCGCTCGTTCTGCTCTTCCGAGCCGTACTCCACTTCACGCTGAAGCGCAAATTCGCTGGCCGGCATGATTTTCATCACGATTTCCCCCTTGCCCTTGTAATTGCCATTTATGATATAGATAAGCTCTTTATTTTCTTTCTCTACGCTTTTCCTGAGGCTGCCATCATTTGCTGCAGCTTATCGCACAAAACCTGAATCGCTTCATTCTTCATCCGGTAGCTGACACGATTGGCAATCAGCCTGCTCGTGATAGAGAAGATCTCCTCCTGCTCGACCAGTCCGTTCTCTCTAAGCGTCTGTCCGGTCTCCACCATATCCACGATACGGTCGGCGAGCCCGATCAGCGGGGCCAGCTCAATGGAACCGTTCAGCTTGATCACTTCCACCTGCTGTCCGCGCTCGCGAAAATACTGCGAAGCCACATTTGGATATTTCGTGGCGACTCTCGGATTCAGTACCGGCTTCCAATCAGGAAGACCGATGACGGACATCCGGCACCTTGCAATGCCAAGATCCAGCAGCTCATACACATCGCGGTTCTCTTCCATCAGAACGTCCTTACCGACAACGCCGATATCCGCTACGCCATATTCCACGTACGTCGCTACATCGACCGGCTTGGCCATAATAAATTCCAGCCCCGCTTCCGGCACCGGAATGATGAGCTTGCGCGAATCGTCCATATCGTCCTGAATCGGAAAGCCCGCTTCTCGGAACAGCTTGGAAGCCTGCTTATATATACGCCCTTTGGGCATCGCCACTTTCAATACATCCTGCATATCCATGCTCCTTTACCCAAACTCGATGACGTCTTGGTAGATAGCTCCGTTAACGAAGAACGTTCCATCATCTTTACGTACCGGCTGGAAGTCGTTCAATCTGTCCGGGATCAACCGCGTTTCTACCATCGTACCGCCCTGCTGACGCATTTCGTGCGCTTTCTTGAACGCTTCCCCGCGTTTAGACGCGGTATATGCAATCAGTACCTTGGAAGGCGTTATAATCGGCTGTTTGCTCACAGCCTCGAGAATCCGGTTCGTCTTAAGAGCAAAGCCCGTTGCCGGAGCCGGACGGCCGAATTGGGTCAATAAGTTGTCGTATCTGCCTCCACTGCAAACCGGAAATCCTAGATCTGCCGCGTAGCCCTCGAACGTCATTCCCGTATAATAGGAGAAGTCTCCAATCATGGTCAAATCGATGACTACATGCTCGCTAACACCGTAAGCCTCCAGCACATCCCACACCTCGCACAAGTGCTCGATGGATTGCTGCGCCATCGGATCGCGAGCCACCTGCTTGGCTTGAGCGCAGATTTCCTGCCCCCCGCGCAAGCGCAGAATGCCTTCCAGCTCCTGTTGCATGTCAGCTGAAAGCCCCAGGGATTTAATCGTATCCCGGTAGCCTACATAATCCCGATTGAGCAAGCATTCCTTTAATGCCTGCTGCGCTTCGCTTCTCTCTTTCAGCGTTTCATTAAATAATCCGGTCAAAAAGCCGACATGACCCAATGCGATTTTAAAGCGCTCTACCCCCGCCGCCTGTAAGCTCGCAATGGCAAGAGCAATAACCTCCGCATCGGATTCCGAGGAAGCGTCTCCTACCAGCTCCACGCCTGCCTGGAAAAACTCTGCGTCCCGCCCCGCTTCCGCTTCAAAAGCACGAAATACGTTAGCATGATAGGATAGCCGGATCGGAAAAGGCTTCTCCTTCAATAACGAGGATACAACCCGAGCGATCGGCGCCGTTACATCCGAACGCATAACCAGCGTCGTCCCGTTACGGTCCAGCAGCTTGAACAGCTTCCGATCCTCTGTCGAGCTGGCTACCCCTACTGTATCATAGAATTCCAGCGTCGGCGTAATAATTTCCGAATAACCCCAGCGCTCCATGCATTGCAGAACATTGGTTTCAATAGAGCGGAGTTTAGCTGCCGCCTCTGGAAGATAATCTTTAACTCCGGTCGGTTTTTCAAACACTTTTGGTTTCGACACCGATCTTCACCCGCCTAATAGTAACAGTCATCTTTTTTCAACGTATTCGCTTTAGTTCGCTAATATGCTACCATACTACCAAAATAAAGAATGTATTCGTAAGTGTACCACCGAACACCTGCGGCGTCAATGAATACACGGCAAAAATTGATGGAAAAACACGTCTGTCAGCGCACTTTTACAGAAGCACTTACTCGTAAGGCGAACTACCTTATACATGATGAAGCGGGACAATGCCAAACCGCAACTGTCTGTCATTCAGCGGACCCGGCTTGCTCCGGACGCGGGATATGAATTATTGATTATTGGAATAAGCCACTACATCTTTGTAGGACAGCTTCCCCCCGAAGATATCCAATGCGCTGCCTATCGTAATATCCAGCTTTCCATCACAAAGCGACCGGAACAGCTCCATATCCTCCATAGACCTTGCTCCCCCCGCATACGTCGTAGGGATCGACACACATTCGGCTAGATGACGGACCAGACTTTGCTGAATGCCGGACTGTTTGCCCTCCACATCCACTGCGTGAACGAGAAACTCGTCGCAAAACTGCTCCAAATAACGGATATTATCCGGACTCACTTCAAAATTGCTGAACGTCTTCCATTGGTTGGTGACCACGTACCATTTGCCGTCTTTTTCCTTACAGCTTAAATCGATCACTAACCGGTCTTTCCCGACCTCGGACACGATGCTGTTCAGGTTGCCGGTATTCAGCTCTCCGTCACGGAAAATGTAAGAGGTGACGATAACATGCGATGCTCCCTGCTCCAAATAATAAGCCGCATTGTCCGATGTGATGCCGCCCCCGATCTGGAGCCCTCCTTCATACTGGCGCAGCGCTTTCACAGCCGCTTCTTCATTGCCGCCGCCCAGCATGATGACATGTCCGCCTAACAGACGATCCTGCTTGAACATGTCGGCATAGTAAGCGGAATCATACTCGGATACGAAATTTTCAACGACTCCCTGCTGACCTGCATTCAGCGTTTCCCCTACAATTTGCTTCACTTTCCCCTGATGAAGATCAATACATGGTCTAAACTTCATTCTTGTTCCCCGTCCCCTCTGTAGATTGTCCCTCTCTCACATCTTCGCGGATAACACGCAGCGGATTTCCCGCGACAAAGCTGTACGCCGCTACATCCTTATGAACGACGGATCCCGCCCCAATCACCGCATGGTCACCGATCGTGACCCCCGGCAGTATTGTCGTGTTCGCTCCGATCATTACGTTCGACCCGATACGCACGGTGCCTATCCGGTATTCCTTAATCAAGTATTCATGCGTCAATATCGTAGTATTGTATCCGATAATAGAATTGCTTCCGACCTCGATTCGTTCAGGGAAGAATACATCCACCATAACCATTAACGCAAAGGAGGTATGCTCCCCCACCTTCATCCCAAGCACATGGCGGTAAATCCAGCGCTTAAAGGACAAGAAGGGTGCATACCGCGTCAATTGGATAAAGATAAAATTGCGGACCGCCTTCCAAAAGCTGACGGTCCTGTACATTTGCCATAATGAATTCGGTCCTTCCACCGAAAATCTATCTGTTTGTCTCAAGCGAACTCTCCTCGATTCCTGCAATAGGAAGCAGTTCTCTTATATCGTCAATAATATAGGTCGGATTGTATTGCTTTAAATAAGGGATTCCCTTCAAGGACCAGGCAACGCCTACAGCAGGGATTCCCGCATTATGGGCGGCCTCCAGATCATAGTGGCTGTCACCGACCATTAACGCTCCCGACGTATCGGAGCCAAGCTCCTTCAGCGCCTTGCGTATTCCTTCCGGATCCGGCTTCGCGCGCTGCACTTCATCTACTGTTACAATCGCACCGAAATAATCGTAAATGCCGCATAGCTTCAAGCCCATCTCCGTAGTCAGCCTTACTTTGCTCGTCACGACGCCCAGTTTGATGCCCGCGGCATGCAGACGTGCAAGCGTATCACGAACATGCGGGAATTCCTTTACCAGTTCGTCATGCTTTTCGACATTGAACTTCCGGTATTTCTGCACCAGGTCATCCACCGTATCTCTACCGGAGAAGAACTGCATTTGCTCCACAAGCGGCCTTCCCATATTGGGAATAATATGCTCGCGGGTAACCGGCTCTTTCGTTACACCTTCAAACGTATGCAAAAACGATTGAATGATCAGCTCATTCGTATCGAGTATCGTTCCATCGAGGTCAAATAACATCGTATGAATCATGAATTAAGCTCCTTTATCATGCTGTTCGGGTAGAGAGAGCCTTACGGCTTTCTCTTAATGATCCGTAGTAGGGTCCGACGGCTTAGCGGAAGCGGATGATTCCACAGTATCCTTAGGGCCGCCAGACGGATGCTCTTGTGTATCCTTTCCCTTCACTCGCTCGATCGGATCGGAATAGCGAGCCGATGCCGCCCCGGTCTTTCTGCGAACGAACATCAGAATGAAGGCTGCAATAACAATCAGTACGGCCAATAGCTGCGAAATTCTAACATTGCCGCCGTACGTCATGTATCCGGGCTCGAAGCCCATCCATGTCATCGGCGCCCACAAACCGTTCATTAAGGAAGCCAGCCATTCCGGACCCGTGAAGTCCAGACTATCCGTTCTCAGACCTTCCACGAAGAAACGGCCGATGGAATACCAGATGAAATAGCTCATAAACAGCTCCCCTGCACGCAGGAAAGGCCTTCTGCGCAGGATAAGGAGCAGTACCAGCCCTACAATATTCCACAGCGACTCATACAAGAAGGTAGGATGGTAGAACTGTCCGTCGATGAACATTTGATTCACAATGAAATCCGGCAGATGAAGCGAGTTCCTCAAGAAGGTCTCGCTGACAGGCCCGCCGTGAGCTTCCTGGTTCATAAAGTTGCCCCAACGTCCGATCGCTTGTCCGACGATTAACCCGGGAGCGCAAATATCGGCAATGCGCCAGAACGAGTATCCTTTTCTCCGGACATAAATAAGAGCTGCTATGATCGCTCCTATCAGAGCACCATATATGGCGATCCCGCCATGCCATACTTTAATAATTTCCGATAAATTATCTCTGTAATCTTCCCATTTGAACGCTACATAATAAATCCGGGCCCCGATAATGGCTGAAGGAACGCCTATCAGCACCAAATCCATGAAAAAATCCGGATTCATTCCGAACCGTTTGCCTTCCTGAATAGCCAACAGAAGTCCGACGAGAGCCGCCGTTCCCAGAATAATTCCGTACCAATGTACCTGCAGAGATCCTATGCCGAACGCGATAGGATTAATTGCCAGCAGCATGTTGCTCCTCCTTCATAAGAATGACTCAGCATTCTAATTATTCCATATCGTCGATATCTTCCGACAACGATTCGGTCAGCTTGTTCGTGAACTGAAGCGCCGCGTTATAGCCCATCCGTTTCAGACGGAAGTTCATCGCCGCCACTTCAATAATGACCGCCAGGTTACGTCCCGGACGAACCGGAATGGTAACCAGAGGAACGTCGGTGTCAATAATGCGGGTCGTTTCCTCATCCAGACCAAGACGGTCGTATTGCTTCTCCTGCTGCCAAGTCTCCAGCTTGACAACAACGGAGATCTTCTTCACGTTACGAACCGCCCCTGCGCCGAACAGGGTCATAACGTTAATAATACCGACACCGCGGATTTCAAGCAGATGGCGGATCAACTCAGGCGCATTTCCGTTAAGTACATGGTCCGCCGTCTGGCGAATTTCTACCGCATCGTCCGCAATCAAACGATGTCCCCGCTTAACAAGCTCCAGAGCCGTTTCGCTCTTACCGATACCGCTGCTGCCTGAAATCAGCATCCCGATACCGTAAACGTCTACAAGAACGCCGTGAATCGTTGTAGAAGGGGCCAATTTATTTTCCAGAAACCCCGTAATGCGGCTCGCCAGGATGGTGGTCGACACTTTGGTACGAAGCACCGGAATATTGCAATCATTGGCGGCGGCCAATAGCTCGATTGGAACATCCAGCCCCCGGCTGATCAAAATACAAGGTGTCTCCTCCGGCTCGCACAGCTTTCTCATCCGGGTCATTCGGTCATCCGAAGTTAAACCGTCAAAGAAGGTCAGCTCCGTTTTCCCGAGAATCTGCACCCGTTCTGTCGGATGGAATTCGTAAAAGCCCGCCATAACCAGCCCGGGGCGATATAAGTCAGCGACAGTAATGGGACGTTTAAGACCGCCCTCACCGCAAATCACTTCGAGGTGAAACTCTTCAACCAAGTCAGATACTTTTACTTTTCTAGGCATCTTTGTTCCGTCTCCTTCGTTTTCCCAATAATCCCATCGTATAAAAAATACAAGCATAAATCAACAAGCTTTGGGATTTCATCTATGGAAGATTTAACGCTGCTATCCTTGAAATTGTCTAAGCTTTTGAATAAACATTTTGGCTGCCATCGTTTCTACGGCCGATCTTTTGTCCTGCAGAAGCCTGAAATCCCGGAGCAGCCGGGTCTGTTTCACCGGAATGCTGCATAATTCCCCTGTCTCCAGCTCCTTGCGTACGACAAGCCTGGACAGCATGGCAATCCCAAGACCCGCGACAACGGCTTCCTTTACCCCTTGACTGCTGCTGAATACGTAGGAACGCCTCATTCTGATGCCCGTTTTCTCCATGAATTGATCGCTGAACGCTCTTGTTCCCGATCCGGGTTCCCTCAAGACCCATACATGATCCTGGAGCATCCCGATATCGACGGCTTTTTTCACGGCACATAACGGGTGGTCCGCCGGAGCGACAAGAACCAACTCATCTTCCATAAAAGGGGGCTGCAGTTCAATTTCGGCATACTCCACTTTCCCTTCAACCAGACCAATATCCAGTTCATGGGAACGAACCGCTTGGGCAATTTCCTCCGTATTCCCGATCGTCACGCTAATATCGATTTGCGGGTACTGAGCTGTGAATTCCGCCAAAAACCGGGGCAGCACATATTCCCCGATCGTCAGGCTCGCCCCTATCTTCAATGTTCCGGCCACCTCATCGCGCAATAGGCGTATGGCTTCCTTCGCCGAATCATAGAGGGCCAGCATTTGCTTTGCCTGTTGATACAATATCTCCCCCGCTTCCGTAACCTTTACCTGTTTGGAGGAGCGGTGAACAAGCTTGGCGCCGAATTCATTTTCCAAATTGCGTATATGCAAACTGACCCCTGGCTGAGAAAGATTCAGCATTTCAGCGGCCCGTGAGAAATGGCTCTGTTCTACTACCATGACGAACACTCTTAATGTATCTACAATCATAACCTGCTCCTTCGCTGTCTGCCCTGCCTGCAAAGCTCATCCTGCTGTAATCCCCATTGTATCCTTTTCATTCCAACGGAACAATCCCGTATAATCCGCGCTTGAAGCATAACAATAACTAATCCTACGCATAGCATATCGGTATTTCACTTTTCTTTCTGCTCATCTTATAGTTAGAGGCAAGTTAAAGAAAAAGGAGTCGATAGTACCATGAGTCAAGCACAGGCGCTTTCCTCGCAAAAACAAAGCAAACCGTGGGTCGGTTTCCTCATAGGCATCGCTTTAACCTTGCTGATTGCATTGGCTGCGAAATTTTTGTCCGGCTTTCCGTTCCTGAGCATTATGGGTCAGCTGGTCATTGCCATATTACTAGGCATCATTTGGAGGGCATCCATTGGCGTGCCGGCCAGGGCTGCAGCAGGAACCCAGTTTTCCAGCAAAAAGCTGCTCAGGCTAGGCATAATCCTCCTGGGAATGCGTCTCAACCTGGTGGATATTGTTCACGCCGGACCGAAAGTATTTGTACTGGCCGTTATCGTCATCGTGTTTACGCTGAGTGTCGTCTATGGACTGACCCGTTTATTTAAGGTAGAAAAAGGACTGGGCATTTTGACGGCCTGCGGAACCGCCATTTGCGGGGCTGCCGCCGTCGTCGCCATAGCGCCTCAAATTAAAGCCAGAGATGAAGAAACGGCCATAGGCGCTGCCATCGTTGCTATTCTGGGAACGATATTTACTCTGTTCTATACGCTCCTGTTCCCTGTTATGGGTCTTTCCCCTCTGGGTTACGGAGTGTTCTCAGGAGCTACCCTTCACGAAATTGCCCACGTTATTGCCGCCTCGGCGCCAGGAGGGAACGATGCGGTAGATATGGCGGTTATCGTTAAGCTCACTCGTGTCGCACTGCTTGTTCCCGTTGCCATTGTCATCGGCATTTGGGCCAATCGTTCCCAGCGCGAGGAAGGGACGGGTTCAGCTGCAGCATCATGGAAATCCATCCCGATTCCCTGGTTTATTCTCGGGTTCCTCGTCGTGAGCGGGATCCATTCGCTTAATATCGTTCCGGAAGCTGCAGCAAGCGCTCTGGTTACGGCTGCTTATATGCTTATCGCAATGGCCATGGCCGGACTCGGTCTCGGTGTCGATCTTGCCGCATTCCGCCGACTGGGCATGAAGTCCTTCGCCGCAGGGCTTATCGGCTCCGTATTGCTATCCGGATTAGGCTTTGTGATGGTGCATCTGCTCCACCTAGCCTAGAGAATGAGCCTTCGCTTTAAGGTCCCTAACTAGCTCCTCTTGCTATGCAAGAGGGCTTTTTTTTGGGCGCCCTTTGCATCCTTCGGCCGATCCTTTGCGGGGGTCCTGGCAAACGACAAGCAATACCAAAAAAGGACCAGCCATTACGACTGGTCCTCAGTTTATATCAATTAGTTGTTTACAAGGATAGACAAAGTAGTTTGTGGATCGAAGAAGTGAACTTTGTTCATATCGATCGCCAACTTCACGTTTGTGCCTTCTTTGACGCTTGCACGGCCGTCAACACGAGCTACGACACTGTTTTTGCCAATGCCGTTCAAGTGCAATAGCATTTCGTGACCCAAATTCTCGGAAACCTCGATGTGAGCGTTCACGATAGTGTTAGGGGAAGCTTCCAGGAATACCGGCTCTTCATGGAAATCCTCAGGACGAACACCCATAACCACTTCTTTACCGATGTAGCCTTTTTCGCGAAGCAATTTTGCTTTGCCTTCTGGAATTTCGACACTAACGCCGTTAGCTTTGAAGTAGACGCTGCCGCCTTGCTCCGCCAAAGAACCAGGAACAAAGTTCATGGATGGAGATCCGATGAAGCCTGCAACGAACATGTTCAACGGGAAGTTGTAAATTTCTTCCGGAGTAGCCGCTTGTTGAATGATCCCTTTATCCATAACGACGATACGATCGCCCATGGTCATAGCTTCTGTCTGGTCATGCGTTACGTAGATAATAGTTGTTTCAAGACGTTTGTGCAATTTGCCGATTTCAGCACGCATCTGTACGCGCAATTTAGCATCCAGGTTGGACAACGGCTCATCCATCAAGAACACTTGCGGTTCACGAACGATCGCACGGCCCAAGGCAACCCGCTGACGTTGACCACCGGAAAGAGCTTTTGGCTTACGATCCAGCAAATGCTCGATGTCAAGAATTTTTGCAGCTTCGCGTACGCGAGCTTCGATGTCGGCTTTTTTGAACTTACGAAGCTTCAAACCAAAAGCCATGTTTTGATACACGTTCATGTGCGGATACAAAGCGTAAGATTGGAAAACCATCGCGATGTCGCGGTCTTTCGGTGCAACGTCGTTTACCAAACGGTCGCCAATGTAAAGTTCGCCTTCAGTGATCTCTTCCAAACCTGCAATCATACGAAGAGTTGTGGACTTACCGCAACCGGATGCGCCTACAAGAACCAAGAACTCTTTATCTTTGATTTCAAGATGGAAATCTTTCACTGTCGCTTCTTCAGCACCTGCGTATCTTTTAACGATGTGGTTTAAACGTACACCTGCCATGGTTTATTCCCCCTACGAATTTTAGTATCAAGTTATATTGCTATCTTACCGTAGGAATGGTTTTGTGACTATGCACAATCTTCACAAAAAAATCACTTTCTTTTCGTTACTTTGTACAATAGCAATGCGATCTTGACCAAAACCGCGTCGTTAAAGGTCCGGACATCCAGTCCAGTCTCCTGCTTGAACTTGTCCAATCGATATAATAACGTATTCCGGTGAATGTAGAGCTTCTTGGCCGTTTCACTGACATTACAGTCCAATTGAAAAAACTGCTCCAGCGTCGTCATCGTCTCCGCATCGAGAACCGCATCCAGCCGCTTCAGCACGCGTTCGAGGAAGCTCGCCTTCTCCCCCTCGGGAATCAGGTTAATCAACTTCTCCAGCTGCAGCATCCATGGAAGATGCATATTACTGCCCATGTGGTAAGTACGGCCGAGCATCATCGTTTCTCTTAGCTGCAGCACCGTAGCGTAAAGAGATTTGGACGGCATAATCGGATAGTGAATGGCCAGGTGGCTGTCGCCGACCCATTCGTTTTCGAGCATTTCATGGAGGCCGTAACCGATAGCGGCGAGCGTATCCTCCAGACTATCCTCCTCGCCATAATCCCGTTCATCGCTGGTATCCATCGTCAGCATTTTTTCCGAACCGAGAATAAGCCATTCCTTGTCCATTAACGGAATAAGCACGATCTCCGAATCAAAGAACGACTCCAGCAGCTTCTTGAGCTCCTGGTAGCTGACTCTCCTGGACTGTGAATAGTCTCCATACAGCAGAAGTGGAATTTTAGTAGAGTATAAAGATAATTGCGATACCAGCGTGTCCGGCATCTCTGCATTGGTTAAGCCCAAATCCTGCTGCTGCTTGAACCAGTCGCGGACCATGCCAACCCTGCGCTCTTCTTCGCTGATAGAAAGGACCGGCTTCTTCTCCTGCATCCGGTTGGATTCCAGCATCAGCTCGATCAGCCGGCGCTCCGCCTGATTCACCCGGTTCGCTTCAATGCTTAGCACGATGGCATCCGCATGATCCTTATTCAGCAAAAAAATGAGCTGCTGCTCCTTCTGCAAGCTTTTGGGCGGCGCTCCTTTGCCGAGAGCCTCTGTATCCGCCTCACGGAGCCATTGCTCCCATGTCCATCTCGTCAACCTTACGGGTGCATCAAATATTTGTTCAAGCTGCTGCCTTAACGGTTCCCAGTCCATACCCGAACTCCCAACGTAAGTGTATTTATCTATATACCTTCATCATAGCAAA
Organism: Paenibacillus vulneris; assembly: GCF_039543185.1. NCBI lineage: Bacteria > Bacillati > Bacillota > Bacilli > Caryophanales > Paenibacillaceae > Paenibacillus > Paenibacillus vulneris. The sequence goes on along the minus strand of NZ_BAABJG010000029.1, from coordinate 5,692 downwards.
AAAAAGCACAGCATAAAACCAAAAATGCTTCGCCGACCCCCGGCATCCGCGAAGCCTGCTTATCCCCCTTCCAGAGCAAGCCACAACCCGATCTGTTGACTGAAAATAGTAACGGCTTCGCAGGATATTTTCGATCGGTTTGGTAATAATTGAACTGTTCGAATCTCGACTAGGGGGCCGCCGCAATTTTCCATTTACCTTATGGCAAGACGACCATACCTCTTTCAGTACCCGAAAGCCTGCCAGTGGATATCATCACTTACCGGGCAGACCAAACCGAGGAGAAGCAACTTTCGTCCCGGAACCGGATTCTTAAAGCACTGTCCCAGCCCATCCGGTCACCGAGGCTCTCCGAGCTTGCGGCAGGGCGTCATAGCGCCGTTATTATCATTAGTGACGGAACCAGGCTTAGTCCGAGTCATCTGCTTCTTCCTCCGCTATTGGAGGAGTTGAACCAAGCGGGCATCCCGGACCCATCGATTGATATTATCATTGCCCTGGGCATGCATCGGAAGCATACGCGGGAAGAAATGGAGCAGCTCGTAGGGCCGGCCGTCTACAAGCGGATCCGGGTTCACAACCACTCGGCCGCAGCCGAGGACTGCATTCGGCTTGGAACCACCTCCTTCGGGACGCCGATTGAAATCAACCGGCTGGCCGTCAAGGCCGATCTTCGAATCGCAACCGGCAATATGGAGCCCCACGCTTTGGCGGGAATATCGGGCGGAATCAAAGCCGTCGTACCGGGAATCGCCTCCAGAAGATGCATTGAGCATAACCATAGCTTATCGCAGCAATTCAAGGCAGTTCCAGGTCATCCTGACAATCCGATTCATCAAGATATGGAGGAAGCACTCCGCTTTATTACGGTCGATTTTATGCTTAATGTCGTTGTCGACCATGAGAAGCATGTGCTGGAGGCCGCAGCAGGCCATATTACGGCAGCACACCAAGCATTAATCAGCCAAGCTGCATCCCGTTTCGTGGTCCCTGTTAAGCAAACCTACGACCTTACGGTGGTTTCTCCAGGCGGGCATCCCAAAGATCTCCAGCTGTATCAAGCCATCAAGGCGCTTCGTAATGCATCGGCTCTAACGAGAACGGGCGGAACGATTATTATGGCGGCGGAATGCCCGGAAATGTTCGGGAACGGCATCTTTCAATTCTGGGTAGAGACGATGAAGGACCGCCAAACCATGGTAGATCAACTGAAGCGGGAGTTTCAGCTGGGCGCTCATAAAATCCTTCATTTGGACGAGGTTTTGACCCAACAGCGCGTTTACCTTTATTCGGCGCTGCCCCGTCCTATTGTAGAGCTGCTGGGCCTCTTGCCTGTGGACGATATACAAGCCGCTTTTACCGAATCGATTTCCGGACAAGGCAAATCCATTGCTCTTATGCCTTACGGCTCTCTAACCTACCCTCAACTGCCCTAAAAAACTAACCGTATGACGAATGGAGGAAGCCCCATTGCAGCATTGGACCTACTGGACATTGGACCGCATGGTCATTTTATTTGTCGGGATTGCCTTTATAGCGATCGGCGCTCAAGTAACCCTGTCCCATTACCGGCAAAATTTCCATCACAAATCCATGTGGCTGCCTGTTATCTCCGCCCCTATATTCAGTCTCGCCGGTATTGTTCTTGCCCTTGTCCGGCTGGAGTGGCTTTTCTACCTGTTTACCCTTCTGATGTGGGTGGGTGTTGTCATCGGTACCGTAGGCTTCTATTTTCATTTTCACGGTGTCGGTGTCAGAGTCGGAGGGTATAAAATGCGCAACTTCCTGGCCGGTCCTCCCGTCATTCTGCCCGTTTTGTTTATCGCCATGTGTGCTCTTGGCCTACTAGTCATGTATTGGAGGTAGCTTGTATGAACCCGAACCTAAGCCGTTACCCTACGTACGACGTCATGTCCGCACAGCACGAATGGGATCAGCATACCCGCACCATTGTCAATGAAAGGCTTCATACCGGCGGGGACTATCTGTTTTTGTCCGTAACTGAAGCGGAAATACTCCGAAGCTGGTGCTCCCTTCTTATGGATGACGCAAGAGGAGAAATCATACAGTATGTCATTGAGCATATCGACCATACCTTATCAGCAGGCATAGAAAGCGAACGTAAATCTGACGTTCCCCACGCTGCGGCGCTCATTAGAGCGGGACTGGAGGGGCTTGATAACTCTTGCCAGATTCTTTATACGGAACGATTCTTTCATTTAGATACCGAACGGCAGCTTCAGATCATGACCTCCATCAGTGAAAATGACGCCTTGCCGCACGATACATGGAAGACTATTCCTCAAAGCGTTTTTTTTCAGAAGCTGCTGCGTTTGACTACGGAAGCCTATTATTCCCACCCCCGTGTTTGGTCGGATATTGGGTATGGAGGACCCGCTTATCCTCGGGGATATGTACGTATGCATCCCGGGCAGCTGGACCCATGGGAGGCGAAGCCCAAAAATGAAGCGTAAATATGAAGGACAAGAAGTCGATGTTGTCATCGTCGGTGCCGGAGCTGCCGGAGGCGTGCTGGCCAAGGAGCTCAGCGAAGCCGGAATGAGTGTAGTCGTGCTGGATGCCGGGCCTTTCCTTGATCCGCAGCATGACTTTGCCAGTGACGAGCTGTCCATGCAGCGGCTTGGCTGGCAGGATACCCGAATCGTCGCAGGCGATAACCCGCTGCAGATGGGACATAATAACTCGGGCAGAGGGGTCGGAGGGGGGACCGTCCATTTTACAGGTGTGTTCCTAAGGTTCCACGATACAGACTTCCTGGCCCGAACGCGAGACGGCGTAGCGGAAGATTGGCCCATCCGTTATGAAGATCTGGCGCCTTATTACGACAAGATCGAAAAGGAAATTGCAGTGGCCGGTCCCAGACATTTTCCATGGGGGAATTTTCACGGACCTTACCCTTATCCCGAACGGGATAGATTAAGCCCCAACGCTTTCATGTTCCAAAAAGGGTGCGAAAAGCTGGGCATCCGTTCTACGGTTACCCCTCTGGCTATTCTTTCAGCGCCGTTTGAGGACAGACCGCCTTGCATCAATCGGGGCTTTTGCAACCAAGGATGTATGCCGAACGCCAAATTCAGCACTCTCATCGTACATATTCCCAAAGCGATCCGTGCCGGCGCCGAGGTGCTCGCCGATTGCATGGTGACCCAAGTCCTGATGAAACCCGACGGAAAAGCGGCAGGCGTTACGTTCATTCATAATGGGGTAACGTATGAGCAAAAGGCGAAACTGGTCATCCTCTCGGCCTATGTAGTGGAGACGCCGCGGCTTCTTCTGAATTCTGCAAACAGCCGGTTTCCCGATGGCCTGGCCAATAGCAGCGGTTGGGTGGGCAAAGCTATCATGACCCATAGCAGCCATGACGTGTATGCAAAGTTCAAGGAGGATATCCGGCTGTACAAAGGAACTCCCGTCTTGGCCAGTACGCAGGACTTTTATGAAACATCGCCTGATCATGACTTCGTCAGAGGCTATACGCTTCACTCTCACGGGGCGAGACCGGTCAGCTTCGCTCAAGGCGTCACTCAATCATCCAGCACTCCGGTTTGGGGATCACGGCTGCGCCAAATCATGCTTGATTATAATTATTACGGTCGAGCCACCATGGTTGGCGAAGTGCTTCCCCATCCGGACAACCGTGTAACCTTAAGCGATGAGCTGGACTCCTACGGGCTCCCAAGAGCCAAGGTCACCTTCAGCTATGGCGAAAATGATCAACGGCTCATCCAACACGCAGTTCAGAAGATGAAGGATATTTTAGAAGCGGCTGGAGGTCAACCTGAAATGACCGTTTCCGATACTGCCCATTTGATGGGAGGCTGCCGGATGGGCAATGACCCGCAGGAATCGGTTGTGAATTCGTTTGGCCAAACTCATGATATTTCCAATCTGTTTGTCTGCGACGCCAGCATATTCGTTACCTCCGGGGCGGGGAACCCGACGAATACCGTAATGGCTCTAGCGGCGCGAACCGCAGATTACATCCGCAACCAAGCTGCCCGCTTGGAGCTGTAAGAAGCCTCTTGCCTCCATCCGGGGGAAAGAGGTTTTTATTTGATGCTTCTTGACATAAGCGATACAATGAGAGACAAACCTAATTTTCAATCAATGGAGGAAGCTTTCATGGCTATTGTTGAATTAACCATTATCCCCATAGGCACTGCAACGACCAGCTTAAGTCAATATGTTGCGGATATTCAAAAGGTTCTGGAGCAGGCCAACGAGCCTATTCATTACGAAATGACCTCGATGAGCACCATCATCGAAGGGGAGCTCGACGATTTGATGACCGTTATCCGCCGTCTTCATGAGGTTCCTTTCGGCCACGGTGCTGAACGCGTATCTACGTCAATCAAAATCGATGACCGGCGGGATAAAAAGGCATCTATGGAGCAAAAACTAAAATCGGTCGCAGAGAAGATGAAATGAGTTCATACCGGAGTCTTGGATTCTGTTCAGGTACTTTCTTTGCAGGGATCCCAGACATTTAGAACGACAGAAGGCCATAGTAGCGGTATGAACAAAATGTTCCTTTATCAAGGATGTTTCATCCATAGCATAGAAGTCTATACTAAAAAAAGCGAGGCCCAGCGGCTCCGCTTTTTTCCATGTTGTTGTATGCTGTTAGTTGCTCATAAAACAAAAAAGAGACCTTACGGTCTCTCTTCAGATGAGTCATGAAGGACTCGAACCTTCGACACCCTGATTAAAAGTCAGGTGCTCTACCAACTGAGCTAATGACTCACATGAAATGGTGGAGGCTGATGGATTCGAACCACCGAACTCAATGAGAACAGATTTACAGTCTGCTGCGTTTGGCCACTTCGCTAAGCCTCCATATGATGCGGCTTCCTGCTATTGCAGTACGCCTATGGTGGCTCGGGACGGAATCGAACCGCCGACACGAGGATTTTCAGTCCTCTGCTCTACCGACTGAGCTACCGAGCCTTATAAGAATATCTTGTCCAATCTTACGCATTTCTATTTTGAAAAATGGCGGAGCCGACGGGATTCGAACCCGCGGTCTCCTGCGTGACAGGCAGGCATGTTAGGCCTCTACACCACGGCTCCGCATTAGACAAAGATGGTGCCGTCGAGAGGACTTGAACCCCCAACCTACTGATTACAAGTCAGTTGCTCTACCAATTGAGCTACAACGGCGTATTACTATGGTGGAGGCTGACGGGATCGAACCGCCGACCCTCTGCTTGTAAGGCAGATGCTCTCCCAGCTGAGCTAAGCCTCCATGTGACACAAGTCGAATCATATCATACTTTGTCATAAAAAATCAAGAACTTTTATGGTAGCGGCGGAGGGGATCGAACCCCCGACCTTACGGGTATGAACCGTACGCTCTAGCCAGCTGAGCTACGCCGCCATAGGACAACGGAGAGAGAGGGATTCGAACCCTCGCACCACTTACGCAGTCTAACCCCTTAGCAGAGGGTCCCCTTATAGCCACTTGGGTATCTCTCCAAGACTAAAGAACAATTGTATTGTTCCCTGAAAACTAGATACGAAATGCATGCGTAAAGTTTGTGAATTAGTTTCCCGTTTGTTACGGGCCCCGAGAAAGTATCTAGAGTCTGCTTCGAAGCTTTTCTTCACTTTCTTGGGTAATGGATAAGCCCTCGACCGATTAGTATTCGTCAGCTCCACACGTTGCCGTGCT
>NZ_BAABJG010000028.1:0-15322 GCF_039543185.1 Paenibacillus vulneris | reverse complement strand
CAACATTAACGCGGTGTCGTGATAAAAAAATGAGCATAAAGAATGGCTGTCGAGACTTTTTCGACAGCCTGGAGCCGTTTATTTAAACGGCTTCTTTATATTTTCAAGCTAGAAGAAATATAATGTTCACAGAAATAATTCTTTTCAAAATAGTTCGACCATGTTATTATTTCGTATAGAAATATTTCTTGTACGAAATAGTTTCGGACTGGAAACAAAAATGTGTCGGGGAAGGGGGCTTACATAGCGTGTAGAAGGGCCGGTCGCGAAAACAACATGAATCTTGCACAAAAGCCAGCTATCTCATCGAAAAATAGCCGACAGGTTCGGGTTTTTCGCCAGGAATATTGCCCAAACCTACCTTGTTCGACCTCTTTCGGTGTGGTATATTTTTGTGTATAAATATTTCGCCTACGAAATAAGTCGGAGGGTTGGCAAATGAGCAGAGCTATGCAAATCGGCAATTCTATACGGAAGCTGACAAAAATTTTTAATGCTACGATGGGGAAGGACCTTAAGGAAATCGGGTTGACGACTCCTCAAATCGCCACGATTGGTCAAGTGTACTTCGAACGTAAAACGATCGGGCAAATATCGGAATGTACCCAGCTGTCTTACAGCACGGTTTCCGGTATTATTGACCGGTTGGAGCGGGACGGGTGGCTTGAACGGGTTCGGGACGAATCGGACCGGCGCATCGTCTGGATCAGACGAACAAGCAAGATCGAAGCAGTGAAAGAAAAGCTCCATTTTTTCCAGGAGAGCTTCTACGAGAATTTGTTGGCGGATTTGAATCAGGAGGAGCTGGATACGATCATTCGGTCCTTGGATCTGCTGACTACTTATTTAGAGAAGAAGGTTGAGGAGAAAACATGAAGAAGAAACAAGTCTTGTCCATCATCCTTGCGGCGGCTGTTGTCGTGGCAGCCGGGGGAGGGTACACCTACTGGTATCAAGGGCATTATTTTATCAAGACAGAGGATTCAAGAATTACAGGCGATATTTATCGCGTTATGCCCCGGATTTCCGGCAAATTAACTTCTCTAGCGATCAATGAAGGAGATACGGTCTTGTCCGATCAAATCGTCGGCCAGCAGGATAACACGAACCTGGCTACGAGCAATCTGGATCAGGCCGCATTGCGTTCACCGATCGAAGGAACGGTTATCAAGACGAATGCGAAGGTCGGCGAGGTAGTGTCTCCAGGACAAACGGTCGCTATGATCGTTAACAAAAAAGACTTGTACATTTCAGCGAACATTGAAGAAGGAGATATTAACCGAGTGAAGGTCGGGCAAACGGTTGAATTCACGGTTGATACTTTCCCGGGGGCCAAATTGACAGGAAAGGTTAAAGAAATCGGTGAAGCGACAGCAGCCACCTTCTCCCTTCTGCCTGCTACAAACACCAGCGGGAACTTTACCAAGGTAACCCAGCGCATACCGATCAAGATTTCCATCGACAGCCAGGATGGACTAGCGTTAGCTCCGGGTATGAGTACTACTATTAAAATTCATTTGAAGGGGTAAGGGAAATCAGCCATGAGAAAAAAACAGATGACATGGATCCCGGCGATCCTTTCATTAGCCGTTGCATTTGCACTTCCTGGATGCGGGGATGTTAACGGCAAGGCCAATGCGGCTCAAGAACTATCGGTTAAAGCGATCAAACTGGGCCAGAACGTGGATTCCGGATTGAGCGGCAAAATTATTCCTGACCAAGAGGTTAAGGTAGTTTCCAAAGGCAGCGGCAAGGTAGCGAACGTTACCGTAGACGAGGGAGCCGTTGTCAAAAAAGGCGACGTGCTTGTCCAACTGGAAACCGACGATTTGACGCAGCAGGTCAAGCAAGCCGAAGCGGCTCTGGTCGCATCCCAGGCAAAGCTCGCCGATACGCAGGCAGGCGCCAGAACGCAAGAGATTCAAGGGCTCGAAAGTGCCGTGCAGGCAGCCCAAGCTTCTCTCGAGCAGGTGAATGCGGCTGTTGACCAGGCTAAGGCAGCTTTCGACTTATCGCAAAAAACATATAATCGGCTAAGAAATATGTACGACAGCACTAATACCGTTACTAAAGAGGATATGGATAAAGGGACGTTCGATTACGAGAAATCAAAAGCGGCTTACGATCAAACTGTAGCCCAGCAAGCTGCGGCGCAAGCGCAGGTATCTGCCGCCCAATCCAAGCTGGATCTGGCCAAAAGCGGCGCTACCGGCAATACGATTGAAGCGCTGCAAGCGGACGTGAACCGCACAAGTGCCGGCGTGGAGCTGGCTAACAGCGCTTTGGCGAATGCCACCATTTCTTCGCCTATCGACGGCATTGTTGTCAAGCGCAGCATTCAGCCTGGGGAAATGGCTCAGCCGGGTGTAGCCCTGCTTACGGTCGTTAAAATGAACCCGGTTCAAGTGGAACTAAGCGTTCCCGAAGCGCAAATCGGTAAAATGAAAGCCGGGTCCGACGTCGAAGTGAAGGTTGCCAATGTGCCTAACAAATCGTTCGCAGGCAAAATTTCTTTCGTAAGTCCTGTATCGAACGCCAACAGCACAACGTTCCCTGTGAAAGTAACCATCGATAACACCGAAGGCTTGCTGATGGCGGGAATGCTGGCTGAAGTTCACATGAAGGATACAGAGCAAAAGAACGGCCTGGAAGTTCCGAAATCGGCTCTGATTAAAAAAGACAATAAAACCTTCGTCTACGCTGTTCAAGACGGTACAGCCAAGCTGGTTGAAGTAAATACAACCGACAAAAATGCGGATTGGGTTTATGTAAAAGATAATGCAACCCTAAAGGCGAATGCACAAATTATCATCAATCCAACAGATCAATTGGCGGACGGCAGTAAGGTGAAAGTGGAATAGGGGGCATTACCGTGGCTGAACAGTCTCAACACACACAAGCTCCTCTAGCGGATCAGAACCAAGAAGCCAGCTTCTGGCTACCGCTGATCGCTATTATTCTGGCAACCTTCGTATCGGTGCTCAGCAGCAGCTTGGTCAACGTAGCCCTGCCTAAGCTGTCTACCGTATTCGGAGTTCCCACGACGACGATCCAATGGGTGGTTACGGGATTTATGCTGGCTTCGGCCGTTGTTATCCCGGCGAGCGGCTTCCTGTCAGCCCGTTTTGGAAGCAAGAAGCTGCTTGTTATTTCCGTTATAGGCTTTACGATAGGATCGTTCCTGTGCGGAGTCGCATGGAATGATTCGAGCTTGATCGCTTTCCGGATCTTTCAAGGCTTGACCGGCGGCTTCATCATGCCTGTCGGGATGACGGTCATGTATACGATTGTTCCACGGCATCAGATCGGCCTTGCAATGGGAATCTGGGGGGTCGCCGCCATGGTTGCCCCTGCGCTCGGTCCGACTCTCGGGGGCTATCTGGTTCAGTATTACAGCTGGAGAACGCTGTTCTTTCTTAATGTGCCGATCGGCATTATTGCAGCTATCGCATGTTATGTATTATTGAGGGAAAGCCCGACGAATCCGAAGCTGAAGTTCGATATATGGGGAGCTGTCTTTTCGGTCACCTTCTTCGGAACGCTTCTGCTGGCACTCAGTAAAGGCCAAACGGAAGGCTGGACTTCGCTTTATATTGTCAGCTTGTTCTATATTTCCGCTGTGAGCCTGGCGCTGCTCCTTTGGGTTGAATTGACTACAGATCAGCCGCTGCTGGATTTAAGAATATTTAAAAATCTTAAATTCTCGGCGAGTACGCTGACATCGGGTCTTGTCATGATGGCCATGATGGGCGGTACGTTTCTGATGCCGATTTACCTGCAGAACGTTCAGGGGATGACGGCCATGGACTCGGGGATTCTATTGCTTCCGCAATCGGTTGCGATGGCATTGATGATGCCCATCAGCGGTAAGCTGCTGACGAAGCTCGGTATTTTGCCGCTGGGTATTGTAGGTCTGTTGATTCTTGGTGTTACCACCTATGAGCTTCATAGGCTGACCGCCGATACGGCGCATATATGGATTAACGTCCTGCTAACGATCCGCGGACTCGGTATCGGTCTTTGCATGATGCCTATTTCGACAGTAGGTATGGGAGCTGTGCCTAAAGAACAGATCAATAACGCATCCCCGTTATCCAACGTATTCCGTCAGGTTATGTCATCCATGGGGATCGCGATATTGACTACCATTATGAGCACGCGCCAAACGTTTCATAATTTCCGGATTTCCGAGAACGTTCCGAGCACTTCGGAGGCAGCCAGCAGTGTGGTTTCCATGCTCTCCGGCGCGTTAACACAGGGCGGAGTGGATTCGGCAACGGCCAGCGGCACAGCGTTGACCTATATTGCCGGCTTCATTCAGAAGGAAGCCTTGGTTCGAGGTATTGCAGATACCTTCTATATTTCGGCAATTCCGGCATTTATATGCATTCCGCTAGTCTTTTTACTAAGAGACAAGAAGAAGCCTCAAGAGCAGTCTGCTCCGGCTAAAGCTCCGGAAGAAGCGTCATCCGGCAAGCCGGCTTCAGCGGGGATTCAAGCAGAACCTGTCAAAGCTTAATCATTACTTAAATTTAGCAAAATTCTGGAGGAAACAATCAATGAAAAACGTATGGGGAAAAACAGCATTGGCGTTCACCTTAGTTATGTCCACAGCATCGATGCCTATTGCTTCCGTATGGGCCGATGAAGCAGGTCAAGTCTCCGTCGTGAATGCGCCTGTCTATCAGCAGCTGACCGATTCGCTTCGAGTACAAGTCAAAAGCGTGCTGAACGAGAAAACATCGGACGGCGTCAATATCGGGGTCGTTGTCAATCTGAAAAATGACAGCTCCGTTTCCAAGCGTGTACCGGATTACGAGCTTCGCGTCAAAACGGAAGACGGTACCGTATATACATTGGTGGGCAGCTCCACGAATGTCCACTCGGCACTTCCTAATTCGGAAGCCGAGCTGAGCTACATGATTAAGCTCGACAACAAAGATGCCGTCGGCTTATCTGAGCTGCAATGGGTCGACGTGGACTGGAATGTATACCCTAAAACGGAAACGACGGTCCTGGCGGTTCCTATTTCCGGATTAAGCTGGGCAGGCGCCGATGCGGTGATTACCGATCCGTCCGCAATCAAAAATTGGGGCGACGCCTTCACCATAGCATCCAGCAATCTTCCTTTGACTTATACTCCTATCGATATGGATAAACAAAATAATGGCCAAAAAACAGCTTACGTCGTTAAGCTGATGGTTGAGAACAAAGACGCCTCTACCGTGACGGTCCCTGATCTAGTATTGGAAGGGAAAGACGGAACCTCCTCCTTCCAGGGGAAACAGGTTGAACAGGCCAAAGTGACAGTGGAACCAAATGAGAAGAAATACGTTCATTATGCAATTGAAACCAATCAAGATACGATCTTGAAGACGATCAATGTTCTGACGCCGGAAAGCTTTGTACAGACCGACGCCAAAGGACAAAGCACAGCCGTCAGCTATACGGTCGGACGTATTCAAATCGTGCTGCCGGAAGGCGGCAAAGTACCGTCCGCCCTGCAGCCGGTCAATTATACCTATAACACGAAAATCGCATTCGATACGCTGAGCAAAGCGGTCAATTCCGATGTCGATGTTTCCTTGGTTGAGCTGACCATGCATGAAAACCAGGGCATCGGTTACAAAACGGCCATTGCCAAATTTAAGTTAACGAATAACAGCGATTCTCCAATTCCTGTACCGGCATTTGGGGCCGAGTTGAACACCGCTCAGGGAGTAAGCTACGCTGGCAGCAGACAAATCAATCCGCCGAAGCAGCTTATGCCTAAGCTGTCCCACATCGTAAGCTACTCCTTCATCGTTCCGAACACAGAAGAGGGACAAACGATGGTTCTTAAGCTTTCCGATACGCAAACGGCAGCTCCGTACAAATCGGCTATTGCAGCCTTGAACGTGACAATGCAGCCGCTCGCTCAGCCTGAGGATGTCCTGTCCTTCTATCCGTTCCAAGTGAAGGTGGATAGCTGGAATATCCAAGCTTATACGAACCTGGCGACAGCTACGATGCCTCAAGTCACCTACGGCTACAAGCTGAAAATGAACTTGGATATCAAGCAAACGGACAATGTCGTAGTCGATCAAGATTTCTCCAAAATGAAGGTAGCCCTGGTCGATTCCGCAGGCCGTACTTTGGCAGAAAACGATTTGGCGTTTACAGACAGCGGCGGTATCAACAAATTGGTATCCGGCGAAGTGATCGTAGACTTTAATAAAGTACGTTCGGATTATCAGGATACCAACCTGACCATCCAAATGTACGAAGCCATTCAAACCGAGTTCGGCGAAGCCAAACGTCTGGTCGCTGTATTTAAATAAGTTAAGACTTGTCCCGCGTTTCCAGTTGATGGAGGCGCGGGATTTACATTGATGGTATGAAGAGGAGCCCAGAAATGGAGACAGAACAAGCAGTACTGGAGCAAATGGAAGAGACATCCAGGCGTATCATGAGAAAACTGGTTTCCTACGGTAAGTATGTGGACCGCCGTTTTTCCGGTTCCCAGGTGAGTGCTCTTCAAACTATTGAATTTTACGGATCATTAAAGGTATCGCAATTGGCGGAATGCTTATCGTTATCGTCGAGTGCGGTTACTTTGCTGTGCGATAAACTGATTCATAACGGATACCTTCAAAGAGAGCGCAGCTTGGATGACCGGAGAGTCGTCTGTCTGGTCATTACACCGTCAGGCAAGGAGATGCTGCAGCAGCTGCTGGATAAAGAAAAAGAAGTAATCAGCCGCTGGCTGACAGGAATATCTCTGGATGAAATGAAGCAGTTTAGCAATACGTTACATCGGATTAGGGAGAACGTAAAAAAATTGTAAAGGAAGTTCATAAAACATTCACGAAGTTTTTCAGAAAGGTCATTCACAAACAAGTTTAATTATGATATATTTCGTGTAGAAATATTTCCTATACGAAATATATAGAAATAGAAGGAATGGAGAGAGATCTATGAATACCAAACGTTTTGCAAAACAAACCATTACAGGTGGGGTGGCAGCTGCTTTGCTGCTGGGAAGCTTTGCTTATGCTCCACAAGTAAAACCGGCTTATGCGGCTGAAGTACAGCAGACTGCAGCAGCCAGCTCGCCTTTAGTTGCGAACTACCTTCGCAACCTGGCTACTTACACATCTTGGGTGGCAGACAAAAATACGGATGATGTGGAATCCGACTTATTCTCGGGCAAAACGCTGATTGAATCTTCCGGATTGCCTGCATCGGAATTAAGAGATCGACTGATTAACAATTTTAATTCGTACGTAAACAGCAACGCTCCAGCTGGTCTTTCTTCCGAGGAAATTCAAAGAATCTGTGAGGAGGGGGCTCGTCAAATCGGCGAAGCCATATCTCAACCCGGCTACCAGCCTAATGACTCTCAAGCAAGTGTGAACTTGAAAGCCGTAATTCAACAACGCCTGAATTCTCTTGCTGCTGACGTTGCATTAATTGCAAACGATGATATTGAAAACATCGACTCCAAATTGGAATCCGGTTCGACATTAGCAATTGCTTCAGGACTAACCCAAGCGGTTCTCATCGATTCCTTACGCGATCTGATGTATGCATCTATTGATAGTGCGGTTGGCCAAATTCCTGTTGATCCAGAGAAAGTACGGCAAGCTAAAGAAGACGCACTTCGCCAGCTTCGTACGGCTATTACAACTCCGGGTGGATACCATACAAGCAATGTACCAAGTGAAGTGAACCTTAATGATATAGTAAACAACCGCATTTCGTTTATCATTAGCGATGCAGCTACTATTGCTGACAAAAATTACAATGATGTTGTGGAAGAACTTCAATCGGGCCGTACTTTGGCACAGGCTGTAGGGATGACTCAATCGGACCTGTCCGTTGCGCTAAACAATATTGTACAGAAAGAAATTGACTCTGCTGCAGATCAAAATGCAATCGACCCTGAACTTGTAACTAAAGCGAAAAATGATGCAGCTGCCAAAATCGGCAATATTTTGTCCCAAGAAGGTTATACAGGAAGCAGCAGTACAGCATCGACCAACATCACTTCGAAGGTTGATGAAAGACTGAAATTAATCGTTAGTGAAGCAGCTACTCTTGCGGATAAAGAAACTTATGAAGTTCAAGACCTGGTTGATCAAGGTGCAAGTCTTGCAATAGCTACAGGAATTTCCGGTATGGATTTGTTTGAACGCCTTATGAAACCTATTAACCAATTTATTGACGGATTGTCTTCGGATGCCGATGTTGTGGCTGCGGCAAAAGCTAAAGCAGCTGAACAAGTAAGAACCTGGGTTAATTTTGGTTTCAATAATTAATCTTTCCCCCTCTATAAATAATGAGAAGCGCAAAGGCAAAAAAGCCTTTGCGTTTTTTTTCGTTCAAATTGAAGGTTTTGAAAGAAGAAATCAAGGAAATGATTGAAATTGTCATATTAAACCCCTATAATTATCGACATAACCATCAAAACGGCATGGTCATCAAGTAGATTGGCATTTGGAGTGAAGTGGAAAATGGGCGATCAGGATTTGTCCAAGGGCGAAGAAAGACGCAATAAAATTTTAACGGTTTTGAAAACGCAAGGAAGAATCACGATTCAGGATATTATGGACAAGTTCGGCTGTTCCGAAGCGACGGCTCGCCGTGATCTTGATTATTTGGTAAAGACGGAAGCGGTTATCCGAACGATTGGAGGTGCGCAATTCGAAGGCATATCCGGAATGCGGGAAGCCTCCTTTCACGAGAAGAGGCAGCTTCTGTGGGTAGAGAAGGAAATCATTGCGGCCAAGGCCGCCTCGCTGATCGAGGAAGGCGATGTCATAGGCCTTACAGGCGGAACGACGACTTATTTGATTGCCAAAGAGATCAAGACGAGAAGGAATATTACCGTCGTGACCAACGCGGTAAATATTGCCATGGAGCTTGCCGACAGCGACGGAGTGCAGGTAGTTCTTACCGGAGGCGTTATGCGCAAAAACAGCTTTGAGCTGTGCGGCCCTTTAGCGGAAAAAATAGTCGAAGGCTTGAATCTCGGTAAAATGTTCATGGGTGCGGATGGGCTTGCCCTGGAGCAGGGAGTGACCACCTATTCCGAACTGGAAGCGCAGATCGCCAGGCTGCTGATCCAGAGGTCCGTCAAAACGTATGCTGTGGTCGATCATTCGAAGATTGGGAAGGCGTCTTTGTTCGGTATTGTACCGTTGTCGTCTTTGGACGGCTGCATAACGGATGCACCCTTAAGTGCGGAGCTCGCCGCTGCGCTGGACCAGGCTGGCATTGAAGTGTATATTGCAGACTCTCGGAGCTGAAGCATAAAAGGAAGGGATTGGGGAGAGATCATGGGGTTCACGATAGGAATGGATATCGGCGGAACGAACATCGTATGCGGATTGGTCGATTCAGAAGGCAAGCTGTTAAATAAAATCAAGCGGCCTACGGAAGCAGGGCTTGGGAGCGG
The DNA here is from genome assembly GCF_039543185.1 of Paenibacillus vulneris. Lineage (NCBI taxonomy): Bacteria > Bacillati > Bacillota > Bacilli > Caryophanales > Paenibacillaceae > Paenibacillus > Paenibacillus vulneris. The sequence goes on along the minus strand of NZ_BAABJG010000028.1, from coordinate 5,883 downwards.
ATTCGTCTTTGATAAAATCAGCGGGATGGTGAATGAGCTTCTTGCCACAGCGGGAATCACGCATAGCGATGTGAGTGCGATTGGTGTCGGCACCCCCGGATTTATAGATCCGGAGAAAGGCATTACCCTATTCGCCAGCAATTTGAAGTGGACCCAAGTGCCGACAGCCGAAGAAATTCGCAGACGTACCGGGATTCCCACGTATATCGATAACGATGTTAGAATGTATGTTTATGGAGAGGCTGTTGCCGGCGCAGCAAGAGGCTACGACCATGTACTGGGCATAACGATCGGAACCGGCTTGGCGGCTGCCGTGGTGAATCAGGGGCAATTGTATTACGGGAGCGGTTATATGGCAGGGGAGCTCGGACATATTCCTTTCCCGGAAATTCCTTATGACTGCGGCTGCGGTCTGCACGGTTGTCTGGAAACCGTCGTTTCCGCAACCGGGATCGCCCGTCAGGCAAAGGATCAGCTTGCGGCCGGCCGTGACAGCGTAATGAGAGAGTGGATGGACGCGGATCCGGGCTCAAGCCTCACCGCAGCGGATGTCTCCAAAGCCTATGATGCTGAAGACCCGCTTGCCGTGGAGATTATGAACTATACCGGAAGGCTGCTTGGCAAGGGCTTAGCGGCGGCAGTTACTTTGTACAGTCCAGACATGATAGTCATCGGCGGGGGAGCCGCATTAGCCGGAGAGCGGTTGTTCGCACCGATGCGAGAGCAGCTGCAAAACTCGGTCTATTCGGGATATTGGGAGCGGCTTACGATCGCGCAGGCGCAAATGATTGATGATGCGGGGATCGTCGGAAGCGCTATGGCAGCCGGACAGCGGCTTAAGCAGGCAAACACAGTGTAATCCTACTCTATCATAAAAAGCCTTGGCATAAGCCTTGGCTTTTTTTGCTGTGTACATTTTTTTCACCACATAGGAAACTTAAGTTCACCGAAGGCAATGGAAGGGAACGTGTTTCCTATTGGCGACAAAAATAACCGCTAACCGCGGTCGCACAACTTCGAAACTGCTTCGATAAACATTTTTTTCACAATTTCTAAACAGCAATAGACGAAAATTTCCTTAATATAGTATATTAGTAGTAGTGCTAGAAGGTATATAGCAGCAAAATTAAATCATACGAAAAAAGAGTGTATTAAATATAAAGCTGTCATTAAAATAATGCTGATTTTCCTAACACTTTTTTAACAATTTGTTTATAGGAGGCCCGTGGATGTACAAGGTTTTGGTTATTGAAGACGATCCAATGGTCGGCGAAATGTCGACGATGTATTTATCCGAAGAAGGGTACTCCGTAGAAAGAGCGGAGAGCGGCAAGGAAGGTTTGCTCTTTCTAGAACGGTTTCTTCCTGATCTTGTCATATTGGATATCATGCTTCCGGACATCAGCGGCATCGAGCTGTGCCTGGAGGTGCGCAAGGTATCCACCGTACCTATATTGGCCGTATCCATGAAAACGGAGGTTTTGGATCGGGTAGACGCCCTGGTGGCGGGAGCGGACGACTATTTATGCAAGCCGTTCAGCATGAGGGAACTGACCGCCCGGGTAGCGGCTTTAATCCGGCGCTCTCATATGCAGTATCATCAGCCGGATATGGACACGGTTCATGCGATTGCAGCAGGGGCGGTGTATGAGGACGGGGAGCCGATAACGATGGATCATGAGCGCAGAGCAATCTATGTGAACGGCGCCTTTGTCGAGACGACCTATTCCGAATTTGAGATCATGAAGCTTTTTGTTGCGAACAAGGAAAAGGTATTCAGCAGGGATGAGCTGATCAATGCTTTAAGAGGGATTGATTCCTTTGTGAACGACCGCTCTATCGACGTACACATTGCCAACTTGCGTAAAAAAATTGAGCAGGACCCGAAGGAGCCCAAATTGATCAAGACCGTGTGGGGGATCGGGTATAAGTATATGGGCAACTCTTAAGGAACCTCCTTAGGAGTTTTTGTTTTACATTCTATCCGGCAAAAGGAGCGCTCATGAGACGTTTATCGATTCGAAACAAAATGATGATTCTTGTTTCCATAATAACAAGTATCTCTTTATTATTCATAGGGATCAGCAGCTACAGAACCGCAAAGCAGCAAATTGTGAACGCGCTTCAGCAAAATGCCACGGCCAAGGTGCTGTCCCGGTCCTATAATTTGTCTGCCTGGATCGAAACCAAGCTGGCGGAAGTCGAGGTAATGAGCAGAACGAATCAAATACGGGATGGAAGCCCGTCAGAACGAATGGATTATTTGCGAAAGGAAGTCGAGCAGTCCAAGGGCGTGTTTTACGATCTTGGCTTTGCCGGGCTCGACGGTTCGCTGACCTTAACTTCGGGAGAGGTGATGAACATAAGCTCTACCTCAACCTTCCAGAAGGTGATCCAGGGGAGCAGCGCAGTATCGGATGTATTTCGGGGATCCCCGCCGGGCGGCGGTATGATGTTTACGCTTCAAGTACCGGTCTACGGGGATGACGAACAGATGATAGGTATCTTGAGTGCCCTAATGTCGGTGGAATCTTCCCTTAAGCTTCATACCGACTTTAGAGTCGGGAGTGCGGATACGATCATGATGTTTACCCGGGATGGAACGATTATTTATCACCCGGACGCCTGGATGCAGGGATATGCCAATATTAGACATGCCGACTCCCCTTTGAAGGAAATCATGAGTGAGATACTGACCAACGAATACGGTTATACTGAGACGGTTAAAGGCACGGAGGAGCAGCTGATCTTTTATTCCTCCATCTTGGGAACACCCTGGCACATGGTGCTTCAGGTCCCCATTCAGGAATTTGAGAAACCGCTTAATGCGCTGCTGGTCAAAACGGTGCTCACCATTATGGTGTTGGAGATTGTCATGCTGTGGCTCATTACAGTGCTGTTCAACCGTGAAATAACGAGGATCAGAGAAATTACTTCCGTCACGGCCAAGGCTGCCGAAGGACAATTTGACATACCTCCTATCGAGGTCGACAATGAGGATGAAATCAGCACTCTGGCCCGGTCGGTCAACGGGATGATGGTCCAGCTGAAGGGCCTGTTCGAACGACTGGAGGCTATTATTAATCAGAATGATTTTGCTATCATCTCATTGGATTCAAATTATAAAATTAACTATTTCAGCAAATCGGCCGAGAAGCTGCTGGGTTATACGGCGGAAGAGGTTCTGAACAAAGAAACCCCTCTATTGTTTCATGATCCGGAGCAGATCAAGGAGCTGTCCGTGCAGCTGACGAAACGACTTGGACGGCCCGTGCCTCCTGACCTCTCGGTATTTAGAGAGCTAAGAAATATACAATTTTCCTATGACCGGGATTGGTATTTTATCCGCAAGGACGGCTCCCGTGTCGCCGTATCTCATAACTCTAACGGAGTCAGGGATCGTGAAGGGCGTTTTATTGGTGTTGTCGCGATTTCCCGGGATATAACCGAACAGGTCCGGATGCGGGAGGAGCTCTTGCAGGCAAAGCTTGCGGCGGAGGAAGCGGATTCGGCCAAAGGCGCGTTTCTCGCCCGGATGAGCCACGAAATTCGAACCCCGCTCAACGGAATTATCGGGCTGTCCCAGCTGATGCAAAAAACGGAATTGAACGATATTCAGAACGATTATTTGCGAAATATAACCAACTCGGCTCAAACTCTGCTGCAGATCATTAATGATATCCTGGATTTTTCCAAAATGGAGGCAGGAAAATTCGAGCTGGATCAAACCATTTTTCACCCGGAAGACTGCATTCAGAAGCTGTCGGAGACGATAAGCGTGTTTCTGGGCGGCAAAGAGCAGTTTGAGCTGATTATGGAAACACCGGAGCGAATGCCTAACGGACTCATAGGCGACCCGCTTCGCCTGGAGCAGGTGCTGCTGAATTTATGCAGCAACGCCGTAAAATTTACTCCCAGAGGCCACGTTACGGTACGCATTGAGATCCTGGAGGAGCTTCCGGATTCGGTGCAGTTGAGATTTAGTGTGAATGATACCGGTATTGGCATCACTAAGGAGCAGCTGGACCATTTGTTTGAGCCCTTTACTCAGGCGGACGGGTCTACCAGTCGAAAATATGGCGGAACGGGCCTCGGCCTGGTTATATCCAGCTATTTAATCGAGAAAATGGGAGGAACGCTGGAGGTGGATAGCGAATTCGGCGTCGGAAGCTCGTTCCATTTTACAGTGCGTTTCAAACGATCCAAGCAGTCCGGTATGGCCCAATACAGACTTGCCCATGCCGGGGAGCCAGTAGTATGGGTTGTCGAGGACAGCCCGGCCATGCGGGAGCATATGTGCGGCATGCTTCTATCCTTCGGTATGAAGCCTTATTTCATTCCTTCATGGAAGGAAGCGTATGCGAGACTGCAGCGGGACAACCCGCAGGAAACTGGATGCCATATTGCTATTATGGATATGGAGATGCCGGATATGTACGGGCAGGAGACATGGAGAGGTTTTCACAAGGCAGCTTCGGATGCAGGGATCATTACCTTAGCCATGACGACCGTATTCGGCAGGGAAGAGATGCTGGGGATGCCGGAAGAGGATCGGCCTGACGGGATTATTTTGAAGCCGTTCACCCGGCCGGAGCTGTTCCGAACCCTGGAGGCGTCGTTGACCCGCTTTGCTGCCACTGTCGATCATCAGGAGGCATCGTTAGGGCCATTGGAGCACAAGCCGCTATTGCCCAAAGCGAAGCGAATCTTGTTGGTGGAAGACCATGAGATTAATCAGCAGGTCGCCTGCGAGATGCTGCAGCAGCATGGTTATGAGGTGGAAATTGCCGGCAACGGAAAGGAAGCTATGATCAAGCTTGAGGAATCCGATTGGGACCTTGTGCTGATGGATATTCATATGCCGGAGATGGATGGCTGCGAAACGACGGAGATGATTCGCCGCAACCCCCGCTATGACCACATTCCGATTATTGCAATGACAGCCAACGTCATGCGGAATGACCATGAACACTATGTTCGGCTTGGAATGAACGATATTATTACGAAGCCGCTTGAACCCGAGGCCATGTTTGCAACGCTTCGCAAATGGCTCAGAGATTCCGGCCAGCCTTCAGAGCGCCGTCCTTATTCCGGTCAGGAGGCGGAATCTGCCTTACCTAGCGTGGAAGGAATTGACGTGAGAAAAGTCATCAAACGGTTGAACGGCAAGCTATCTATATTTATACAGATGTTAAAAACGTTCGAGCGGGATTATGTCGATTTTCATACCCAGTTTCAGCAGGCAGTGGAAGAGGGTAGAGACAACGAAGCGCTGCGGCTTGTTCATACGCTCAAAGGGGCTGCGGGCAATCTTGCCGCAGGGCAGCTGGAGACTGCCGCAGGCAGGCTGGAAACCGTGCTGCTGGCAACAGGCGTTGTTGATCCTCTATCGCTTAAGAAGGCTATGGAGGAGGTCGAGAGCAGCTTGAAGCAGCTGCTTGTCTCCGTTCATTTGGCGCTCCATTCTCCTGATGGCCCTTAGCGGGACTTTCCTTACTATTAGTTCACCCTTAGCCTCTATTTTGTAGAGGCTAAGGGTGTTGAGAGACCTATTCATCTAGAAAAAAGCGAAAGGTAATAGGTGGGGTATCCCTTGGAGGAGCGGTAGCGTCCGCCTTTGTTCTCGGAAAATACCCGGCGTAGAGCGAATTTAATCAAAAATTCCCGAGAACAACAGTGGCCGGAGGGGGATACCCCACCGGGGTACCGGTGCTATTTTTCCATTGTCGCAGGTTTCTTAACAAACCCAGCCTCTACTAGTGTGCACCCCTTAGAATAGACATTGGAAAAACCCCCTGGTTAATCCGATGAATAGTGTGCACCCCTTAGAATAGACATTGGAAAAACCCCCTGGTTAATCCGATGAATTCTAAGGGGTGTATT